>JADYZD010000040.1 GCA_020853295.1 Bacteroidia bacterium | reverse complement strand
TTTTTTTTGAGGTTTGTAAAATTGAACCTTTAAAGATTTTGTTGTAAAAAATGGTGCATAATATGTGTAGTCTATTCTTGAACCTGTGTGATTAACACTAGGTGTGTCAACGTAATTCAATGGCATATAACCAATATTAGTTGTGTCATTATTGAGTTCTATGGGAAGTTTGTCAACGACTTTGCCCTTATCATTTATGCAAAGCACCTTCAATGTTCGTTTTCTATGAAATGTGTCAATTATTTGGCAACTAGGTGCTTCGAGAAAAGTCTGAAATAATAACACCAAGCTATCGTTTTTAAAGGAATATGTTCCACCCAAGAATTCCCAAGACCAACAAGAATTATCTAATAATTTCAGGTTGAACGTACTGTCATTATGCAAATAAAGATGAATATTTGGCAGGCTATCGGTATTACCTCCAATATAAGTCAATGTCTTTTGTTTTTGACCATATAAGCCTGTGGTGTCGAGTAACAATATACAAAACAGTAGTTTTTGCACAGTAATATATAATAAACTATACCCTATATTTATTGAATCTCGGTTTTCTGTTTGCCATTCGATACTGAAAATGAACTTTGAAAAAAATGAGAATTGGGTATGGTAATGATTTCATTGTTACTGGTCTTAATATGCACGAAAAAGTAATTCATTTCCGTTACTTCACCCTCATAGTTATAGTCTTTGTGCAACACTTTTATATGGTCGCCCAATTTTACCGGGTGGTTAAAGAAAATGAGAATGCTGGAAGTGATATTGGAAAGCAATGACCACTGGGCAAAAAAGGCGATGCCCAATGCGGTGAGAATGGTACTTGCAAAAAAGGCAATTTCATTTTGACTAAATCCCCAAATACCGGTTAACAGTGTAATTGCACCTATGGTAGTAAATAACTGAATGGCCCTTATGGTCATTTTTCTTCGGCCCCTTTCAAACTGTGTTCTTTTGAGTGCATTGTTGATCACAGATTTCACTATGTAATAGACCAAAACATACCCTCCTATCACCATTAGGGTTTCAATGATTTGAATTTCGTATTGTTTCATATTTTATTGCTTCGCTATTTTACCATGTAAAGAATTGCCCAGGTGCATTCTTAGATGGTACATAAACACACAAACCTACAATATCTGCCCTATTTTTCATTGCTGTTTTCTTAAATGAAGTTCTCGCATGAATAAGAACAAGGGGAAACCGAATGCATAAGCAACGCATACTGTTAACAAAAGATACAGCCAAATTCTCTTCATTTTTAGGCGAATGCCCTCTACCAGTATCAAGAAGGTGCCCGCTATGGTTCCAGTCCAAAAGTCCATACTCAAACTTTTTGCATATTGATTTTCTGTCCAGGTGCTCTTAATAAACTCCATGCTGTTAAAATTCCCCTTGTGTTCTATGATGCCAAGCACCGCAAAATAAAATGCAAGACCACCGCCAACTATTGCTAGCAACAGGTAGAAGTAATGTTTATTGTTTAAAATTGTTTTCATTTTTTGTATTGATTTGATTACACAAATTTGTTTGTGTTATGTGCGGAACTTTTGTTCATCATTAAAGTATTTTTCAATTTCAGCGATTGCGTTGTCAAGGCCGTTTTCATCTTTGATTTGTTGGCCAACTGCAGCAAGATGGCTTTTAATCTCGTCAGTTTGTGTTTTTTCAATGGCCAAATTTAGATTGTCGGCCGACAATAATTTAATGGGAATATGCACGCCCAAGCTTTTGCGTTCAACTATTTCCCCCCAAGTTTGCTACTCCGAAAAATTTGTAAATGTTTTTCCATCGTATTTATATAGCTGCATGCGCTTACTACTAAACCATATATTCCCAGATTTATCCAACAATATTGGAATAAAATCCGTTGTATTTGTTCCGTCTTTTTCAGTTAATACAGTGAGATTTTTACCATCGTAAAATGCCAATCCTGCTTGGGTATCAAACCAAATATTTCCGCTGGAATCTTCTAATATACTGTATGATCCATTGAGGTCTTGGTCCTTAAAAATATTTTGAGTGTACGTTTTGCCATCATACCTACCGATTCCCTTAAATGCAGTAGCAAACCATAAGTTGTTTTGTTTATCTTCAATAATTCTGTCTGTTCTTCTAATTTCTTTGTAAGGAATAATTGCAGATAAGGCCTTGCCATCAAAACAGGAAATGCCTTCTGCTGAGCATTCCGCGAACCAAATGGTTCCATTTTTATCTTGTAAAATTGAAAATATTCCTTTGAGTTGTAAACTGTCAGCATTCAACAGAAATGGGTTGTCCAAAAAACGAGTAAACCCCTTTTCCTGTCCAACTTTGTCATTTAGGTGTACATCATAACAATAGACTGCTTCATCGGTTCCAAACCAAATGGTTCCATTTCTATCTTGCATCATACTCCAAACAGTATTTTCTACAAGCCTATTCAAGTTGTGACTGTTATTGATGTAGACAGCAGTATTGTTGTTCAAAACCATGGGAACGTTTATGAATTTCATTCCGTCAAAACAATTGATTCCTTTATCAGTGCCAACCCAAATTTTGCCTGTATTGTCTTGAAGCATGGAATAAATGGCATTGCTGTTTAATCCTTGTTCCATTCCAAAATGGACAAATATTTTCCCATCGAATTTATAAAGTCCCTCACCCACACTGCCAAACCATAAATTACCATCTTTGTCTTCGATACCTGCATTGATGCGAACATTTTTATTGGGCCTGGGCCCAAAGGGCAATGGTATTTTAGTTTGACCCATCTGAGCAGTATCATTTTGGATTGACAATTCTACTTGCCCACTGCAGGAAATAGAAAATATCAAAGCCAATAGCAGTATATAAATGGGTTTATAAAACATGGTCATTGGGGTAGTAAAAAAGTTTATTGTCTTCCTGAAGGCTTCAATTTAGCCCTCAATTGATAGCATTGCCGCCAAAGGTTTTACGAATATCAACAGTAGCTGCCAATTTGAAAACGGAATTACGCTGTAGAATACTGTAGGTTTTTTTATATCCCTATTTCTTCTCAGTAAGTACAGGTGCTAAAGTTGTCCTGAAAGCCAATTTCATGGATGATTTAAGTCTATTGCTTAGAACGGGCAGTCTTTTTAAGTCCAATCGTAAAACTGCCTTTTATGCCGACGTAATATTCATTAAACCCTATATATTTATTGGGGTCTTCGTTTATTCTAGAGAGTATTTTGTTATATTCTATTGATAAATTGAAGACATCATAAACTGAAATACCTATAAAAGGTTTTATGCCCAAATTGAGCACCGGTGTATAGTTGAATACATGGTACAAACCCATTCCAGTACCTACAAAGGGTCTGATTTTATGATTGGTAATGTTATATTTAAAGGTAGGCGATACCGATACAATATTTAGTCTGTGGTAAACGTCATATTCTGCATCGGTTGTCACAGATGCAAATTCTACATTGAATCCGTAAGAAACATGATTAGAATGGTTCCACATGGGCATTATATGTGCTCCTATTCCTCCATTTTTGGGGTTGGATTTTGGAAGATTTGAATTAAAAAGTCTATCTGGCAAGTACCCTTGCACCCCTGCATCTATACAAAAACTATTTTTCTGCGCAAACAAATTCGTTACTGAAATGCACAGTAGGGCTATATATATGGTGGTTTTTTTCATGTCAAATCGTTCTTTTTTAAATATCATATTTATTGAATTATTTTCTTGCATTTATTTTACCATTCCAACAAACTTTTCAATACTACAGAATTGCCTTTATCGTCATCTGTGATGAGCACCACTTTGGTTTTGCCTGATGAAATTTCCCGTTCTACACTTACCGACTCTACTTTAATCTTGTCACCAACATTCGGGATTTGACAGCAATCAAAAGTTTCAGAAATGCCGTTTGGGAAAATGTCTATCATTCCAATAAAACTGCCCAATATTTCACCATCATCATAGGCATTGTTTGTGTTTTCTACAGAAGCGGTGAAGATGATTTTGGGCGCATTTTTTAATGCAGTAGCGCCCGAAAAACCTGCTTCTATGCCATTGATTTTGGGTAAGGTATAGGGTGTTATTTTAAACTGCGGCAACGCTGTTTCCCCTTTTAAATGGTCCAAGAATTCGGTATAATCAAATTGAATTACCAGGTTTTTTTTGCGGTTAAAAAGAAAGATTTGGTTATGGTGAAAAGCTGTGGCCTCTATATTCAACTCGGAATTTTTAAATTCTGGTAGGTTTTTTAGGCTTTTGTAGAAGTCCGAGATATTGTATTTCTCAACAAGCTTAGCATCGTCCAACAAAATGCGAATAAACACATCCCGCTGCGGCGATTTAGAACCGGAACCAAAAATGACCATCTCATTTTGTGCAATCATTTCAGCCGTTTCAAAGTCTGGTTTCTCTGATTTGATGATTCTACCCTGATCTGCATACTCCGAAGAATGTAGAAGCGGTATTTTAGAGATAACTTCAAAATCGCTGTTTAAGGAAAACAAAAATGGTGAATCATCTCCAACTATGTGATAACTGTTGCCAGACTTAACAATTCCAGAACCGCTGGGGATGCCATCCATTTTTATTGTATCAAGAACCTTTATCCTCATGTTATTGGGGTTGTATCATTGGCTGCAAGGACTGGCGTTTAACATTTATTTCAATTCATAATTTGTACTTCTTCCACCGCTTTCTTCTTGCCTTAAAATTCCTTTTTCTATTAAATCCTTAATATCTCTGAGAGCAGTATCTTGTGAACACTTGTTCATTTTCGCCCATTTTGAGGTTGTTAGCTTACCATCAAATCCATCAATCAGTCTGTTAATTACTTTGCGTTGCCTATCATTAAGTATAGTGTTGGAATGCAATTTCCAAAACTCGGCTTTATGAAGAATTTTAGAAAACGTTTCTTCGGTGGAGCCAATGGCATTTATCAAACATTGTAAAAACCATAAAATCCATTCTGTAATATTCGAATCTCCTTTTTGTGTTTTTTCAAGTTTTTCATAATACTGTTTCCTTTCAATTCTAATTTGAGCAGACATACTGTAAAACCGCCTGATGCTTTTATCAGAACGTGCCAATACCATATCTGTAATGGCCCTTGTAATTCGTCCGTTTCCGTCGTCGAATGGATGGATTGTTACGAACCATAAATGTGCAATAGCTGCTTTTAGAACCAAATCTATTTCATGCTCTTTTTCAAACCAGTCTAAGAATTTTATCATTTCTGATGCTATCTTATCAGAAGGTGGTGCTTGAAAGTGAACCTTTTCTTTACCCAAAGGCCCCGACACCACTTGCATAGGCCCCGTAGTATCATTTCTCCAGTCGGCAACTGTAATTTTATGAAGATTGCTCCACCCTGAAGGGAACAGTGCGGCATGCCAACCAAACAATCTGTCTTTACTCAAAGGCACATCATATCTTTGAGTAGCGTCAAGCATCATTTCAACTATTCCGTCAATGTGTCGTTCTGATTCTACGGCCCCTGCAATATCAAATCCCAACTTACGCGCTATAGAGGAACGCACTTGTTCAATATCTAAAAATTCACCTTCAATTTCTGATGACTTAATCACATCTAAAGTAAGGGTATTTAATACCGCTTCATTTTGCAAATCAAAACCAAGCGATTCCATTTTACCCAAAAGTCTTCCTTGCAGATTTCTAACTTCACCCAGTTTTACCATTACTTGGTTATTGTCCCAAGTGAAGTCAGTCCAGTTTTCTTTTTCGTGTATATAAATCTTCATTCTCCGCATAATATGCGGCGAATATACCGCTTATTCTCCGCATATTTCATGAGATTGGACACTTTATTCACCGCAATACTGGTTTTGGGTGCTGGAAATAAGGGATTGGGGCTTGGAGAAGATCGGCGTTCTCTTTATTGCCATTGCCTATTGTTTTGGTTAAATTAAATAACAGAAAATTAAGGTTTTATGATAAGAATTTCTTTTGTATTTCAACAGAATACAATCACATTCCTAAAGCCCAATTTTACTTTTCTATATGTTTCATACGATTTAAAGCATTGTAAATACTACTGTACTACCAATTTAAAATATTGTCCATCAATTTGAATGAAATATATTCCGGCTTTTGAATTACTTAAATCGATATCGGTTTGTTTTTGTTTTATTATTCCCTGAGCTACTACTTTGCCAATATTGTCTGTAACCCAATAGTTTTTACTTATTCGTTCTGTTACAAGGATAAATTTACCAGTGTTTGGATTGGGATAAATGGTAATTTTTGAATTAATGTTTGGGTATTGAGAAATACCGACCGAAGTAATACTCACACAAAGGCTTGTGTCGCTGCAATTCTTATTGGTTACAACAACAGCATAATTACCATTAGCTGTGGCAGTAAAAGTTTGACTGGTTGCTCCAATGATTTTTGAGTTGTTTGAGCAATCAATCCATTGGTAGGTTGCCCCAGTTTCATCAGCTGTAATTGTGATGCCACTTACACTTGTGGTTAATACAGGACTAAAGTTAATAGTCAAGTTCAATGTTACAACACTATCACACCCAGCACGGCTTGCCAGCGTGGTTGTGTAGATTCCGCTTTTGGTGTAAATAATATTGCCATTAGCTGCCCAAGTGTAAGAATCGCAGGCCGATAAACTAGTATTAGTTCGAGTTCCAGATTCCAATGCACCAATGTCATGATTTCCTATTCTTAAAAAACCTCTTTGGTCGCGAATTGGGCTATAAAGAGTATCATGAAGTGTCAGGCCTAAGTAAGTATGATAATATTTCCCTGCATTAATTGCAGGACTGGTACAATTTAAGGCAAGTGTAGGTACAACGCCACCATTAAAAGCTAAAGTATCAAGCAAGGGATCTGTGTTATTCTTATCCGTCGGGTCTATTAAAAAATTGTTCATGGAAGTATCACTACTAATATTTCCACCTAAAGAATTCGGTGCAACGCAATTATTTAAACATGCATAGTTTCTTTGATTAGAAAAAATATTGTTCATCATTAAGTCTGGTAGTTCGGGAATTCCAACATTTAAAAAAAGACCATCACCATCTTGTCCAGCTAAATTATTTGAGATTGTGTTGTTAATTAGAATTAATCTTCCCTGGTACCAAATACCACCACCATCTGTAACAGCTGTATTGCCAGAAATGGTATTATTGATAAGCGTAGCTCCACCAACAATAGACAATACAAGACCACCACCATAATATGTTCTGGCATAGTTGTTATAAATAGAACTATTTGCTATTCTACATCCTCCTCCATAAATAGATATGCCACCTGCTCTAATAGCTGTATCATTATAAATTAGACAACTATCCATTTCAAATAAAGCTGAAGCTTGAAACATCATACCTCCACCTTGTGGGCCAGCTCTATTGCCATAAATACTACTATTGTAAATTCGCAAATTGCCCTCCGAAAAACCATGATATCCACCACCCGTATTAGCTGCTCTATTTTTTGAAATGATGCAATTTCTAATATTGAGGTCAGAATAATTGCAGTTGTATATACCACCGCCATCAGCACCAGAACCAGTTGTTCTGTTTTCTGAGATGATGCAATTGGTAATCTTCACATTGAGGCAACTTGAAAAGTATATACCTCCACCTCCTTCGAAAGTACCACCGCCTGTATGAGCCTTACATTTAGAAACAGTTGTATTGATAATTGACATACCATCCTAATTTAAACAATACAATCCACCACCACTAGATAATGCAGAATTTTCAGTAATAAAGCATGAGTCAATGATTAAATGTTGACTGGCTTCTATGCCACCACCATTGCCGCTTGAAACATTATAGGATATTTCACATTTTTTCACTGTTAAAGATTTAGCACTAGAAATTCCTCCAACACCGCCAGCATAATTTTTGGTAATGATGCAATGGTATAGCATTAAAGTATCGTCAGCAAGAATTCCACCCCCAATAGTTGAAGATCCATTTTGAATGGTAAGACCGCTGATTTTGCACGGAACTACTGTATGAAATAAGCGTGACTTAGCATTGCCATCAATAGCAAGTAATGATGCACCAGGTCCAATAACAGTAAGTCTTTTATTTATTAAAAGTTCCCCAGTTGTTAGGGCAATAGTATCTGTAACAGCAAAAACAATTGTATCGCCTGCAACTGCATCTAGTATTGCTTGCCTAAAAGATCCAGCACCACTGTCATTTTTATTTGTTACGATTATGGTATTGGCAAAACTGCAAATGAATGCCATTTGGCACAACATCAGCATAAGGTTATTGAGAAGTTTTTGTTTCATGTTTTTTATTCTTAATATGAAATACCAACGATTGCTTTGTTTTTATACATTTTGGGCCCAAAGGGTAAGGGAACAATATTCTCCACTGTTTTTATGTTTGCCGTAAAGTTAAATAAAAATATTCTATCTATATACTTCAATTATTGGGATTATAATTGTCAAGTATGTTTTTCAATATTGGCAATATAGTTGCCATACTGGGCAAATCTGGTAATTTTGGAAGGATCAAATAGTTCACAAGCACAAATTCCAAAGTGAAGTACCAAGTTTAAATTAACGATGAGCCATAATTGCACCAAACTTCTGATAGGTGCTGGCTTTATTTTTTTAATAACAATTTAATTGGCGACAATATTGATTTTTCAAATTTGGTTTTAACTTTCTGATTTTCTAAATCCCCAAATTCTTTGTTTACATCTTTCCAATTGCCAATATCTAATCCCTGATTTATACTTACAAGAGCTAAATCTGTTTTGTTATTCTCTGCTGGCTTTGCGGAGATTATGGAGATTATTCTCCGCATATTTCATGAGATTAGGCACTTTATTCACCGCAATACTGTTTTTGGGCATTGGATATAAAGGATTGGGGCTTGGTGAACGTTGGCAGATTTTGGAAGCTTCATCCTTCAAGCTAATATTCATGTTTATTCGGAACCAAAAAGTTTCTGCCACCACAAATGCCCCATTTTTGGCAAGGTGAACTGTTTTTATAGATAGCGCATTGTTTCTCCTTAAAACTTGAAACCAAAACCACCACTAAAATTTACGGTACTGAATTTATGGCTAAAATTATAAAAGTTTGTTTCAGAAGTGCCTGTAGCATGGCCATAAGAAATCTCTTGCACATTGTACCAATTAGCCCTGGCCGCATAATAATCTAGATTAAGGAACAAACAGAATTTCTTTGACAAATCTACTCTTGAACCAGCACCAATAATGTAGGAGAATGCGATTGTTGTGGCCTCTTCTTGTGACCAAGTAACTAGTTTAGTGCCAGCATGATTATACGCCATGGTATTCAATGCTGGCAATGTAGCGGTTGAAATTCCACACAAAACCCGGGGTTCAATAATCAATTTATATTTGGTAGGGTATGAACCATAAACGCCAGCCATAATGCCACCTATAGAGTATGGTGAACGTTGCACACTTACATAACCTGCGCCTAAATAATTTTCCATACTTTGAGCATAGGTTGCTGCATCAAAACTATTTGCTTGTCCCCTCCATACAGCAGTCAATCCCAGATTAGGCAGAAGTTTATATCCAAAAGATATGTCAAACACAGCACCGCCTTTAGCGAAGGCAGCTTCGCTGTTATCGAAGTTGTCGCTACCATAGTCGCCTGTTGGGTTACTTGATCCCAAATGAATTGCTACATAGCCTTTTCGTTCCTCAACTTGACCTACATTGCCATTTTCCTGAGAAAATAAATTTGAGCTAACTAAGCACGACAGCATCGTTATTATAATTGATTTTTTCATATTTATATTATGTGATTTTTTTTCGTTTAATGGAGGTTTTATTATCAATATTCGCAAATGTAGAAGAAATATTGGTGCTCTACTTATTCGTCACAAGTTTTGTCTTTACAATATACCAAGGAACAGGTTCGCAACCGTTTTCTTCATTGTTCAAATAGTCAAGGACTTGTTTTGAGTTTACATCACTGTCATACAAACCGAAATAATTTA
>JADYZD010000039.1 GCA_020853295.1 Bacteroidia bacterium | reverse complement strand
TGCTTTAATTCTCTTTGGAAATTATACAAACCTGCCCTTAAAGAAAGTTTGAATTTTTTCTCTTCATTTTTAATTCCTCCTTCCACACCGATGCGCACATCGCCACTGATAAAAGAACTGCTAATTAAAGTATTTCTTTTTCCATCAGTAGTTAGGTCTAGGTTGCATTCTGCAAGGCCAAAGAACTTTTCATTTTCAAGTTTTGAATACCCACCAAGACTAAAGCGCGGGGTAGCTACCTCTAAGCTGCTTACTGGAATTATGTTGCCAGTTTGTGCCAAAATATCTTTTTGGGCATTGGTAAATTGAAAGCGCCAATTGTTGTAAGTACCGGTTATGTCTCTCATAACCAAGGCCAGTCCCCAGCGGTTGTTGTAATCATCTATGCGAAAACCGGCATCCAAACCGAAGCCCCAGGCCCTGGCAAAATCCCCCACTTTGCGGTGCACTATTTTGCCACTCCCGCCCCAAGAAACCACTATGTCTGGGTGTCTGATGAGGCGTGTTTTTTTGCCATAGGAAGGCATAAAAGCATAATCTACTGCAGAAAATTCAGTAACCCTATTGTAATTGATTTCACCATTTCGAATTAAATCCAGTGTATTTAAAATACCATCAACACCAAATCTAAGCATACTAAAACCGAAGGCATTGTCGTTTTCGCCTTTCACAGCCAAGGCCAAATAATCAAAATTGGCAATGCTTTGAAAATAGAAATTGTGCATAAAACCCACCTGAAGGTTGTCTTTCATATGGCTTAGCCCGGCCGGATTCCAATAGGTGGCATAAACATCATTGGTAGATGCAATGCCGGCTTTACCCATACCCAGTTGGCGGCCACCCACCCCCAAATGCATAAATTCATTTACATATTTGCGGGTTTGTCCGAATGCAGCATTTGCCAATAAAACACAGGTAAAAAAGAATATTATTTTTTTCATACCATTTCCTGTTTTAGGCCATCCATACTTTCAAAAATACGGTTTTCTATTTCTGGAACATGTTTTTGCAATTCAGTGTATTGTTCTTTAGACCATTCTACACCTGCAGCAGCGTAAATATAAATGCGGTTTAATGAGTAAATTAGGGCCTCATCTTTTGCGTATTGTCTTAAAAACTGGCTGGTGTTGAACCGGTTTACCCTTTCTGTAAAAGCGGCTATGTCTTTAACCCCGCAAGCGGAAATGTATGTACTTACAATATCCATATCGGCTGCCAATAGTTGGGCATAAAAATCATCGAGCATACCGGGATGCTGGGCCATAAGTACCCGATCTATCATCATTTCAGACAACAAATGGGATGCAAACCAGTAGCGGGGAATATCCAGTTTTTGAAAAGTAGGTTTAAGAATGGTATTGAGCTCATGCTCCAATTGTTTGAATGATTCTGAATTGTGAAAAACATGGTCTCGGTGAAAGTGTTTTTTGGTACCTTCTTTCAAAGAAATGTGATTTTCATGCGTTACTATTTCTGTGTGTTCTGGCTTTAACTTGTGGCCTTTTACAAAGTTTCGCACAAAATCGGGCAGTACCAATCCAAAATTGTGGAGGGCATCATTGCTGCGGTGGTCGAAATAGTAATGAGAAAAGTAATTCAAACAGGTGCAAAGATAGTGGCTAAGGTTGGGTACATAGCAACGCAACTGCGGGTCGGTTTTATCAAGTATTGCATTTTACTGACACAAAACGAACCATACGGCGCATACTTTGTTTCATATAGGGCATGAATACCACATTGAAAATGTTAATGCCTTTGATGTTGTTGCCATTATTGGCAGCTACACAATGCAAAAGCCAACAAACGAATTCAACCAAGAGCACAACCATGGATACCAGTAAAAACTTTGCAATTACAAAAACGGACGAGGAGTGGAAACAAATCTTAACACCTGAAGAATACAGGGTATTGCGCCAAAAAGGAACCGAGAGGCCCTTTACCAGCGAATACGAAACTTTATGGGATACTGGAACCTATGTGTGCAAAGCATGTGGTGCTGAATTGTTTACCAGTAACACCAAGTTCGATGCCCATTGTGGTTGGCCCAGTTTTTACAAATCTATTGACAAAAGTGCTGTAAAAGAGGTGGTGGATAGCAGCCATGGTATGGTAAGAACCGAAGTGGTTTGTGCGCAATGCGGCGGACATTTGGGCCATGTTTTTGATGATGGATACGAACAACCCACAGGATTGCGGTACTGTATTAATGGGGTAAGTTTGGGGTTTAAAAAGAAAGAATAAGTATTCTAACCGAGCTTAATTTAGCAGGATTTTAAAGCGGTAGCATTGTTTAGAACAATCGATTAATTGTTCTAGTAGGCCCGTTCTTTTCTGCCTTCCATGTAATAGATAAACGAACGGTTGGCCACTTTGGTACCCCCTGGAGTTGGGTAGTTTCCTGTAAAGTACCAATCACCGGGATAATTGGGGCAGGCAGAGTGCAAACCTTCTACAGTTTGGTAAATAATTTCCAATTCAGCATGGATATCGGTGGGTTTTACCAATTCGGCTATTTGTGCGGAAATGGCTTCATAGGAAATGCCATTGTACACTTGTTGGATAATGTTCTGTTGTTCTTCAGCCGGTTTCTGAATTTCTATTTTGGCCTTCTCGTACAATTCATTGAGGAGGTTTTCACGGCCTTCTTTTTTGATGATGCTCACTGCTGCTTGGAATGCGGCAAAATCACCCATACGGCTCATGTCTATACCATAACAATCGGGGTAACGAATTTGGGGGGCAGAAGAGAGCAAGATGATTTTTTTGGGTTGTAACCTGTCCAAAATGCGCAAAATGGAGGTTCTCAATGTGGTTCCGCGAACGATGCTGTCATCAATCACCACTAGGGTGTCTTCCCCAGGCCTAACGGTACCATAGGTAACATCGTATACATGGCCTACCAGGTCTTCACGGTCGTTATCATTGGTAATAAAGGTGCGCATTTTAACATCTTTCACCAATATTTTTTCACGGCGGGGTTTCCATGACAGAATTTCTTCCAGCTTTTCGGGTTCCTCAACCACATTGATTTTGGAAATGGCTTCAGCTTGTTTGGTTCTGATAATTTCATGCATGCCATCAATCATTCCGTAAAATGCAGTGGCAGCAGTATTGGGAACGTAACTAAAAACGGTGTTTTTTATTAAGTCCTCGCCCAAATGTTGCCCAACTTTTTTAGACAGCAAACGGCCCAATTCACGTCGTTCTTGATAAATATCGGCATCATTGCCACGGGAGAAATAGATGCGTTCAAAAGAGCAGCGGTAATTTTTGCCCGGGGGAACAATATTTACTTCTTCAAAACTTCCATTTTTTCGAACCAAAAGTGCATTTCCAGGACCCAATTCTTTGATTTCGTGGATTTGCAGGTTAAAAGCAGTTTGAATGGCGGATCTTTCAGATGCGGCTACCACCACTTCATCATTGGTATAATAAAATGAAGGCCTAATTCCATTGGGATCGCGAATGATAAAAGCATCACCGTGGCCCAATAGACCTGCCATGTTGTAACCCCCATCAATATTTTTGAATGAACGTTTTAAAACATTCACCAAATTAATTTCTTCTTTAATTTTCTCAGTGATTTGTTGGTTGGTAAATCCTTGAGATTTTAAAATGCCAAAAAGTCTTTGGTTTTCTTCATCAATAAAATGTCCAATTTTTTCTAGCATCAGCACGTTGTCGCTTTTTTCCTTGGGTTGTTGGCCCAATTCAATTAAAGCTTCAAACAGTTCATCTACATTGGTAACATTATAATTGCCTGCGAGCATGAGATTTCTCGCCATCCAATTGTTTTGGCGCAAGAAAGGGTGAATGTTTTCTATCGAATTTCCACCGTAGGTTCCATAACGCAAATGGCCGAGTAGCAATTCTCCTGCATAGGGGAATTCTTTTTTCAGCAGTTCATCACTTTTTTGAACCTCAGGAGAGAGGGACTTGAAATGCTCACTTACTTTTTCAAAAATATCACCAATGGCGGTTTTAGAAGCACTTCTTTGGCGAGAAAGGTAGCGGGCACCAAATTCAGGATCGAGTTTTACCACTCCCAACCCGGCACCATCCTGCCCCCGGTTGAGTTGTTTGGTCATTAAAAACTGCAATTTATGGAGTCCGTATAGCGGTGTTCCGTATTTACGGTGGTAGTAGCTGAGGGGCTTTCGCAGTCGAATAAAGGCAACGCCGCATTCGTGCTTAATGGAATCACTCATCCTTGAAAAGAGACGCAAAATTACACAATAAGTTTGATGTATGGGATGGATAATAGGAGCAAAATTTTATTGTTGCTAGGGAAGCGCAATTTTTGCCGTTTTCATCCCCAATGGTTTGTCATTTTTTACAAAATCACCTGAGTATGACAGATAAATGCAGGGTGAGTATTTAAATTTGTTGGTGATGAGGCCAAGTATATTTGCTATTTTATTGCTAATTGGCAACCATTTGTATGGCCAAATGACCACAATGGTGTTGCCCAAAAGCGCCATAGAAAATAGTGGCATTGCCTATTATTTTAAAGATAAAATACCGCAGGGTTCAGAAATTAAATTGGCCAATGAGGTAAAAAACAGCAAGGTTTACAATGTGTATTATTTGGGTTTTCCGGTGCAGGGTTGCCAAATAGTTGCTGTACAATTTGGCCAAAAAGTGGCAATAAATGCAACTGTAAATTCCAATATTTTATTTGAAAAAATAGCAGCAGAAAATAACCTGATAAATGCAGAATGGTTGTTTATGGAAACGGAAAATACCTATGGACTATTTGGCTATTCTGATTCTTCTGGTTTTAGAATTTACACACATTTATTAACTGGTGAAACCTTTGTTGAAGACAAGCACAGGTATTTGGGAAAAGACACGTTTACCAAGGGTTTTGTGCACTTTCCTGACCCTTTGAGTAGTGCCAATAAATTGTATGGAGGGAACTACAAAGACGGCAACGATTTTAATTATTCTGAATTGGCGGCAGAAAGAAAAGAGGTGGTATTCAATTGCAAATTTTATCAAGATTCTTTTCGGTTAGAAAGCCCATATTTTTCTTTTAAAGAAATTTCTTTTCCTGTAAACCAACATGCTGTGGGCAAAGGGCCATTGTTTTATAGCCGGGATATGGATGCATTTGAGGAGGTAAATGTATTTTACCATTTGAGCCAGTTGTGCAATTGGTGGGACAGTTTGGGGTTTGGGCATTACAGGGATTCGGTGGTCATTGATGTGCATGCGTATTTCAATGCCGACCAATCGGGTTTGGATCCCTTGGTGAATCCGCCCACCATTGAATTTGGTGATGGTGGTGTGGATGATGCGGAGGATGCAGATGCCCCTGTGCACGAATACACACATGCGGCCTTTCATTTGCTCAATCCAAACGCATATATAGGCACACAACGGCAAGCAATTGAAGAAGGAATTTGCGATTTTATGGCGGTGGCATATTCGAATAGAATTACCAAAAACCAAATTGGATGGGTATACAATTGGGATGGGCACAACGAATTTTGGGCCGGAAGAACATTGGTGAATTCCCGTTATTTTCCTGTAGACATTACCAATCAAAGCCATGTTGATGGGCAATTGTTTGGAGCTGCTTTGTTCGATTTGGCAAACGAAATTGGGTATGACAGCACCTTGAAAATTGTATTCCATGCCATGCCATTGATGCTTGGAAATATTACCATGAGAGAAGCTGCAAACCTATTGTTTTTGGTAGATTCATTTGCAAACAACGGCAGAACCCGCTGGGCTATGCTAAAGGCTTTTTATCCGCGTGGTTTATTGCCACAAGTAGGGGTAGAAACCATAAAAGAAACCATGGTGTTGCAAAACAGCGATGGGTTTGCGGTTTCCAGTTCCAATTTGGTTGTGCATCCTTTGGTTACTGGTACACTGAAAATTTATACGGTAAGTGGTGAAATGGTGCTTGAAAAAGCAGTAGAGGCTGGGGAAGAATTGGAGTTATTTCCGAGTGATTTTGTTCCGGGAACCTATATTTTAAGGCTATCAAATTCGGCTTACAAAATTCTAAAATTCTAATTACTTTTGTCTCATGGAGATCAGAATGCCATTCAACCTCAACAAATGGATTGAGGAAAACCGCCATTTGCTAAAACCACCGGTAGCAAACAAAAACTTGTATCCGGAAGGAACGGATTATATTGTAATGATTGTAGGAGGCCCAAATGCCCGCAAGGATTACCATTTTAACGAAACGGAAGAGTTGTTTTATCAATTGGAAGGCGAAGCATTGATTAAAATTCAGGTAGATGGAAAATGTGTGGAAGTGCCTTTAAAAGCGGGAGATATGTATTTGCATCCTGCCAAAGTACCCCACAGTCCGGGCAGAATGGCCAATGGCGTAGGATTGGTGATAGAGAGGGTAAGAGAAGGCAAAGGCTATACCGATGGCTTGCTTTGGTTTTGCGACAAATGCAACAACAAATTGCATGAGGTGTATTTTGAGTTAAAGGATATAGAGAATGATTTCCAACCCCATTTTAGGCATTACTATGCTAGCGAATCTTTGCGCACCTGCAACGAATGCGGGCATGTAATGGAAACGGACCCAAGGTTTGTGAAATAATATTAAGAAATTGGGAAATAAATAAGCAAAAAATATTTGAATTAATTGGAATATTATTTTGCGGAATATTTCTCTGTTGCAGCACAAATACCTATAATAACCATAATCATTACCAGCACCCAAAAATCGCCCAGGCGCACATAAATGGTGGGCGCATCTCTGAGCATAATTTGGTTTTTGATGGCCGTTTTTTCGAACCAATTTGTGGCTTTTATTACCTCACCTTGAGGCGAAATAAAGCAGGAAATGCCTGTATTGGCACTGCGGACCACCCATTTGCGTTGTTCAATAGCGCGCAATTTGGAATACGACATGTGTTGCTTATAACCTGGGGTATTTCCCCACCAAGCATCATTGGTAATTACAGCAATACATTGGCCACCTTTTTTTGCAAAATCCGTTAAATAATCGCCATAAATACTTTCATAACAAATGGCAGGAATAATTTTGTGTTTGCCAAATACCACAACAGAATCACTCGTACCCAAACTGCCTGTGGTGCTGTTTTCATCGAGTTTTACAGCCAAATCATTGATGGCAGGGATAAGCCCGGTTAATGGCATTTTTTCTGTACCTGGCACCAATTTGCTTTTATGGTAAAAAGAGGTTTTGCTTTGTTGGTTTAGAAATAGCGCAGAATTGTAAGAATCCCACCAAATATTGTTGGTAGATGTGGGGCGAGCAGTGGGGCTGGGCCTGGATTTACAATTGCGGTAAATTTGTTGCATATCGGCCCCGGTGAGAATTTCTAATTTGGGATACTTCTTTTTAAATTCATCAATTAACCGCACTTGGTAATCGAAGTCGGCATTGATGAGTTCAATATTTTCTGTGAGGCTGGTTTCAGGCCAAACCAATAAATCGGTATTGGAATCTACTTGGGTTTTGGAAATTTTAACCATTTCTGCAATCATATCTGCAGGGTCGCGAACAAACTTTTCATTCCAAGGGTCGAAACTGGGTTGCAGTGCAACCACTTCTATAATTTTGTTGTATTTATTATGGGATTGCGTGAATAATTTTAACAGTGAAATGGATGTAAAAAGCAACAGCAAATACAAGGCATATTTTGCCGGTTTAAATGATTGAATAGTGATTGCTTTAAAGAGCAATAAATTCACCAACAAAACCAAAAAGCTGCCCCCCATAGTGCCAGTAATATCGTACCATTGCACAAACCAAGTAGCACCCGCAAAACCGTTGCCCAATGTGAGCCATGGCCAGCTTAAATCCCAGCGCTGATGCAGGGTTTCAAACAACAACCAAAATACAATGAGCAGCCACTGGGCCATATTTTCTGAAACGAAACGGCGGCTGAAGCGCA
>JADYZD010000038.1 GCA_020853295.1 Bacteroidia bacterium | reverse complement strand
TTCATACACCAGCTCTTGGCTGTGCAAATCGCGATCAAAACAACCAATAACAATTTTGGGGTCAAGTGAGTTTCCTGAATCCTGATTCTGTTTACTAGGCTGGTATTCAGTTTGATCCGAAAACAAAATGAGAATTGGGGGTTATTTTGATTTTAATTCTATACATGACGAGTGGTATTTGAAAATGTTGCACCTTTGTGAAAAATATTTTTTTTATTTGTAAAAAGTGCAACGGATCTAAAAGTATCCCGTCTTGGGAAAAACAAACATAATTCAACATGAACAAAAAACAAACCATTTTCATAGTTCTTGCGGCCTTCGCATTGGGTGTTTCCCAATTGAAAGCTCAAACTACAATTAAAACATTAATGACTGCAAATGAAACTTGGAAAGCCTCAGGCAACCCTTATATTCTGACAGCCAACTCTTCCATTCAACCCGGTGTAACGGTTACTATTGAGCCTGGTGTTGTGATAAAGTCGACAGCTAAAAGTAACGGACTATATATTAGCGGAACATTAATAGCGAAGGGCACCAAGGACAGTATTATTACTTTTGATACGGCAACAATTTCATTTCCAAAAGGTGCACCTGGACATAATTTCACCACTGGTACAGGTACAATTTTTGACTATTGTTATTTCAATTTGGCCGGGGGTAATGTTTCAGCTATAAGTATAACCAATCAAAATTTATATGTAAAAAACAGCAAATTCACAAATTTTTACAATGGCATCTATCACAGCAATGCTTACACAGATACCATAAAAATTAAAGTTGAAAACACACAATTCATAGGCGGTAAAGATGCGGCTGGATATGCCGTTTATTCTATTTCTGGGTATTACACCACTTTAGAAATGGACCAATGTTTAGTAAAACATTCCTATGGGTCCTATTTCCCTAACAACACAACAATTACCAGAAGCACATTTTATGACATACAGACCTTCTCAGGGCTCAGAATAAATGCTTACGCCGCAAGCAATCAGCCTAAAACAAAAGTAACTTTATCTTGCAATACATTTAGAAAATTCAAAGGTGATATTCTTTATATTTATGGTTTCACACCTGGCAATCAATTAATTGTTAACAACAACACGTTTGACAGTGCAGAAAACCACATCAATTTATATATGTTGTATTTTGACAAACCCCGTAAAGTGTTTATCTACAACAACAACTTTTTAAATGCTACCAACTATGCTGTAAAAATAAACGCCGGCAGCAGTCCCACCGCCAACCCCGATACATTGGTTATGACCCAAAACTATTGGGGAAGCAGCACCAAATCTGTGATCAATCAAAAGATTTATGACTATGCAGACAATATTGTGGTGCAAGTAGTTGTGAAATACGATTCCATTTTAACCAGCTTGGTAACAGATTGTGCCGCTGGAGATACCTCGATACCCCAACAGCAGCAAAATGCCATTGTAAGGCTTGAAAAATCGAACTTTAATTTGATGCCGAATCCTGCAAATTCAGTATTGAATATTGCGACTGAAACTACGGGCAAGCACCAAATTTATATTCGGGATTTAAGTGGCGCCTTGGTTTACCAAAGCAACTTTACTGGAATTTCAGAACAAGTTCAGTTGGACAAATTGAGTTCTGGGATGTATTTTGTTACCATACAAACTGAAGGCAAAGCACCATTATCAGCGAAATTGGTGGTTCAAAAACAATAAATCCATATTGAAAAGAAATTTAAAAAGTGCTGCTTTGGTAGCACTTTTTTTTTGATGAATTAATTTTACCATTACTGTGTTTTTTCATTTTTTTTTATACATTTGAAACATGGCCAATCATCCAAAATTTGAA
This sequence comes from Bacteroidia bacterium, assembly GCA_020853295.1. Taxonomy (GTDB): domain Bacteria; phylum Bacteroidota; class Bacteroidia; order NS11-12g; family UBA955; genus JAGXTF01. The sequence goes on along the minus strand of JADYZD010000038.1, from coordinate 1,051 downwards.
CTTTATACCGGCAACAACGGTGAAATTTATTTTCGTTTAACAGCTACCAACGGCGAACCTATTTTAGGCAGCGAAGGGTACAAAGCAAAAGACAGCGCCCTAAACGGTGTTGAAAGCGTGCGTAAAAACAGTGCTGATGGCGATAAATTTGAAAGAAAAACTGCAGCCAATGGCAAATTTTATTTCAATTTAAAAGCCAGTAATGGCCAAGTTGTAGGTACAAGCCAAATGTATGCATCTGAAGCCAGTCGCGACAACGGCATAGAAAGCGTAGCCAAAAATGCTGCTGCTGCCGAAGTGGAAGACAACGCTTAATTGGATTTAGAACCCAGCTAATGCCTATTTTTGCTGCGAATGTTTCGCAGTAGAATCCTCATTGCATTTTGCTATTTATTTAGCTTAAATGCTTTTGCTCAATATACCCAATTTGTAAATCCATTTATTGGCACCGGAGGCCATGGGCATACTTTTCCTGGCGCTACCTTGCCTTTTGGCATGGTGCAAGCTAGTCCTGATACCCGAATCGATGGTTCATGGGATGGATGCGGCGGTTACCATTACTCCGATACCCAAATCTTTGCATTTTCTCACACCCACCTCAGCGGCACTGGAGTTAGTGATTATGGAGATATTGGAATCATGCCTGGCTTGGGCAAACCCAATTTTGATACAAAAGGCAATGCTGGCAATTTTGACCATACAACAGAAAAAGCCAGTCCTGGATACTATGAAGTCTATTTAAAAAACAAACAAATACTCACCCAAATTACCACCACCACAAGGGTGGCATTGCACCAGTATTCATTTCCCAGAATTGGTCCGGTGAATGTGGTTTTGGATTTGCAGCACCGCGATGCTTTAATGGATTATAACATCACTGTAGTATCCAAATACAGAATTGAAGGTCACCGACGCAGCAAAGCTTGGGCAAAAGACCAATTGGTGCATTTTACCATAGAATTTTCCGAACCCATCATTCAAACCAAATTTCACAGCGATAAAAGCAAGGCAGGGTTTCTATTTGTGATGAAAAACAAAAATCCATTGAAGG
>JADYZD010000037.1 GCA_020853295.1 Bacteroidia bacterium | reverse complement strand
TAAGTGAGGATGGCGGTACAAAAGTGGAAATGGCACAAAAATCCAACACCGAAACTTATTTGGGTATGACCTTAGCTACCACCAGTCGTGAAGAACGCCTTAAACTCAACCTGAAAAATGGGGTGCGGGTGTCAAATATTTCAAAAGGGGTATTTAAAGATGCAGGAATTGAATCTGATTTTGTGATTACCCAAATCAACAATGAACCTGTTTACAGTGCGCAAGGTGCGATAGCGGCGCTTAAAAGCCTCAAAGGTGCTGTGGCAATTGAAGGCAAAACAGGTGCTGGAGTAGAAAAAATATTGGCAGTTAAAATTCCAGCCAATACAGATTCGGAATAGTCAAGGCTATTTGATAAGTGTTGGGTTTGGTTTGATATCTGCTAGTGTAAAAGTTATACCTAAGGAGTTAATTTGTTCCATACGAATTATACTTTTCAATTAGGCATAATTTATTTGGATGTAATTTTTTTTAAATTTTGATATTAAAGGGAGAGCAATCTCCCTTTTTTATCTTAATCCCAAATGGAGTTTGAGCAATTTGCGTTTTCTTGTACTCACTTCCTGAATGATTCCTGTTTCCAATTCAATTTGTCCCAAATCGGGATCTGAATTCACAATGCAAGCCACCTGCACTATGGCAGAGTGGTGTACCCGAATAAAATTGGTGGGAGGGAGAATTTCTTCGTAGTATCCCAATGACCTGGAGGTAATAATTTGATTTCCTGTTGTTAAGTCAAAACGGGTATAAGCACCCTCAGCTGTTGCGCGCACAATGGCATCCAGTTTAATTCGGTGGTAACCTTTTCGGTCTGCAATTACCAGGTATTTCGGATCGGGGTAATTGGGGTGTTTTAAAATGGAATTTAAAGCAACCTCCTGATCTAGTATCTTTCTTGCCGATTCTATGGCATCATCAAATTCTGCCGTGGAAATGGGTTTGAGCAAATAATCGATGGCATTGTATTTAAATGCCCGTATGGCATATTCGTCGTAACCCGTGCAAAAAATCACTTTTATAGGTTCATTTTTTATGGCATTCAAGACGTCAAATCCCGTTCCACCGCGGATTTCTATGTCTAAAATCAACAAATCAGGACGCAATTTGAAATAAGAATCAATTGCCCCTTCTACATCTGAAGCCCTGCCGCAAATAGTAATGTCGGGAAATCGATCTTGAATCATTCCTGCTATTAGGTCTGCGCTTAAATCTTCATCCTCTACGATTAAAACTTTCATAATTAAGATATCACTGGTATGGTTAAATGTATAATTGTTTTCATGTCGTCCCTTTCTGGTTCAATGGCCATGTGGGCGCGATAATATCCTTGTTCTTTAAAAAGTAAGAGTCTTTCTTTTACTATTTCCAACCCATAACTTTTTCTATTTACTGCAGCATCCTCATTCCCTTTGTGTTGCAGGCCTACCCCGTTATCCATAATGTAGGCATGAACATATCCCAAATCTGGATCGGGTACTATTTCTATATATAATTTTCCGGTATTGCCCACTTTTTTGAATGCATGTTTCACAGAGTTTTCAACTATGGGTTGAATTAACAATGCAGGAATGTTAACGTCTTCCTGCAATAAATTATTGTCGGCTTTAATTGAAAATTCAAACAAATTGGGAAATCTGGATATTTCAATACTTAAATAATTTTGCAAAAACAGCACCTCGTTGGCAATAGAAATATATTCGGATTTAGAAAATTCAAGGGTTTTGCGCATGAGGGTTGAAAAACGCACCAAGAAATCGTTGGCTTCATCAAATTTTTCCTGATAAATCATGCTTTGAACGCTGTTCATGGCATTGTAAATAAAATGCGGATTCATTTGATTCCTCAGTGTATTCAAATCGGCCTCCCTTTTTCTGAGCTCAGCCTGTTGTAATTTTTGAAGTTGTTCTTGTTTGTTTCTATTTCTAAAATAATTGGTTCTAAAGAAAATAAAAATCACAAAGAGGATGAAAAATATGAGGAAAATTTTAAACCATACAGTTTGGGTAAAATGTGCTGCTATTTTAAAAGAAATTTTTGCGGGTAACGACCATAATTGGTTGTTGTTTCCAGCCTTTACTTCAAAAATATAGCAGCCAGGAATGAGGTTAGTAAATTGTATTTCCCTTTCATCTGTGTGCACCCAGTTACTATCTAGCCCACCACCAATAATGCGGTACTGGTAAAACATCCCATTTACAGGTTTTTCAAAACAAATTCCTGTAAAATGTATGCGGATATCGTTGTCGTAATTTTTAAATTCAAATGTTTTATTGTTGGTAAGTATAAAAGTATTATTCCCAGAAATAATTTTTTCTATGTTAATTTTTGGAGCATTTCTAATATTAAAAACATGAGAAATATTTAAAATATTGAGTCCATTATTGGTGGCAATCCAAATTTTATTTTTATCAATTAATATATCAGAAATATAGTTGCCTGAAAGTCCTGAATTTGCAGAAAAAGTCTCGAATGTGTGTTTGCCGTTAATGGGATTTGCAAAGTCAACCGACATTTTTACCAACCCTTTGTTGGTCGCTATCCACACATATCCATTGTTGTCGAATGCCACTTTGTGCACCAGGTTGCTTACCAAACCTGTACTTTCAGTTATCACCATGGATTTGTGTAAATTGGTAATAACCAACCCTTGCCCTGAGGTGGAAAGGTACCAATAGGCACCCTGTTTTTGGATATAATTGATTCGAATATTGGAATCCAAATTGGGAATAAAATACCTACTTGCCTGAAAAGGGTTTTTCATTTTCATAGCAAACAAACCGTTCACCGCACCTATGAAAATTGTATTGTCAGGCCCATTGCCAAAACACAATACTTTGCTGTGCAAGTTTGCCGATGAACCCAGTAAATTTGTATAGTCTTTGTCCCAGATGGAATAACTTAAGTGGTATGCCGAAATAATTTGTCCATTGTTTAGCCGCATACCGGCATAGCCATAGCCCCAAGTGCGCCGCGTGTATTCAGGATCATTGTCGGTTTTATGGATTTTCAGTTGCTTGTTTTTATAAATAATTTGTGCGGTATAACTAAAAATGGTATCACCTAGTACAATAACATCATTGGTGTGCGGGTGGTCGGTATTTGTCCAATATTTTTCAAATTTTCCGGTTTCATTATCTGCAATAATAAATGTGGCATTATTTGAAACCATTAGTATAGATGACTTGATTTTTTTTAGGCAAACAATTCTGTTTTTTATATTGTCAATTGTAGGTGTTTTTATCTCGTCAATATTTTGAGACGGTATTCTGATAATGCCTTTATTCAGGGTGGTTATCCAAATGTTATTTTCAAAATCTATGGAAATGGAAGATGCCTCGAATTGCTTGTAAATGGTGTCCAATATTTTACCCTGCATATTGAACCTCATTAAACCAATATTGGTACCTACCCAAATTTGATTGTTCACCACTTTTGAGCAATAAATGGGATTTTTTTTATTGAGTTGAATATCGATTATTTTCTTGGTGCCGCTATATGTAGTGATATGGCCTTCATATAAAAAGTAAGCCACCCAAATACTGTCTAATTTGTCTTTGTAATGAAATCGTGTTGGGTAACGGGTAGATCCATCTTCCCTGGGCCTTAAAATTTGGATGCCACAATTGCCCATATAAAAATATTTTTTCTCAATAGGGCTTATAGACATGGGATTGTATTCCTCTGTTTTTCCGTTTTTATAATTATATTTTATATATTTAGGCAAGCTCGGTGACACAATAATCATTTCGCTGTGCAGTGTATCTACATCTAAAATGGAGTACCACCCGTATACTTTTTGATTGGGCAAATGAGGCTGTTTAATTTGGACAACTTCATCATTTTTAATGCAGTCTATATTTCCATCGATAGAACAGAAAAACAACACATCTCCAAATGCAGTTATTGTAAAATAGGTATTGTTGTGCAAGCCATCATTGGTGGTGTACACTTTAAATTTGTAACCATCATAGCGAATAATTCCACGGTCGCTTGTAAACCACAGGTAGCCTTTATAATCTTGGTAGCTGTCGTAAATTTCAGAAGAGGGCAAAC
>JADYZD010000036.1 GCA_020853295.1 Bacteroidia bacterium | reverse complement strand
TGTTAATTAGGAGACTATTTAATAGATTCAAACGAAACGGTTTCTTTGAAGATTATAGCAATAAGGATGGCCTTGATACGGATGTTGATGAAGATGAGTTATATGATAAAATTGATATGTAAATTGGATGATTATTTATGATATCACGTTTATATGATTGTTAATCAATTCTGATGTGGTGTTGTCGGGTTTGAGTAAGAATAATGAATTTGAAAGGAACATTGATTATATAGTGTATCATTGCCTATTGAATGATTGTATAGACATGAGATTTTATTTTGATATATTGGATTTCATTTAATCGAAAGTATTTTGAATGATATTATGAAGGTATATAAAATGTATAGAAGTGATAATTTTATTGAGAGCCATGAAGAAACTCATATGGGTATTATTACATTCAATTATTGGAAGTATATAGTAATATTCGATACAAATGAAGTGCATTATTTTATTTCTATGAATAAAGGAATTAAAGATTTCAATTCAGATTTAGACCAACAAGTTACAGGGACTATTATATCGAGAAATAGTAATCAATTAGTTGCAAAAATGTGGAATATAAACACAAAGCAATTTTCAAATTTTGTTTTAGAATTTTATGAAAATGTTGAACATTGCACAATAAAACATGTTGATCAAGAAGGTGAAGAATTTGAACTTGGAGACTTTACAATGGTTAGGAATTAATAATATAGGTTTATTTTAGCACTTTTTCGACCCCATGAAACACATCCCCATCCTCCTCTTTACCATACTGGCCATGCAAGCCTGCAAACAACGCGGGCACGATGAAAAAGGCTTTCAGGTAGGCCCCGCCAATACCGCCGATGCCGAACCTACACCCAATGATGGCGTCAACCTCGACTCCTTTGTGATCAAAACCAGGCCCGCAGATGTGCTGCTTACCGCTTGGCCCCAAGTGCGGCTTACACCCCTGTTTAAGGTAAATACCAACAAAGACAACAACCGCACCTTTACCGGTGAAAGCAATTTTTACCGCAGCTATGAGGGTGAAGATGGGCCTACACCGGGCAACAACTACCACCACCACCTGCTGCCGGGCTTTGAAGCAGTATATGGCTATAACCTGGTAAACATAAGCTTTACCCAACTGCAAGAAGGCAAGCCCAAAAACCTATTTGCAAAACCTGTATTGGTAAAAACCCTGTACTACCCCGCACCTGAACAAGATACCCTAAACAGGGTGCCGGTAAACCGCAATTTTATGATGGTATCGGTGTACAACCAAGACACCAATAAAGATGGGTTTATCAACCTAAAAGACCTGCGCCGCTTGTACGGGTTTAATGCTGCTGGCGATATGCAAAAGGCTTTGGTGCCCGAGAATTGCTCGGTTTACAAATCCCAGTACGACCCCATAAACGATTACATGTATGTGTACACCCGGCTGGATAGCAACAACAATGGACAGCACGATAGCGAGGAGCCCATACAAATTTACTGGGTAGACCTAAAAGACCCCTCAAAAACGGGTAGGGTGTACTAGAGGCCAAATAGCCGAGCTTGCGCTTGGCCAAGGCAACGGCCAGCATCATCGTAGTAGGATTTGCCAACCAATTAATGTGCAGCTTCACTGCAATGGATGTGTTTTGTTGCACCTGGAGTATTTATTTCAAAAAAAATCCCTTAATTGCAACTGGCCTTAGATTTCGCCATTATAAAAAACAGCTATACAATAATTCCCATTACTATATGAAAAAAGCTTTTTTACTAGGGCTTGTCACCCTTTGCTTTGCCGCTACAGCAGCTGCACAAGATGATGACAGTGTTCAAATGAACATAGATGCCATTGAAGCCTCCATGCAATACCAAACGGGTGTTGTTAACTTAGATGCTGGCAATGCCATACTTACAGTTCCTAAAGGATTTAAGTTCCTAGATAGAAAGCAGAGCATATTTGTACTTACAGACCTTTGGGGAAACCCTGCCGATAGTGGCATATTGGGTATGTTGGTTCCAGAAAACTTAGGCGTATTGGATTCCAATGTTTGGATTTTTGCCCTAAGTTATGAAAATATGGGTTTTGTAAAAGACGATGATGCCGATGATATAGATTACAACAAATTGTTGCAAGAACTGCAAAAAGAAGTTACAGCAGAAAATCAAAATAGGATAAAAAAAGGGTTTCCAACCGTTGAATTTGTAGGTTGGGCAGTAGCCCCCTTTTACGATAAGAATAAGAAAGTACTGCACTGGGCCAAAGAACTGAAGTTTGGAGAAAGCGGTTTTAATACCCTTAACTACAACCTAAGGGTGCTGGGCCGCAAAGGCGTGTTTATGTTAAATGCAGTTGCCAATATGAGTGAATTGCCTGCTGTTGAGGCCAATATGGATAAAGTTATTGGTTGTGTAACCTTTAAAGAAGGGCATAGATATGCCGATTTTAATCCGGATGTTGACAATGTTGCAGCTTTGACCCTAGGCGGTTTGGTTGCCGGAAAAATATTGGCCAAAGTAGGTATGTTCGCACTTTTTGCCAAGTTTTGGAAGCTAATAGCCATAGGGGTTGCAGCAGCTGGCGCAGCAGTTTGGAAATTTTTTAAAGGCCGCCAAAAGGAAGACATTGATGAGGAGTAGACAAATATCGCCTACCATGATGGCTGAAATAGAAATATTTGACAAACATAAAGTGTAAAAATGTGGGCTATGTAAACGAATAAATTTAACGCTAAAGACGATGAACCATTGCCCGCAATGCAGTGCCGAAACCGAAGATGGTTTTGAATTATGTTGGAATTGTAATTACAGTTTTGCTGCCGCAACTGTATTGCAAAATGAAGACTTTAGTACCATTTGTCCCAAATGCCAAACGGAGGTGAACACAGGCGATAAAGCTTGTCCCAATTGCAACACGGATTTGGAATCCATTTCCAAAAAAAGAGGAAAAAACAACACAGAAATAAGAAATATAAATTGCTTGCGCTGCGCGATTCCCATGGCTTTTGGTGGCAATTTCAAATTTCACGAAGGTGCCAGAATGGGTGTGCTTGGCGATTTTTTTGAACTTTTTGTAAATAAAGAATCTTTTGATCTTTATACTTGTCCGAAATGCGGCAAAGTGGAGTTTTTTATACCCATTTCGAAATAACAAACGGTTACCCTATAAAAAAAGAAGATGGCCTTAAAAATGCAGTTCAACAGTCAACTTTATTTTTGGTTTCAGGTATTGATAAGTGTAATGTTATTAGGAGCATGTAACAATTCCCCAGACCCGAAAACAAATTCCCCAAAGCCTACAAATTCCCAGATACAAAACAGCCCAATCACATGTTCGTTAGACACCTTTCAGAACGGTACACAAATACCCCAATTGGCGAAAGCCATTTATAATAATACCCATTGGGATTTTAGTGACAACACAGCTTCTTTGGCGCTATTGGACAGTTTAAATACCAAAAATTTGGCTAGTTTGCCTTTTTACATAAAAGTAATTGGCCTCACCTATAAAAAAGCAGATGGATTTTATGCAGAGACGCTGGGCTTAGCAGCAAAGGAATTTTTAGAAAACCACACCGCCAATTTTGCCAATTGTTTTTCAAACAAGGCATGTTTTAATAACGCAGATTTACAAGACTGGGCCGCAATGGTGATAATGGAACTGAGTTTGCAAGCAGACAATACGGGCAATACATCTGCATTGATGTCTTACATAAAACAAATAGAAAATAACTGTAAAAATTGCACATCCATAGAGAAAGAAACCCTTCAGGAATTAGTAAGCATTTTATCAAAACACTGGGCACTGCGGTAAAATAATAGTACCCCATTTTTCACCCCCATACTACCACATTTGGTAATTGAATGCCCTGCTTTTTGGCTATACTATTGTGGCATGATTGTACACAATTCCAAGAAAGTTGTATTGGGCCTGGCATATATGGCCGCTGCGCTGCTGCTGCTACAGGCCTGCCGCAAAAAAGAAATTACCATTATTGAGCAAGACAACCCGCCAGATTTGCAAATCTATGGCACCTGGCTGCTGCAAAATACCGATGCAAACGATACCTCCAAAACCTATATGGTGCTTACCGATAAGCAAACCAATTATTACTACATGCTGTACCAGGATAAATGGGGCTTTAAAACCAAAAGCAGCGGCATTTTTTTTGCCACCGAAAATACCCTGGATCTGAATGACGATTACAACCGCAGAAACTACAAAAAGGTGAACGATACCCTGTGGCTTTCTGAAGCTGTGGGCGCTACAGAAAAGTATGTAAAACAAAACAATACCACTATTACTTACGACAACTGGACCAAGCAAATAAAAATTAGAAAAACCATTACAGCGCCCTCACATTTTCAAGTGTATTCCAACAATACCATAGGTGTAAATGGCGATGACCTGTACTTTAATCCTTATAATTCCAATCATAACAAAATATACAAGTACAATACCGTAACCCAGAAATATACCGACAGCACCACCGGCAATTACTCA
>JADYZD010000035.1 GCA_020853295.1 Bacteroidia bacterium | reverse complement strand
CGCTTTTCTTTGGTGAGGTTTGGAAAGGAGTACCTGGGATCAATTTGGCTCCATAAGGAGAAGGGTTAATTACCAATTTGGCACTATCGGTTTCGCTTTTGCAAAGCAATTTGCGGTAAAATACCTCACCTTCAAATGTTCCATTTTGTTGAATGGTTCCAAAATTCAAACCATTCATTGTACCTCCTTGAAGTGTCAAATCTGCATTTGAAATGGTTTGGGCAGTGCCTTTAAGCAAAGGAATTTGTAGTGCTCCACCAGTGAAGTTCAAATAAACACCATAGAGTACACCACCTTTTAAGCTGGTTTGGAAATAACAGGTACTGCGGTTTTGGCTTCCTTTAGAAAGTACCTGACCCGACCATACTTTTGTCCATTTGGTGGCATCCTGTTCCACTCCATTAAAACCACCTTGACGCATATAAATATCCAAAGGAGTGTTTTGGCCTGGAGGGGCTCCAGTGCTATAAAGGTTAATACCCAAACTATCTATAAGTATGTCACCAGCAGTAGCTGTTAAATTAAACATAGTACCTGTCCAAGCATTGGTAAAACCATAACCGGTATTGAGGTTTGCTTTGGTAAATCCATTATAAGAAGCTACATAAAATTTATAGGTAGCGCCAGATGCCAAATATTTGGTAGTATACTTATTTCCAGTGCCTATCATTGAATTGGCTCCCTTATCTGAGAACCATGCCAAACTATCACCCAAGCTACCTGGAACTGCTCTTAAAGTAACTATTTGACTTCCACAAACGGATGTATCAAATGCATTCGGAACAGGTCTTGTGCCTTTGAAAGGTATTTTTAGAATTACTGAATCATCACCAGCAAAACTGTCTTTTGTATTGTTGGGTTTGCTTGCATATACATTAATGGTGTAGTTGGTGCTTGCATTAAAAGTGTAAGCCGAATATACTTTAAAGGTTGTAGTTTTTGTTGGAGCAAGGGTTACTTTTCTCCAATAAGGACCATAAACGGTATTGTTAATATTAACAGCATATTGGAAGCTGTCAAAAGTCTTTTTACCAAGATTGGCAAAAGTAGCTGTAATATCTTGGGTATAAGTACAATTGCTAACAGGATCAACTGACAAAGTAGCAACGTCGTAATTAAAAGGTGGGATGGCTTTAAACTCCAATTCCATCCATTGGGTTGGTGGGCCACAAGTGGCAGTATTTGCTCCACCCCAGTTTGAATTACCAATGGTTTGGCGGAAAATCCAGTAAGTACCAGATCCGCATTGGCACACACCTGAAGTTCCTGTTGGATAGCAACCAAAGTGAATGTCTTCATTGGTATTTTGAGTACAACCACCGATAACCACGCAAGATGCGGGTCCGCCAATTTCCCAAGCATAACCATCGCAGTTGGCGATGTATGAGGTACCATTCTTCAAGGCCTGGGCCAACTTACGTGCTACCCACTTATCTGTACAAGTTCTTTGCGAACTCACACTTTGGCCGTTCATTCTAAGTTCAGTGATAAACTTGGTGGTTGTGTCCAAGTTGGCCCTAAATGCCTTCCACTTTTTCATTTGGGAAGAGGATGGGCAATAGGTTGCACCACTTGTAAATGTGTCTCTGTAAAGGATATTTTGAGCTGACAAGTTGCCCAAAAACCCTAAAGTAAAGATAAGTAACAGTAATTGTATTTGTCTTTTCATGGTATAGGTTTATGGAATGAATATCAAAACTACTACTCGAAAAGTTAAGAGTCAAGAGGTTGTAATAAATTTTATCACAGAAATGTCACAATTTTCTGGTGCGCCAGTCATAACCGACCAGAAATTAGGTTTTATCTTCCCCCAAACATATTTGAGGGCATGCGCTTATTTTTCATCATTTTCATCATTTGGCGCATTTGGTTAAACTGGGTAAGCAGTTTGTTCAATTCCTGAATACTAGAGCCACTTCCAGTAACGATGCGTTGTTTTCTGGAGGCGTTTAGCAACTCAGGTTTGGCTCTTTCCTCAGGGGTCATGGATTGAATCATGGCTTCAATTCCTTTAAAACTTTTATCATCTACATCCAAGTCTTTAATTTTGCTGCCAACGCCAGGTATCATCCCCATTAGGTCTTTCAAATTGCCCATTTTTTTAATCTGCTGCAATTGGCTTAAAAAATCTTCAAAATCAAAACCGCTTTTCCCAATTTTTCTAGAAAGTCTTTCGGCTTCTTCTGAATCAATGGCCATTTGGGCCTTTTCTACAAAAGAAACCACATCACCCATGCCTAAAATTCTACCAGCCATCCTATCCGGATAAAACACATCCAAGGCGTCTAATTTTTCACCAGTTGATATGAATTTAATGGGCTTGTTTACAACTTCTTTGATAGAAAGCGCTGCACCACCGCGGGTATCACCATCCAATTTGGTAAGAACCACACCAGTAAAATCCAACACATCATTAAAGGCCTTAGCAGTATTCACTGCATCTTGTCCGGTCATGGAATCTACCACAAATAAAATTTCATGCGGTTTCGCCGATTTTTTAAGGCCGGCAATTTCTTCCATCATGGTTTTATCGATAGACAAACGGCCAGCGGTATCTATAATCACCACATTATGGTTCTGGTCTTTTGCAAATTTTATGGCCTTATTGGCAATATCTATTGGGTCTTGATTGCTGTCATCACTAAAAACCGCTACTTCGGTTGATTGCCCCAATACTTTTAGCTGCTCTCTAGCTGCCGGACGGTAAACGTCACCAGCCACCAAAAGCGGGTTTCGCCCTTTTGATTTCAAGTATTTACCCAACTTTCCTGTAAAGGTAGTTTTACCCGAACCTTGCAAACCCGCAATAAGGATAATTGCAGGACTGCCGCTAATGGCCAAGTCCGATTTTTCACCCCCGAGCAATTGTACCAGTTCATCATGTACAATTTTGGTAAGCAATTGCCCTGGAGACACAGATTTGATTACATCCTGACCCTTTGCTTTTT
>JADYZD010000034.1 GCA_020853295.1 Bacteroidia bacterium | reverse complement strand
GTCCAACTGTTTGGTAAGGTTCATAAAATCAATACCCAAACGGATGGAAGAACCGTCTGACAACGTGTAAGCACCAGCAACACCACCGCGCAGGTAGGTGTTTAATTCGTATGCTACTTCGTCTCGTACAAATCCGATGTATGCACCACCATAGTTTTTTACTTCATCGGTGGCCTTATTTCTAACGTTAAAAGGTGCCGAAAAACCAAATCCGCTGGTTTTTGGTGCAATGTTGTTCAATAAATTGTCTGAGGTAGGCAAACCACTTTGTGTTTTGTAAGTAGCAGTTTGGTCTTCCAAGCTTCTCCACTGTTGGTGGGTGATTGCATTAAGGCAAAAACTCCCTGAAGCACCAGCGTAAGCCGGGTTCAAAAATACCTTGTTGTAAGCAAAATGAGTGTAATATGGGTCTTGCTGCGCCGACACTACAAAAGGAAGGAATGCGGCTCCTACTAAAAATACACGTATAAATTTCCTTATCATTCGTTTTGAACCTTGTGTGAAACGACAAATTTGAGCATTCCTACCTGATTGTACAAATTTTTTTATAAAAACCGGAAATTTAAATTGTGTTTCTACCATTTTGTTTTGGATTAAAATATTCATATACATCTATATATCAATCATTTATAACACTACCACGATTAAATTTTAAGTCCCTAGGATGTTCAATTTTTCTTACGACACAATCATTAAACAGGGTATAATTCACTTGCAATTCATGGGTATTCCTGCTGTTTTGTCTTAAAGATTGTAAAGTAAGGTCGAATGAATATCCGATTCTCAACTTCTGATTGTGCTTTTTTGAATTTAAATTTGGGAAAAAACCCAGTTGTGCTGTTAAGGCATCCAAATTGGCGGCCTGTCCGCGAATACCAGTGCCAAACGAGAATTTTTTATTGTACACCCAATTGTACTGGGTTTCCAATTGTGGGAGTACCCATCCATTTCCTGCATTGCTGCTGCGCAACAGCATCGTAATTTGGGTTTGGGTATTCCTAAAATACCGCGATGGATAGGAGAACCCCGAAATGATATAAAGGTGCCTGGCCGCGCTTATTTTGGTGGTTTGGCCAATTTGGTTGGAATACTCAAACTCGGGTCGGTTCCAGGAAGACATACTAATGCCGGCGTAGAAACCCTTTGGACCAAAGCTTTTATACACCAAACCCGTTCCAAAAAGGGTTTTTGTGCTGCCCGGATTTTGTCCAACGGGCAAAAGTGGATCATTGGGATCTAGAGGTCTGAGCAATTCGGTTTGCAGCGACTTGGTAACCATATCGGCATCGAGTCCCACACGAATTTGGCTGATATGGGTCAATTGAACCACGAATGAAGCCCCAAATTTGATATGGGTATTTTTTTCATAGCCCAAATTGTCGGTAAAACTATTGATAAGCAGTCCTCCGTATTCGTTGTAATCCCCATCTTTGCATTTCCCTATCGGAATAGACACCAAACCGCCTTGTGTAACAGGGCGAATAATGGTGGGAAACCTGCTATCTGGGGGCAAATCATAGGTGCGGTATAGGCCAGTTTGGTCTTTTAATTGCACCCATTGGCGGTGGTGAAAAAGGGCGACTTCCGACACTCCATTTTCGCCCGCAAAAGCAGAATTTATCATGCCTTTGTTAAATGCAAAATGCGTAAGATAGGTTTCCTGTTGCGCCAATAATGGAGATACAGTAGCCAAACAAATGAATGCTGCAATAAAGTATTTCATAGGCTTTGCTTATTTTTAGGGGTAACGCAAAAATTGAAATCTGTTTCACAAAAAAGTACAATTCGTTGGGTGGGAATTTTTTAAAAAATCAAAAAGGTGGAAAAGTAGAGGATAAGTGCCCGTTCATGTCCAAAATTTATTACATAAAATTGTAAACTAATTTATACACTGATGCCCGAAATACTTGTTGTAGATGATGAAGCGGCGATAAGGGAAACCTTAAAGGATATTCTGGAATACGAAAATTTTGGAGTTACCCTTGCAGAAGATGGCGTAAAAGCCTTGCAATTGCTTCAGAAAAAAGAATTTGATGCCGTTTTGTGCGATGTAAAAATGCCTGGTATTGATGGCATGGAATTGCTGGATAGGGCGATGGCCTTAAACCCCGATGTTCCTTTTATCATGATTTCTGGTCATGGTACTGTTGACATGGCCATAGAAAGCACCAAAAAAGGCGCCTATGATTTCATCACCAAGCCACCAGATTTAAATCGCTTGCTCATTACCTTAAGAAATGCGGTAGACCGCAACAATTTGGTTGCCGAAACCAAGGTATTGAAGCGCAAGGTGAGCAAAACCTTTGATATCATTGGTGATACCCCAAACATTCAAAAAATAAAGGACACCATTGAAAAAGTTGCACCAACCGAAGCCCGCGTATTGATAACTGGTGAAAACGGAACAGGTAAAGAACTGGTTGCTCGTTGGTTGCACGAAAAGAGTCCCAGAGCCGGAATGCCCTTGGTAGAAGTAAACTGCGCCAGCATACCTACAGAGTTGATTGAGAGTGAATTGTTTGGCCATGAAAAAGGAAGCTTTACCTCTGCCATTAAACAACGCATCGGCAAGTTTGAACAAGCCCATGGTGGCACTTTGTTCTTGGATGAAATTGGCGATATGAGTTTGGCGGCACAGGCCAAAGTGTTAAGGGCCATACAAGAAGGCAGAATTAGCAGAGTAGGTGGTGATAAAGAAATAAAAGTAGATGTGCGCATTGTTGCGGCAACCAATAAAGACCTGCATGCTGAAATAGAAAAAGGCAATTTTAGGATGGACTTGTACCACAGGTTATCCGTAATTTTAATACATGTACCCACCCTAAATGAAAGGGCTGACGACATTCCATTAATAGCCGATAGTTTCTTGGAAGATGCATGTTCAGACAATGGAATTCCAATGAAATCATTCAGTGCGGATGGTTATGAGGCGCTTAAAGAAGTGAATTGGAGTGGAAATATTCGTGAACTGCGCAACGTGGTAGAACGTTTGGTAATCCTTTGTGGTGATCAAATTACTGGCGAAGATGTATACATTTATTCCAACCCAGCCCAGCGTGGTTCTGATCCTTTTGGTGTGGTAGATAGGTACCAAACTTTACAGGAATTTAGGGATTGGGCTGAGAAGATTTTTATTGAACGCAAATTGATACAAAATGGTTGGAATGTAGCCAAAACCGCTACAGAAATTGACATTCAACGTAGCCATTTGTACAATAAAATTG
>JADYZD010000033.1 GCA_020853295.1 Bacteroidia bacterium | reverse complement strand
TCGACCGCTGAAACTGTAACTTTAAGGTTGGATAACCGTTTTTTTGTAGCATAACGTGAAAGTTAAAATACTCTTATTATTACTCTTCTTTGGACTTGGCAGTGCAAAGGCCCAATACCATAAAGTATCTGGTATGGTAGCTGACAGTACTTTGGCCCCAATACCAGAGGTGAATATTTATATCACCAATGGTTCTATTGTTGGCAAAACAGATGCCAATGGCAGGTACAGTTGTGAGTTGAGAGAGGGCAATTATGAATTGGTATTTTCACACAGAAATTACCAAACCGTGCGTTTAAAAGTGGTATTGAGTGCAAAGGATGACACGCTGAATGTGATTTTACCCTCCTTAATCACCCAAATTAATGAGGCAAATATTTCGGTAAAATGGCGAGATCCGGGTCCTGAGATGATGAGAAAAGCCATTGCAAAACGAGATTATTGGAACAGCAGGATTCCTGCCCATTCAGCAGACTTGTACATACGGGCATTTGAAGAATACAACAAACCCAAGAAAAACGAAAAGGCCTGGGATGCCGCCGATACCACAAAAAAGAAAAAGCCCAAACAAGACAATGGCCCCATGGCCAGTATGGCCGAAGTGATCTTGCACAGGGACTGGACCCCAGAGGGAAAACTCAAAGAAGTGAGAACGGCTGTAAGTTATCGGGGAGATAGGGGAAGCCTTTTTTACACGAGTACAACTGAGGGCGATTTCAATTTTTACTCCAATTTGGTACAATTCAAATCACTTAGTGAAATGCCAGTAATTTCACCACTAAGCAATACGGCTATTGCAGCATATAAATTCAGTTTTTTAGGCAGTTATAAAGACGATCTTGGAAGGCGAATATTAAAAATAAAGGTGCAGCCACGCTTGGTAAGCAACTCTGTTTTTTCTGGTGAAATTCACATTATCGATACGCTTTTTGCCATTTACCGCTTGGATTTGCATTTCCCAAGCAACCAATTGAATGAATACAATGATTTTATTATAAGTCAGGAATACCGCATTACCCCTGATAGTTTTTTGCAAATAGAAGACCAGCGGTTTGACTACTATGCCAAGGCAGGAAAAGGCAAATTCTCGGGTTATACATTGGTTAAATATAGCAATTATATAATGCCAAATAATTTTCCAAAAGGCTATTTTGGAGTGGAGGTAAGTGCTACATCAAAAGAGGCATATGAAAGGGACAGTGCATTTTGGAACCAAAAAAGGGCGGTTCCACTAAATGCTGGAGAAATTAAATTTATTACCCGCAATGACAGTATAAAACGGGTGCATGAAAGCAAAGAATACCTGGATAGCATGGAAAGGCTTACCAATAAAGTTACTTTATATAAGCTATTTTTAAAAGGCCAAGAATACCAGAATAGAGAAAAAGGTATAAACTTAGATTTTCAACCACTTATGTTTATTGCCCAACCTTGGTTTCCCGGAGGCACAAGAATAAACATGTGGAATACCGTGAGTAAAGAATTTAAAAGCAAGCGAAGCATCCAATTTGTAGAAAATCTTTCTTACGGTATCAACAATAAAGATTTACGCGGAACATTAATTTTCAATACGCTTTTCGATCCATTTCACCGGGGATTGTTGTATGTTTCTGGTGGCAGGGATTTTAATTTCATCAATGCCAATGCTGCATTTCTTGATCTTGCCCGCCGCGGTAATTTTTACCAAAACACCCATTTATCGGCATATATCAGACGAGAAATTGTCAACGGTTTTTATGTGAGGCTGCGTTCAGAAATTAGCGAAAGAAAAGACATTAGTGGTTTTGTATTTGATGAATTTGGAGATAAGATATTTGGCGAGAATGCACCTTCGGTTTTCGGCACCCACAGGGCATTTGTTGCAGATATTTTAATGCAATATACCCCACGTCAAAAATATATACGCGAACCAAAACAGAAAGTAATTCTAGGAAGTTTTTGGCCCACTTTTTTTGTGCATTATAGCAAAGGATTACCGGGAGTATTGCAAGCTGTGATTGATTACGATTATTTGGAATATGGACTTGATCACGAATTTCGTTTGGGCTTACTGGGCCGCAGTGAGTTAAAGGTAAATAGTGGTTCATTTTTATCCAAAAAACAATTGAGCCTTATTGATTTTAGGTACCAACGCCGTGGGGATGTGTTTTTATTTACGCCTCCAATGTTTGCTTTTCAAACCCTTGACAGCACTTTTGCCACATTTAAACGTTTCTATGAATTTCGTTATAGGCATCATTTCAATGGTGCGGTTTTTAATAAAATTCCATTTATGAAATTTTTAGCCTTACGCGAATCGGCAGGTGTAAATATTTTATATGCACCCGAAAGAAGAAATATGTTGTTTTACGAGTTCTATGCCGGTTTTGATAAACTGATTAAAGTATGGCGCGAGAGGTTTAAGGTGGGGATTTACTACGCAGCCGGATATTCAAATATTTACGAAAAGCCTATTTATGGATTTAAAATAAATTTTGAGTACTACGACCGAAGAAACAACACATGGTAGTGTTCACACAGTGAATCTGCTGTGTAACACAGTTACACAGACTTCTATTTAATTTTGATTTATTCTGCTGTATATTTGAACACTTTAACATGAAAAAATATTTCACTTCCATTTTATGTGTATGCACTTTAGCTGTGCAGGCACAAAAAGTAGATTTAGATCGTTTCAATTTTAATTTTGAATACAGAAATCTACCCCACCATCCATTAGATTCCACTTTTAAAACATACAGTGTTTTGTTGGATGCCCCTTACACCGTAACTGGTTCTATGGGTGCTGATGCGATTGCATCGCGCATCGTATTGCAAGGATTTGATCGCGTAGATAGCGATGGTGATGTTCGCACAGAAGTGCATATTCAGGATCTCATTATCGATAAATACCAAGTAGTAGAGAATTCATCCACCACCAAGAATAAAGATGGTTCAGAAACCAAAACCTATTCCTATTATGTTTCGGTTGATTACAACATGCAAGGCCATGCAGATTGGTTCAGTTCTTCAGGAGTTGAGCTTTCTAAGGGCATCAATTTATTTGGAAGCCGTTCTTACAACTGGGCATCAGCAACGTACAAAACCAGAAGTGAAGCCACCAACTATTATTACAACAACAAGAATGCAATTGTAAACAACTTGATCCGCGAAAGGGTGAACGAAGCGATAGCCAGTGCCAATTCGCACATGAATTATCAATTTGGGTATCCTGTAACAACAGAGGCCTCCTATTTTTGGTTGCTCGACAGCAAAAAACACCCAGAAAATGAACCCATGTCTTTGCGTTGGAAAGCATTGAAGCCTGCATTGGAAGGGGTTTCTGCAAACAGTTTATCTGAAGATACCAAAAGCAAAATGATGGAAATGATCAAATATTTTGATGGCATTAAAACCACTTATGCTGAAGATGACAAAGGGCACAAAAAGATGCGATATGCTGCATTTTATAACAACGCTTTGTTGTATTTGATGCTGGATATGCCTGAAAAAGCAATAGAAGAAGCCAATGGTCTTATTGCCAATGATTATGATGAAAAAGATGGTGAAAGATTGGCAAAAAGAGCCGAAGAATTGATGGCTCTTTTTACATTAAACCATACCCAAAACCGCCATTTTACCAAATAAGAATATTCCATAAAAAAGCCCCGCAATCTTTGATTGCGGGGCTTTTTTATTTCTATTATTTATTATAAAAATATTTATTAACACCTAATAAATTCCACTTTTCGTTTCTTCCTTTATGCATTTGCAATTACAAGAACTGAATTATTCAGAATTTGCAAAACATATATATTTGTATTTTTCGAATAAAAAGTTTTTTTTTGTTTCTTCAATGAATA
>JADYZD010000032.1 GCA_020853295.1 Bacteroidia bacterium | reverse complement strand
TTTCAAACCCTTTCAGAGGTTATAGACCACTACAGTGAAGGCATTAAAATGAATCCATCATTAAACTGGCTTTTGCGCGATGTAGATTCAACTTCAAACGTGTCTATTCCTAAAAAGTTCAATATTACCCCTGCTGAGAAAGAAGCCATCATTGCCTTCATGAACACACTCACAGACCATACTTATATCAGAGACAGGCGTTTTAGCAACCCATTCATGCCGTAATCAGTAGTTAGATTTAGAATGATATTGCGGGGATGGTTTTGCCATCCCCTTTTTTTTGGTCCTACTTTCCGTCAAAAACCAACCATACTGCCATTATAATAAAGGCAAAAGCCAAGGCATGCCTCCAGCTCAGCGTTTCACCTTTGAATATGAACAATACCAACAATGCAAAAACAACAATAGAAATCACTTCTTGCAATACTTTTAATTGCATCAAACTCATACTACCGCCGGTTTCTTTGCTGCCCAATCTGTTTGCAGGCACCATCAGCAAATATTCAAAGAAAGCAATTGACCAACTGATAAAAATGACTCCCCAAATCCCAAATTTATTCTGAAAAATTACCGCGTTTTTCCATTTTAAATGCCCATACCAAGCCATGGTCATAAACGTATTCGATGCCATTAACATTAGAATTGTTCCTAAAGTGCGCATACCGCGAAAATACCAAATAGGATATTTTACATTAGGAAATCTCACATCTTTTTACCAAATTGCAGTATGAAAGTTTTATTTTTTATAGGCACACTGCTATTTTTTAACCTGAGTTTTGGTCAAACGGATATTGAAAAACCCCAAACCAAACGTTTTAACCAACTAAAGGCAGGACAAATAGCCTTAGAAGGATATAATGCGGACAACTCCTCCATAAGCTGGACATTTTCAATCTCTGAATTTTTAAAAACCGATAGTTTGGAATATGTAAGCTACCCAGCTTTGGCTTCAGAAAATGTGATCATGGGTAAAGTATTGTCCTATAAATTCACTTTGGTAGACTCAAACGGTGCGCAAGAAATTTCCGTAATTGGAAACAACCTAACAGCAGTGAAAAACCTGATTAAAAATGCTAAACCAGGCGGGTTTGTAATGTTCAGGGATATTAAAGTATCGCTTTCTGATCAAGTGATATATATATATAACTATTCCTCTACGGCAGTGGAGTAATTAACAACTCCTGTATCCCAACTATCTGGATGGTGGGCAGTATGGCTAAAATTGGAGTAGAACAAAAGGTTCATTTAACATGTTGACTTTCTCATAATTGACTGTCATTTGTCATTGCAAAAAATTTATATATAAATTGCACATTATGTTTTCAAAAAAATTAATCGTGCTCGCTGCATTTATGGTCTCCATTGCTGCTAAAGCTCAGGTAAAACACCAATTGGGATTTAACAGTTCTCAATTTGTTAAACAGTTTATTGTATTTAACAGTACAAGTAACATTAGCAACAATCCTTATCTAATTACATACAGAATGATGACAAAAAAGATCAACTATAGGTTCGGAATTGGTGGCAATTATTCTAACACTTATGAAGACTTAAAAGGTTCTAAATATTATACAAATACATTAAGCTATCAATCCAATATTCGCTTAGGTATAGATTTCAAAAAACAAATTAGCAAACATTGGTTTTGTTATTCTGGCCTAGACGTGGTGATGGCAAGAAACAATCAACTCATTCAATACGACCCTAAACCAGGAATGACTGTTAGCCCTAAAAAAACCACACGCACAGGAAAAACCAATGGTCTAACATCATGTTTTACCATTGAGTATCGCATTTCAGATCATATTACAGTTTTTACAGAAGGGAATTTGAATTTTTCACAAAACAAAACATACGAGAATATTGAAAATCCCGATTTCCCAAGTTCATCTTCTGAAAACCATACTAAAACAGGCAATATTAATTTCAGCAGCCCCCTTAGTATTTTTTTCTCGTTTATATTTTAACCGAGTAGGGTGAATAAAAACTCAATTGAATCAAAATTGATCAATCAGGCTGATGAAAAGGATACCTATAATCTTTGGGTGGTGTAAAGGTTTCTTTAATGGTACGTTGGCTCACCCAACGCAATAAATTCACCTTAGCTCCTGCCTTATCATTGGTTCCGCTGCCCCTGGCACCACCAAATGGCTGTTGGCCTACCACGGCACCAGTTGGTTTATCATTGATATAAAAATTACCAGCAGCATTCCTCAATTCGTGGGTAGCTTGCACAATCGCATTCCTGTCTTGTGCGATTACCGCGCCAGTTAAGGCATATTCACTGGTACTGTCTACTGTTTTAATTATGTCATTCCAATCCTCCGCATCATATACGAATATCGTAAGCACAGGGCCAAAAATCTCTTCACACATGGTGGTGTAATTTTCCGTTGGTGCCATTAAAATCGTAGGTTCAATAAAATAACCCTTGGTCTTATCGAAATTGCCTCCGCAGAGAATCTCTACCCCATCCTTCTTTGCCTGTTCAATATAACCCGTGATTTTATCAAATGCCTTTTCATCAATTACTGCATTGATAAAATTGGTAAAGTCTTCGGTGGGTCCCATTTTTAAGGTCGCCATTTCCTTAACCAACTTTTCTTTTACCGCCGGCCATAAGTTATTGGGCATATATACCCTACTTGCTGCAGAACATTTTTGTCCTTGAAACTCAAATGCACCACGAATAATGGCAGCAACTACCACATCCACATCCGCAGTTTTATGGGCAAGGATAAAGTCTTTGCCACCCGTTTCACCTACGATTCTTGGATAGCTCTTGTATTTGGCAATATTGTCACCAATGGTTTTCCAAACATGCCTAAACACACCGGTGC
>JADYZD010000031.1 GCA_020853295.1 Bacteroidia bacterium | reverse complement strand
TTTTCGTTTTTCACAATTTTAGCACACTCCACTTCCCTATCGTGCTCAAAAAAAACATTCCAGTTTTCGCTGCTGATTTTTTGGTTCCAATACACACGTTCTTCCATACTCTTCAATGGTTCTATATCGTATGCCATTACATAATTGGTGGGTATATGTGCTGCTGATGGAAATAAATCTGCACCATAAAACACCACCCCATTTGGCGTATGTATTTCTGGACAAACCATAG
This sequence comes from Bacteroidia bacterium, assembly GCA_020853295.1. Classification (GTDB taxonomy): domain Bacteria; phylum Bacteroidota; class Bacteroidia; order NS11-12g; family UBA955; genus JAGXTF01. The sequence continues at coordinate 2,615 of JADYZD010000031.1, read as the reverse complement.
AAACGGTATGCCCATTTACCATCCTGCAATACACATTTGAAAACAATTCCTCATCTGCTTTAACAAAATTCAATACACCTGCCTCTTGCAAGGGCACATAATTCTCCGCCAAAAAACTGGCTTTTTCTCTTGGATTGGGATTCAATGCATGTTGCAAATGTGATTCGCTTAAATGAAAAGTAGCATTGGGGAAAGCAGGCTCATAGCCGGTTTGCTGCTTGTTCCATGCCACTGCTCCACCAACATGGTCAAAGTGAAGGTGGGTCAAAATTACATCTGTAATATCGGACCTTTCTATCCCCAAGGCTTGTAAAGATCCATCCAAACTGTCGTTGCCGTTGAGGTAGTAATACCCATAAAATTTTTCTGATTGTTTGGTACCAATACCTGTATCAATTAAAATTTTGCGACTGCCACTTTCAATGAGCAGGCAGCGCATGGCCCAATTGCACATGTTGTTCTCATCCGCTTTGTTCAGTCGGTTCCAAATGCTTTTGGGCACTACTCCAAACATGGCCCCGCCATCGAGTTTAAAAAAGCCGGTATTGATGGTATGCAATTTCATTTAAAAATCTCCATATACATCGGTCAATGCTTCAAAACCCGTTTCCGTAATCAAAATGGTGTGCTCATACTGGGCGCTGAGTTTGCCATCAATGGTTCTGGCTGTCCACCCATCTTTGCGGTCTACCTTGGCCCTGGCTTTGCCCGCGTTGATCATGGGCTCTATGGTAAAAATCATGCCTGGTTTTAACAATGGACCTGTATTTTTATCGGCAATATGCGCCACTTCTGGGTCTTCGTGAAATTTAACACCCACACCATGTCCGCAAAATTCATACACCACACTGTAGCCATGCTTGTGGGCATGCTGGGCAATGTGGTAGCCTATATTGTTCAAATGGTTGCCTGGAAAACATTGTTCCATACCTTTATGCAAACACTCTTTGGTAATGTCGCAGAGTTTTTGTGCATATTCACTTACCTCACCCACATTGTACATGCGACAGGTATCGCCAAAATAACCATCTAAAATGGTGGTAACATCCACGTTTACGATATCGCCGTGCTGCAATTCGTAGTCATTAGGCACCCCATGACAAATGACATCGTTTGGCGAAATACAGGTAGAATGTTTGTAACCTTTATAACCGTTGGTTGCAGGCGTGGCGCCGTGGCTGCGCACATAATCCTCGGCAATGCGGTCGAGTTCAATGGTTTTAATGCCCGGCTTTATAAATTGCTCCAGGTGCTTGAGGGTACTGGCAGCCAATTTGCTGCTTTTGCGCACCCCTTCTATTTGCGCTGCGGTCTTAATCAGAATTGCCACAGTGCAAAGTTACGCTTTTCAGCAAGGCTAAAAAATTCCCCTCAACTTTGTTGCAAGAGCAAATCTTTTACAACCAATACCTGATAGTGCCTATAGTCCAAATAGTCATCATCAAAAATATCTTGGTCGTCTTCATTCTCACCTGGCAAAAGGCAATAGGTGCAGCTCGGACAATGGTAAGTTCCATGGATAAATGGCATACTGCCAAAGTAGCCACAATAATTGCAATGTTTTGTTTCCATAATTCAAAATTATCTGCAATGTAATGCCGGCCTATTCACATTAACTACACAACATACAATGATAACATTCTGTTAAGTATTGCGTTACAATTTAAAGATTCGGGTAAAGGAATTCTGGTGATTGTAGAACCACTATTCTAATAAAAAAAGCACCTACTGTTTAAAGAGTAAGTGCTTAAATTTATGTTGATTATTTTCTTTTAATGCATTTGTTTCACAATACTATAAGAAGTGCTGTGTGCATTCTGAACCACTTGCACAATGTAAATTCCATCTGCAACAGAGGTCAAATCCACTTGTAATTTTCCATTGAAATAATGATATGTGCAATTGTTGGAAATTTCTTTTCCATTGGCAGCATATATTTTTATTTCTGCAGCATTCCATTCATGCAAATTTTCTAAATAAATCAATCCTGCTGTGGGATTGGGATACAATACCATATTTCCCTCACCCAAGAACATTTTTACACGGGTTTGGTTAATAATTATGGTATGCGATACACTATCTGTATTGCAAGAATTGCTTACAATTTGCCATGCAGTGTAAGTCCCCAAATCGGGGTAATTGTGCACCGGATTTAGTTGGTTACTTGTTGTATTATCTCCAAATTTCCACAAAATACCATTGGCATTTTTAGAAGAATCTGCAAAAATTACCTGGGTTTTATTTACAGTATAATCAAATTTAGGAATGGCCAAGGGTTTTATCACCAATTGCACCGTATCTGCATAAAAACAGCCCATTTTATTTTTAACCATACAAGAATAAGTACCCGATTTTTGAGGCATTAAAAAATGACCAGTACTGTTGTCCTGCCACAAATAGGTATACCCAGGTGCAACAACAGTTTCCAGCTTGTAATTTGCATTGGCACAAACCGCAGTATCCGCACCCAAATTAAAATTAGGGCTGTTGGTTATTTCTACACTGTCCTTCAATAAATATTGGGCATTTAGGCCTGCTGATGTGTCGATGATTTTCAAATGAACCGCATATTTTCCAGCTATATTGTACAGGTGTTTTGCATGTATTTCGTTCGA
>JADYZD010000030.1 GCA_020853295.1 Bacteroidia bacterium | reverse complement strand
TTTGTTTTAAAAATAAGCACCCATCAATTCATTCAAAATACTGCCTTTGTTAAGCAATAATAAATAGAATTATTGAATTACTTTTAACACCCCTTTTTGAACCACAGCTTCGTAGCTTTCAGTGCTGTAAACATCGCCATCTGCGTTTAACAAACCCACACCCTGAAATTGTACTTTTAATTGTTTTACTTGCAAATATTCTACTACTTTTAAATTGAGGTGTTTGCCAAAATTTACCAGCCACACATACATTAATTTTTGCAAAAAAGTAGGATTTTTAATAATAAGCACATCCATTAATCCATCATCCAGAGTTGCTTTTGGAAACAGCTTAAATCCTCCTCCAGCCCTAATTCCATTGCCCATAGACAGCATAAATGCCGGACCCGAATATTCGTAATTGTCCGCAAATATTTTTACCATTAGCGGTTTAAAAACAAACATATACCTAATTACGGGTAAAATAAATTTTAATGCAGGAATTAAATTTTTCCCTTCATTGGCCTTCTTAGAAACAAGGGCTTCAAAACCAATACCAGTAACAGTATGGGCCAACACATCACCTGCCTGAATCAAGTCTATAGGCTTGGTTTCTCCTTGGCCAATTTTTGCACACAAATCTTCGATACTGCATTTTTTAAATGCGGAAACAAAGTCGTTTCCACTACCAGCAGGAATCAAAGAAAAGCTATTGCTTTGCAAATCTGCATGGTTAATGAGTACATGAAAAGTACCATCGCCACCCACGGCCACTATATGTGCGTTGTGTATTTTTTTTAATTGATCCTTATCGGATATTAGATTGCAACTGCCAAAATATTGGGTAAAAATGGCATGTATTTTTTCAATTCTTTTATGAGAGAATCGACCACTTAGGGGGTTGTAAAATATGTAAATGACTTTGGTTTGCAGGATTCAAAAATACTCAGGAAATTCAATTTTCTAAATTTCCGTCGCGCATTCGAATCACTTTTTCTGCATGTTGGGCAATGTCCTCTTCATGGGTAACCAAAATTATGGTATTCCCCTTTTTGTGCAATTCTGCAAAAAGGCCCATAATTTCTGTAGAGGTTTTAGAGTCCAAATTACCGGTAGGTTCATCTGCCAGCAAGATACTGGGGTTATTGATTAAAGCCCTGGCAACAGCAACGCGCTGTCTTTGGCCCCCACTCAATTCATTGGGGCGGTGGTTCATTCTATCTCCCAAACCTACATCAGCAAGCGCTTTGGCTGCCCTTTCCATTCTGGCCGCTTTACCAATACCTGAATAAATAAGTGGGAGTGCAACATTTTCCTGTGCGGTCATTCTAGGCAGTAGGTTAAATGTTTGAAAAATAAAGCCAATTTCTTCATTTCTAATGGTGCTCAATTCATCATCATCCATATTGCTCACCTCTTTATTGTTTAGAAAATAGGTACCGCCACTCGGGGTATCCAAGCAGCCAATCAGGTTCATTAATGTACTTTTACCTGAGCCACTGGGACCCATAAGGGCTATGTATTCGCCTTTGTTGATATTAAGCGTTATGCTGCGCAAGGCATGCACCACTTGATCGCCCAATTTATAACTGCGGCGAATGTCTTTTAACACTATTAATGGTTGGATCTCAACCATTCTGTTCAATCACCTTGGGCACCCTAAAGAAATCGCTGTCTTTCTTGGGTGCATTTTTTAAAGCCTCTTCGTGTGTAATTACTTGCTGCACCTCATCGTTTCGCAGCACATTGGTATTATCGGTCATGTAAATCAAAGGTTCCACACCATCGGTATTTACTTCATTGAGTTTTTCGCACATGGCCAATATTTTATCCAGATCTTCACGAATGGCTTCTTTGGCTTCACCATCAAAAGAGAGGCGCGCCAATTGGGCCAATTCATCAACTTTTTGGTTTGTTATTTTCATATTTTTTTAGGTCTACGCCAAACTCGGTTAATTTTTGTTCAATGATATGGGTAACTTGATCTTTAAGGGCATCAGCATCATCTAAATTTAGCCCTGCAGTATCAATGGGTCGATGAATGTGCATTCTCATTTTTCCAGGTGAAGCAATCCACGCGTGCACGTCTAATCGTTTGTAGTTATCGGGCATGGTAACTGGTATAATTAGGGCGCCTTTTTCAATGGCCAGTTTAAATGCCCCGTTTTTTAGAGGATGCAATGCCGGAGTATAGGTTGGAATGCGGCCTTCGGGGAAAATAATCATATCAATTCCAGTATCAAACTTTTCTGCAGCATCTACAAATGCTTTATGAGAGTTACGCAGGCTTTCCCTTTTTACAGGCACATCTATGGTTTTAAACCAAATATTGAACAAAGGAACTTTACTCAATTCCATTTTTGCCATAAAAAAATTAAATCCTGGCAAATAGGTACCAGCTGTGAGAATATCCAGGTATGATGAATGGTTTGGGCAGTACACCACCCTTCTTCCTTTTGGTATTTTAGCTTCTTTGGTAACAATGGGCAAATATCCCATGGGAATACAGGAAAGAATACCCCAAATTCTTCTTTGAAAATGCGCAATGGGATACAATCTGGGATGGCTTAACCACAACATAAAAAGTGGATACAATATCAGAAATATGAGGGCAAACCAAAATCCACCCCAAGCCAACCATATTTTACCCAAAATATTTTTCATTCTGGTGCCTTATTGCTTCTTAAAAATGTGAGCAGTGCCACCACCATGCCGGTAGACAGGCACATCATTAATTCCATTCTTCCAAAACTAGAAACGGACATATTTTCTTCAACCGCTGCTACAGCAGTTTTTATTTTTTCTTCGCGGTCAGCTGCCGTTAAGGTAGTATCTGAATTGTATGATTTGGTGATGAGAGTGTTTTGGAATTTTTTAAAATCAACAATAATGTGCTTTTTATTGTAAAAAATATGCTGGTAGGCAGCAATGTTGCAAAATGCAACAATAACGCACATAATGAGTGCACCAAACAGCGCTTTACCCATATTGATAGGCTTGTCTGTTTTTAAACGGCTTAGTGCCCTAATGAGCATAAAAACCCCAAAGGCAGGTAGTAGAATATTTGCAAGAATGGGTATTGCCGATACGAAAGTGCCTGGTTTGAGGATTAAGCCGTTTATATATTGTATCAACACCATGGAAGCCGAAAGTGATCCAAAGGCCAAACCATAAAGTGCTACTTTTTTAAACATGGCGCAAAAATAACCCAAACCATCTGTTTGGGACCAATTAATTGAGAATGGTTAAACTTTAGCTGTTAATATCCCTCCTGAGCATCGTCTCTACGCGCGTACTCTTCAAAGTTATACTCTGGTAGCAGGTTGCTCTTTACATGGGAAATGGTTTCATTTAACGCATCGGCAAACTTGTTAAAATCTTCTTTATACAGGTGAATTTTGGTTTTTATAAAACTGCCGTCATCAAATTTGCTTCTTTTGCTTTCAGTGATGGTAACATAAAAATCACTGTTGCGGGTGGCCTTTACATCAAAAAAGTAGGTGCGTTTTCCCGCCCTAATACGTTTAGAAAAAATCTCCTCCTGCCCGTTGTTCATTTCCTCATTCATTTCAAATAAAATTATTTATAGCAACACAAAACTATATGATATAAGCAAATATGCAAAATAAAACATCAATTAGCTTGCACAGATTCTTTTTCAAAAGCCTGTTTCTCATAAAGCATTGCAAACAAACCTTTGGTTTCAAGCAGCTTTTCGGGGCTACCTTGCTCGGCAATTCTACCTTCATCCAGCACAATAATCTCATCTGCAAAAGACAAGGGTGCAACCCTATGCGATACGATAATTGCTGTTTTGCCATTTAAATGCGCCTTTAAATTGCCAATAATTTTGGTTTCTGTAGCCGCGTCTACCGCACTTAAACAATCATCAAAAACATAGAGTTCTGCATTTCTTAGCAATGCACGGGCAATAGAAACGCGCTGCTTTTGGCCTCCACTTAAAGTCACTCCTCTTTCTCCCAATATGGTTTGCAAGCCATCGGGCAGCTGCAGCAAATCTGCATCCAAGGCTGCCATTTGCACCACCGCATTCAGTTCTTCAAGGGTAGTTTGTCCATCTTCTCGCCCGAAAGTAATGTTTTGCTCTATGGTTTCAGAAAACAGAAAAACATCTTGTGGAACATAAGCTACATGGTGGCGAAAATCATCCATCTTCAGTGTATTGATGGGCACAGCATCTACAGAAATTGTTCCTGAAATAGGTTGGTACAAGCGCATCAACAATTGCACAATTGTGGATTTGCCAGAGCCGGTATGCCCAGTAATACCAATAATTTTACCCTTCTGTACCTTAATATTCAAATCTGTTAAAGCAGGGGTACTTGCATTTTCATAAGTAAATTCCACATCTTTAAATTCAATTTCAGATTGGAAAACAAATTCATGAGTGCCAGCGGTTTCACCAACAGGTTCAGTATTCAAAAATTCATTTATTCTTTTTTGGCTAGCAGCTGCTTTTTGAACCAATGCTGTGGTCCATCCCAAACTGGCCACTGGCCAAATGAGCATGTTCAAATAAATAATAAACTCGGCAATATTGCCAGTCGTAAAAGTGCCTTTTGCTGCTTCTAATCCTCCCAAATACAGCACTATGAGATTGCTTAAACCAATGAGCAGCAGCATTATAGGGAAAAATAGACTATTTACAAATGCCAAGCGCATGGTGCGCCTTCTGTATTCTGTACCTTCCTTTTCAAACGCATTTTGAAAATGCTGCTCTGCCCCAAATGACTTGAGCACCCTAATTCCTGCAAAGGTTTCTTGCGTAAAAGTAGTTAAGGTAGATAATTGGGTCTGTATTTCTGTAGACCGTTTATTGATAATGGAACTTACCTTGTATATGCTGTAACTCAATAAAGGTAAAGGCAAGAGAACAAAGAGTGTTAACTGAGGATTTACACTTACCATTTGGAAAATTACAGTAATAAATACAAACAGAATATTGGCAAAATACATCACTGCTGGGCCAGCATACATGCGCACATTAGATACATCCTCGCCTATTCTGGCCATCATATCTCCTGTAAAATTCTTTCTGTAAAAACTGGTATCCAGTTTTTGATAGTGGGAATAGATATCGTTTTTTAAGTCGTATTCAATTTCTCTGGAAACCACCACAATATACTGCCGCATGAGGTACATAAAAACACCTTTAACAATGGCAGCAATAACAATAAAAAAGCCAAACCACAGGGCAGTTTTAAATACAGATGCAGCAATAACAGACCTACCCAAACCCGCTGCTATGGAAGCTTGCAAAACAGCTTCATCCAACCCTTGGCGAACCAGCACCGGCACATAAATTCCTGCTATATTTGAAAGCAGCACAAAAAGCAAACCTGCCAGTATGCGCCAGGCATATTGCTTAAAATATACGTTTAAAGAGAACAGCTCTTTCAATGGTCAACAAAAGTACAGTTCATAGTGATAAAATGAGCTTTTAGCAACCAAACTTTAAAAAAAGTTTGAAACCGATAAAACGGTGACAAAAAAATAAAAAGTGGGTTCATGTTAATTTGTTGTAAACCCAGTGCATCTTTTATGTAAAACCCTACCCACAGTGAATTTACACAAGTATGTTTTTTAATTTATATTGAATTTACAAAGATTAAGAGTGAATTCGTACAGAATTATAACTACTTCGTCAAAAATGTACAAATATATTGAGGCAAATATTAGTTCAGATTAAATTTACCATTACCTTTGCACTGGGTAGATTTAAGTTTTCATAGCCAGCAGGGCCGGAGATTCTCTTCGGCCTTGTTGCTTTTTTAGGTCTTGCATTTTCACAAGCCCAATTTTTTTGAATTGAACTTATTCTTTAATAATGATTTGGCGAAAATCTGGCCAATGTGCAGTAAAAAAGCCCAATCCATTTCTAACATTGGTCGTATAATTTACCGGCTCGCCAAAAAAGGCCCCCAATCCATTTCTAGCTGCACGCTGTTTTTGCACCAAGTAGGTATAATAATCGGCAGATATGGCACTAAGAGTGGCTGTTAAGGTATCATTTGCGCCAAACCAGCCAGTTAAATTAATCTTTTCTGAATGTAAAGGATTTTTAAACAGTTTGTCGCTAATGGGAAAAGTACCTTGCACTCCAGAATTTTTGGTAAAAATCTGCGATGGATCCACAATAGACCCCACTACAAAGTCGGCATTTCTGTAAACATTCACCATATAATACGTTTCACCAGGTTTGTCGGTAAAATTCACCACCAAGGTTCTGTTTGTATCGCCAGCATCAATTTCGGTAAGTATATAAATTGAATCCAACTTAGCTCTAGGTTGTAGCTGAGTATGCGCCTCAACTGTTCGCCCAGTTGTTGAATCATATACCTTCAAAGAATAGGTTACATTGTCAATTAGTGGAGTGGTAAATGTGCCATAAAACCCTGGTGACACACGTACCAAAGTATCTGTTTTGCCGTTGTATGAAACTGTTACAAAACCCCTAGAAACTAAAATTTGGTCCAATAAGTCGTTCCCCACGCCTGAATCTGTCTGGGTAAGTGCATTAAAACTTCTGCTTAGTGCCACAATCATGGTGCTGTTGGGCACAATTTGAGATGCCACTACAATTTGCCCCTCACTAGGTGGCAATTTAATGGGCAATGGATCTGGCTGACAAGCACCCAAAACGAGCACTACAAAAATGGGTAGGTATATTTTTTTAAGAATGGTATTTTTCATTAGAATTTAAAATTATAGGCCACAGAAATGATTCTACCGAACAAACCAGGCTGTTCGTATTTTAGTCCTCCAGTTGTTGTATCCGCAACAATTCTGATACGATAAGGCTCAGCCCGATTGTAAAAATTGTACATGCTCAGCACCCACTCTGTTTTGAATTTTTTACTTTGTCTCGCTTTGTACACCAAATTCAAATCAAACCTGTGAGAAGCACTCATGCTTACTGCATTTCTTGTGGTATAAACAGGCACAATATCTACTCCTGTATAACCAGGCCTTGGCATAAAATATTGTCCTGTTTGTGCTGTAAATCTGGATCCAGAGGAGTACACCCACACCGCACCCAAATCCCACCGTTTGGAAATAATATAATTGGCAACTACAGATACAGAGTGTCTTCTATCATACTTAGCAGGAAAAGTTTTTCCCATATTTAAATCGGCAAATACACGGGTACTGCGGCTAAGGGTGTAACCTACCCAACCATTTAACCTCCCCTTTTCCCGGCGAATGAGAAATTCTGTTCCATACGCCTGCCCTTTTCCTTGTAGCAATTCCTTTTCATAATCATTGTTTAAAATTAAAACAGCCCCTTCTCTGTATTCAGTGCTGTTTTTCATGGTTTTATAATAGGCCTCAATAGAGAAAAACAGTGCTGGTTTTTTCATGGCATACTGAAAACCCAGGGTAAACTGATCGCTTTTTTGGGGTTTCACATTTTTGGTTACAGGATACCACAAATCTGTAGGCAAACTCACGCTGCTACTGCTCACCAAATGCAAGTATTGTTTCATGCGTGCATAGCCGAATTTCAATGCACTTCTTTTGCCAGTTTCATAAACAGCAGCAAGGCGCGGCTCCAAGCCAGCATACACCGTTTTTTCTGTTACACAAATGGAATTTCTAAGTCCATAATTCAATCTAAATTTATCTGAAATTTTTTGCTCATTTCTCAAATAAAATCCAAGTTCTTGGGTATTGATGGTTTTGCCCGCAGAATCTTTTAGAAACTCAGAAATTTCGCCAGCTGCAGAAATTACATTGGGTTTAAAAGTGTGGTTGGTTAAAGCCCCACCAAACTTTATGGTGTTTTTATCATTAAAATACCAAGTAAAATCTTGTTTTACACCCACATCAAAAATTCGGGAACCAATATAAATACTGTTGCTGCCAAATTCCCCTTCCACTGCATACCTAAATCGGGTATAAATTAAACTGGTATTGCTAAACAGTTTCGGACTCCAAACATGGTTAAGCCTTAATGTGTTTGTGATATTTCCCAATTGAAATCCAAATTTTACACCCAATACATCCCCGCTATCTGTGGTTTGTTGCGATTTTTCGCTAAGTACATCATTGCCCAAATAAAAGGTATAAAACAGTTTGTCTTTATTGCTCAACTGCCAAGTAAATTTGGCATTCATATCATAAAAGTAATATGGCAATTTTAAACCCACAGTTTTAAAAACTTGATCGATATAAGTGCGGCGTCCTGAGATAATAAAGGATGCCTTATCCTTTAACAAGGGACCTTCCAAAGTAAGGCGTGAACTTAAAATTCCAATACCTCCGCTTCCAGAAATTCTTTTCTTATTTCCTTCTTTCATCCGTAAATCCAAAATGCTGCTCAATC
>JADYZD010000029.1 GCA_020853295.1 Bacteroidia bacterium | reverse complement strand
GCAGTTGCACAAGTGGAGTTAAAAACCCGACGCAAAGATGCAGATGCTGCCACACTTATCCGAATTGAGGGTAGTAAGGTAATGGAACAAGAGTATATATCTGCCCCAGTTGGAACCTCCATTGCCATTAGAAACCTCTTTTTTAATATACCCGCCCGCCGCAATTTTCTAAAATCGATTGCCGTTGAAAGCAAACACATCATGGAGGAGTTTCAGCGCCAAACATTGGCCCATCCTGAAGTGGCTTTTAAATTTTACAACAATGAAAGTGAAACGTATAATTTAAGACCGGGCAGCTTAGAAGATAGAATTAGAGAAGTTTTGGGGGTTAAAAAAACTTTACTGGATGTGCTGGAACAAACTGAAATTATTGGGATTGAGGGGTTTATTGGGGTGCCAGAAATGGCCCGAAAAACCAGAGGTGATCAATTTTTCTTTGTTAATGGAAGGTTCATTCGAAGTCCATATTTCAACCATGCTGTTCAATCCGCATTTGAAGGTACCATAGAAAATGGCGCCTACCCGCTATTTGTTTTGAATTTAAGCATCGACCCATCAAAGGTTGACGTGAATGTTCATCCTACAAAAACCGAAGTTAAATTTGAGGATGAAAGGCATATTTACAATATTCTGAAAGCAGCTGTAAGAAAGGCCCTTGGTATGCACATCGTTCAACCTGGCTCGGAACTTTTTGGGTTGGGTGGATTGGAAGACTTTTTGGATAAAGGATTGCCAGATAGCCGCGAATGGAACCGAAATGCACTGAATCATGATGCAGGGCATGTTCCCAAGTACAATCCGTTCTCAGGGGATATGCAAAAAAGACAAGGAAATCAGGATTGGGCTCGGATTTTGGGCCCGGTTGATGAAATTTCGGAAATTGGAGACCTAAGACCCAAACAGGAGAACCTCATTCCCCAATCGCATGAAGTGCGCATACAGGAAATATTTTCACTCAAAAACAAGTTTATTATTGCCAAAATCAATGATGAAATGTTCTTTATTGATCCGTTTACGGCGCAAGAAAAAGTTTATTTTCACACATTTAGTGATAGGCTTGTGAAACAAAAGGGTGTGAGCCAACAATTGTTATTCCCGCGCACAGCTGACTTAAACCCAGCCCGAATTCAAATGTTCTTGGAATTAAAGCAAGATTTTCAGAATTTGGGATTCAATATGGACCATTTTGGAGGCAATTCAGTCATCATTAATGGGCTTCCTCCTGAGCTGCATGAATCCAATGAAGCGGGTGTAATTGAGAAAATGCTGGAAGATTATGAATTGGCCCAGGGTGATTTGAAAAACAGCAAACACGACAGATTGGCATTGTCGCTTGCACGCCAGGCAACCAACCGAAACCTTTCATTTTCCGACAAAAAAAACCTCGAAGCCCTTGTTGGTAGTATGTTTGCCCTTCCCGACCCATTGGTGCCCTTTAGAAATAAGCCGGTTGCAATGAAAATTGGTATAGATTTCATACAAGAGGTATTTAAAAAAAGATAAGATGTTGAACAATATTCCACCAGGCCTGCGCAATTTGCTCATCCTAATCATTCTGTTTGAGGTGGCAAAGTATGCCTTGCCCAATGTGGGATTTGATGTTATGGAACATTTGGCATTGTATTATCCAGACAGTGCACATTTTCGCCCATGGCAGCTCATTACCCACATGTTTATGCATGGTGGTTTAACCCATCTGTTATTTAATGGAATTGCGCTGTATTCCTTTGGTGTAATCATGGAAATGAAATTGGGAACCAAGAAATTTATTTCCCTATTTTTTATCAGTGGTTTGGGCGCAGTGTTGGTTCATTTTATAAGTGTAGCTATATTTATTTATAGCAATACGGGTTCATTTTTCCCATTACATGAAGGGGTTTTAAACCTGTTGCCGGAAGTGGCTGATAGGATAAAAGGCTATGGCCCAATGGTGGGAGCCAGTGGCGCATTGTATGGAATTTTAATTGCATTTGTTTATTATTATCCAAACGAAAGGTTGATATTTTTGTTCATCCCTTACCCTGTTAAAGCAAAATACATCATACCAGTAATTCTTTTGCTGGATGTAATTGGCGCAACAGGCAACTTTAATTGGGATCCAATAGCACATTTTGCGCATTTGGGTGGGGCATTAACCGGATTTATCATTGTGAAATTGTGGGCATGGAATAAGATCAACAGAAACTGGAATTAAATGGCATCCCCTTTCGGAAATATCGAATGGAATCCGATTTCGCGCAACAATAGCGCACTGGTAAACATTATACTCCTGTGTACCTATGTTTTCATTCTTTCCTCATTACTGAACATATTTCCGCAAGGTGTGCGGTTTTTAAATTTCTTTAAATTGACCTCTAACCTTGGCTTATTGATCTATCAGCCATTCTCAATAGTTTCCTATATTTTTATGCATGGTGGCTTTTGGCATTTGCTGGGCAATATGTTATGGCTGTATTTCATTGGCATCATTCTAGAAGACCTCACTGGCCACAAGCATCTTTGGAGGTTGTTTTTGGGCGGTGGAATTAT
>JADYZD010000028.1 GCA_020853295.1 Bacteroidia bacterium | reverse complement strand
TTTGTAAATTCCAGCACAGGTGCCACCCGGTTTAATTGGAATTTTGGCAAATTCGGAAACAGCACAGCCGCAAATCCCAAAGTAACCATTCCTGAATCTGGAGTTCATATCGTAAGCTTAATAGCAATCAACCAATTTGGTTGCAGTGATACAAATACTGGAACCATAAGAATTTATGATGACTATCAACTATGGCTGCCCAATGCCTTTACTCCGGGTTTGGATAATTTGAACCCAGTATTTAAGCCTGAATTTAGCGGGGTAGACAGCTATACACTTTATATATACAACCGACATGGATTGCTCATTTTTATAGGTGAAAATCAGGGATGGGATGGGATGTATAAGAACAATAGAGTCCCCGAAGGAATGTATGTGTATGTACTTAAAATCAACACCACTTCCAAAATGGTAAGAGAGGAAAAAGGCACGTTGATGTTGTTAAGGGGGAATTGAGGTTTTGTTTTGCACGTTTAGAATTTCTTTCCAATTCCTTACACTGCTATTATCTTTGCCGCAATCTTAACAAAACCATAACCCATGCCATTAGACCAGCCTGATCAGGTGTTTCCCTATGAAAAAAACATGGGCTTTTTCGATCATATTGATGAACTGAGAAAGCGCCTATTTAGGGTGGCCATCCTGCTCTTTGTAGCCATGATTGTGGTTTTTGTGTTTGTGCAGGATATTTTTGAATTCATCATCATGGGTCCGTTCAAAAAGGACTTTTGGGGATACCGTTTCTTTTGTTCGGCAGGCAAATTCATCACCGGTACCGATAATTTGTGTTGGACCCCTCCTCAAATGGAAGGCATCAGCACCCAAATTCAAGGACAGTTTATTTCTGCATTTAAAATCAGCATGGTGGCGGCTGTAATTGTTGTATTTCCCATTATTATCGGTCAAATTTGGGGCTTTGTGAAGCCAGCACTGAGCCAACGCGAGATTAAAAAAACGCGCAGGTCCTTGTTCATCGTAAGCTTGTTGTTCTTTACAGGCGTCGCTTTTGCCTATTTCTTATTGGTGCCGCTGGCCAGCAATTTCTTGCTCAATTACCAATTGAGTCCCAATGTTAAAAACCTGATTACCATTAACAGCATTGTGGGTTTTGTTACTTTTATGAGCCTGTCTACAGGTTTGGTTTTCGAACTTCCAGTGCTCATTTATATCCTTGCCAGAATCGGGCTTGTAAATTCTGAATTTCTAAAAAAATACTGGCGCTATGCTGCCATCGGTATTTTTATCATAGCCGGTATTGCTACCCCTTCACCCGATATCTTTAGCCAATTGTTATTGGGTATTCCCTTAATGGCACTCTATATCATAGGAATCGTTATTGCCAAAAGGGTGGAAAAGCGCAAGGCTGCTGAAGAATTGGCCGATAAATAAGCTACACAGGCCGTTGCAGCGGGTATCGCTAATCTTTGCACAATCTCTACACCTTGCAATAGAAGTTGGGCTTAAAAGCTAAATTTGCTGCATGAATATTGCCATCGGTTCGGACCACGCAGGGTTTAAATTAAAAAATGATTTGCTCGTGTATCTCCTTGAAAAAGGTTACGAAATTCAAGACTTTGGTCCGGATAGTGCCGACAGTGTGGATTACCCCGATTTTGCCCACCCAGTGTCGCAAAGCGTAGCTTCAGGTGAAAACGAATTGGGCATTCTCATTTGTGGCAGCGGCAATGGAGTGTGTATGACGGCCAACAAACACAAAGGCATTCGTGCTGCACTGGCCTGGGAAGAAGAAGTGGCAGCATTGGCACGGCAGCACAACAATGCCAATATTGTGTGCATTCCAGCGCGTTTTGTGAGCAAAGCCAAAGGCTTTAAAATTGCCGATGCTTTTTTGGAAGCCACTTTTGAAGGCGGAAGGCATGAACGTAGGGTAGAAAAAATGGAGGCCGAATGAGCCAGGATACTGATGGCGGTGTGAGGATGTTGGGCCTGAAACTGGCCACCGACCCGCGTTGGGTAAATATCGCAGAAAAATCCATTGACGAAATATTAATAGACCATGCATTTTGCGAACAAAAAGCCGCCACCAACGGCATTTCACTCATTGTTCGTTACTCCGAAGAAGAACGCATTCTGCAGGAAATAGCACCTTTGGTGGCAGAAGAGTGGGGGCATTTTAGAAAAGTGCTGAAAGAAATGGAAAAAAGGGGCATCAAAATGGGTCCCAAACGCAGCGATGCCTATGTGGTAAAACTCCATGGTTTGCAGCAAAAAGGCGGCAGCAGAAACCAGCAAATTGTGGAAGAATTGTTGTTGGGCGCCATGATAGAGGCCCGCAGTTGCGAACGTTTCCGCCTGCTTACTTTATACTGTTCCGATCCGGATTTGCGCGAATTTTACCACGAATTCATGGTGAGTGAAGCGGGGCATTACCGCATGTTTTTGGATTTGGCAAAAGAATATGCCGATGAAGACTATGTAAAAACACGCTGGCAATCCTTTTTAGATGGCGAAGCCGAAATCCTTGCCAATTTGGAAATGCGTGGAGATAGGGTGCATTAGTAGTTTATAGCCTGCCCGAACCCGTAAGGGGCGGGTTTATAGTTAATAGTTTATAGTTTATAGTTGACAGTTGATAGTTGACAGTTTGTCGTTGATAGTTTATACTTAATAGTTTATAGTTGAAAGTCATAACACGGCTGTGTCGAGACCATATCGAATTAAACTACACGATTTTTTGTAAATTTCGGCCTTTTTTGTAAATTCGATAAAAATCAATTTATGAAAGTCTTTATTTTTTCAACATTTGCCTTAATCATATTAATAGTGATATCCTTTTGGGGATTTGTAGGCATCAATTTTAAAAATTGTATGAATAAATATGATAACATTAAATTTTTAGAGTTTACGGATATTTCAAAAATGGAGGATGTCGGATATACTTGTGTTCTGGGCTATAAGAACAAAATATTGGGTGTAGATGAATTGGTATTTCAGAACAATAATTATGTATTATTTAAAACAAGTTCAGAAGGCACTAAAGTACTCATAGATATTAAGGACTCTATTTTTGTATGCTTTAACCAATCTAGGGGAAAAAAGGTATTTAATTCCAGCAGTATTGAGAATATATTTTTCCTTTCTGAAACGGGAATGCCTGTGTTTGCTCTAAATTATAAGGAAAAAGTTGTTTACAAATATGACTACCATGTTAGCCCTAATGAATTATTCCAGTTTAAGTTGGATATTAATTTGGATTTGCCTAAATCCATAGAGAAGACAAATTATTCGCATATCGTAAATTTATGGAAAAAATTGAAAATGGGTCAATATAAAATAACGTCTAAATTTTATACAAGTGATGTGTATTTTTTAACTTATCCATTATGGACACAATTTTGAAAAATAAAACATCAATTTATTCCCAAGCAGCTTTTATAAGAGCTAGACGGGTTGGTTAAAAAAAAATGAATTAATGGCAAATTTCAAGAGTCAAATTGTAAATTAAATGAAGAGAGTTGTATTAGTAGTTATTTTGTTTTCATTGTTGCACAGTTGTAAGCGCAGGTGTGCAAAGGAGAATTTGAACATAGCAAAACAGACTTTTGCGTTTGAACCCAATATATATGAACCCGATTATAAAGAAAAATGTAAAAAGACTCATGATAAGGTGTTGCTATATATAAATAAAGCTATTGAATGCGACTCTAATTGTTTTGATTGTTATATGTTCCTGCATAAAGTCCAATCTCACGAGTATGACTACAAAGGGTTGGTGTCTACATATAATCAATTATTGAAGTTTGACTCAACCCATATAACGAATCACTTTATGAGAGGGGAGAATTATATTACACTTAAAGATTCATTAAGTGCTTCTCGAGATTTTCAATATATACTTTGGGCATGTAAAGATGTCAAACCTTCAAATGAAGTCCAGGGGTATTTCTTGTATCGTTATATTTACCTTTCTGAATATTATCTTTATGGTATTGACAGAATATTGGAGTTGGAAAGAGAAATTCTCAAATCGCCTAAAGTGACAAATCAACAAATAGGTTGTATTGAAGATGTTAAGACCCAGCATGAACATATTGTTGGGCACGATGTTTTTAAAAAATATGTAGATTCTGTGAATAATCTAAAAACGAATAAACCTAAATAAACAATACTGAGTTGATTCAAGAATCTCGAAAGGATAAAATTTGTCCCTAATTGAAAGGAATTATTCCTAAATTGGAAATTCACTTTAATTGGCAACAGCACTCATTCAAATCACTCACTCATATTGTAATTTCTCAAAAACGAAAAGTCAAATCCCCATCACAAACATGAAAGAAGCGCAGCGTGCGGTGGCCCGTCGCTTTGGCGGGGTGGTTGCGGGTGAATTGGATTTTACGCAGCTGAACACTGAATTAGCTTTGCGTCAATTCGGTTGTGAAGCAGTAAAATCCAAGAGAGCTGGGGTAGCATTAAAGCGACTTGCCTTTTGGTCCA
>JADYZD010000027.1 GCA_020853295.1 Bacteroidia bacterium | reverse complement strand
TTTAAAACGGACAGTATGGGCAAAATTTACAACCAACCACAATTTAAAGAAAAGGAAGCAGTTGCCATGTTACAGCCCAATCCGGCAAAAGACAAATTGCGTGTAGCTATCCCTTTTTACTATGGCAATGTAGAAGTAAAGATATACGACAGTAGGGGCCGTTTGTGGTTAAAAACAGAGCAAAATGAACAAGAGCATATA
This sequence comes from Bacteroidia bacterium, assembly GCA_020853295.1. Classification (GTDB taxonomy): domain Bacteria; phylum Bacteroidota; class Bacteroidia; order NS11-12g; family UBA955; genus JAGXTF01. Next base: position 12,354 of record JADYZD010000027.1, on the reverse strand, counting down.
GATATTTCCGAATTGGCGCCAGGAATTTATTTTGTATATGCTAAAATAATGGAAACAGGCGAAACCAGGGGAATGAAATTGGCGGTGGAGTGAGATGGGTTTTAACAAAACCAACGAGAACATATAAAAAAGAGCAGGTCAAACGACCTGCTCTTTTTTATTTAAAGCCTAATGCTTATTTAACTTCTTCAAAGTCCACATCTTCCACTTTGCTGTCGTTGGCATTGCTGCCTTCGGCTTGTGGTCCTTCATTCGTAGGAGGCGCTTCTTGTGTGGCTTTGTACATGTCTTCGCTAGCCGCTTGCCATGCAGTGTTCAAGCCTTCGCTTGCTGTTTCAATTTGTGCCAAATCTTTGGTTTCAATGGCTTTTTTCAAAACATCCAGTGCATCTTCAATGGCTTTTTTCTTCTCTTCAGGAATTTTATCGCCGTACTCTTTTAGTTGTTTTTCGGTGCTAAAAACCATGGCATCTGCAGCATTGAGTTTTTCAACTTCTTCTTTGCGTTTTTGATCCGATTCAGCATTGGCTTGCGCTTCTTGCTTCATCTTTTCAATTTCTTCTTTACTCAAGCCGCTGCTGGCCTCAATCCTGATTTTTTGTTCTTTTCCAGTGGCTTTGTCTTTGGCATGTACACTCAAAATACCGTTGGCGTCAATATCAAATGTTACTTCAATTTGAGGCACACCGCGGGGAGCAGGAGGAATGCTATCAAGGATAAACCTACCTATGGTTTTGTTGTCAGCTGCCATGGGGCGTTCACCTTGTATGATGTGTATTTCTACAGAAGGTTGGTTGTCGCTTGCAGTGCTGTAAGTTTCTGTTTTCTTGGTAGGAATAGTGGTGTTGCTTTCAATCATGCGGGTCATTACGCCACCCATGGTTTCAATACCCAAAGACAAAGGCGTAACATCCAACAACAAAATATCTTTCACTTCACCGGTCAATACCCCACCTTGAATGGCAGCTCCAATGGCCACAACCTCATCGGGGTTTACACCTTTGCTTGGTGCTTTGCCAAAGAAATCTTCTACCAATTTTTGAATAGCGGGAATACGCGTAGAACCACCTACCAATATCACTTCATTCACATCAGAGGAAGTCATTCCAGCATCTTTAAGCGCCTTTTTGCATGGCTCCAAAGTGCGTTGTATAAGGCTTGCCGCCAATTGTTCAAACTTGCTACGGCTCATTTTACGAACCAAATGCTTGGGAACATTGTCCTTCACAGTGATGTAAGGCAAATTAATGTCGGTTTCCATACTGCTAGAAAGTTCTATTTTCGCTTTCTCTGCAGCTTCTTTTAAGCGTTGCAAAGCCATGGGATCTTTGCGCAAGTCCATGTTCTCTTCACCCAAAAATTCATCTGCCAACCAATCAATAATGACTTGGTCAAAATCGTCACCACCCAAATGGGTATCACCATTGGTGGATTTTACTTCAAATACCCCATCACCCAATTCTAGAATAGAAACGTCGAATGTACCACCACCAAGGTCGTACACCGCAATTTTCATATCTCTATGTGTTTTGTCTAAGCCATAAGCCAAAGCAGCAGCAGTAGGTTCATTGATAATTCGTTCTACTTTTAATCCGGCAATTTCTCCGGCTTCTTTTGTTGCTTGGCGTTGGGCATCATTAAAATATGCAGGTACTGTAATTACCGCCCTGGTAACTTCCTGGCCCAAGAAATCTTCGGCAGTTTTCTTCATTTTTTGAAGAACCATGGCGCTAATTTCCTGTGGAGTGTAGCTTCTGTCGCCAATTTTTACCCTTTGGGTATCATTGTCGCCTTTCACCACTTCGTAGGGCATACGGTCTATTTCTTTCCCTACTTTGCTAAATTTTTCACCCATGAATCTTTTTATAGATTGCACGGTGTGCATTGGATTGGTAATGGCCTGGCGTTTTGCAGGATCTCCTACTTTTCTCTCACCATTTCCATTGTCTAAAAAAGCCACAATAGAAGGAGTGGTGCGACGGCCTTCGCTGTTTGCAATAACCACCGGTTCATTGCCTTCTAATACAGCCACACAACTGTTTGTTGTTCCTAAATCTATTCCTATGATTTTACTCATGATTCTTGTTTGGCAAACTTTGGCAATTGAAGTGCCAACATGCATTCCCTATAGGTATTCTGACGAATTGTCAGTATTTAGATGTCAAAACTGCAAGCTAGGGCACAAAATGCAGCCTGTATGTCTCAATATTGTTGCGCAAGAAATTAATAGAACTGCCAGAAAACTTCACTCCACGGATGGGTTGAAAACAGCGACTGGCAAAAATCCCATATCCTCCATTAATATTGGTGTATTCTGCCGTTTTTTGAACGATTCCTATAGAAGGTTGGTTCACACTGATGTAGTCCGATAAAGTTTGATTGCCACCATAGTAAAGGAAATTCGCATACAGAATCCTTCTGTTGGTTACAGAATCTGCAGAAATGCTACTGGATAAAAATTGTAAAAATGCCAATCGGGGAACCCGTGCAATGGCAATTTTATTGGGTTCAACAAACCAATTGCTCAATACATTCCAACGGGCAGTTTTTCTCACCTTATTGCTGGTGTCTGTTTTTAAAAACTCGTCGTAAACCACTTCCATTTTTACATCATAATTGTAGCTATTGGCTTTGGGTAACCACTCAAAGGCAATGAATTCACCACCAATACTAAAAACGTTGGCATTCGATTTTACAGGGCCGGTTATTTGTGCTGGTGCTATAGTGCGGGTTTGCGCCCATACCCGTTGCCCAGTTTTAAGGCTTCTGGCTTCTACAACATATTCCTTGTCGGCAGCTATGGGTACTGCGGTTTTGTAAAGGGCATTTTTATCGTTGCCAAAAATTCCAGAGTCTTTTTTAACGTTCCAAACGCGTTGCAATACTATTTTATTGTTGGTGTCGTCGGCCCGGAACAAGACCACAGATGCTGGGTCTAAAATAAGAGAATCTGTGATTTTGGCGGTAACCAAAGCGCTGGTTTTTCCATCCAAGTATGCCTTTTCTATTCTAAAATATTGCACAGAATCGGCGGGGTCGAGCAAACCATAAACAATAATGGTCTCTTTCCATTCCGCATTAATAGGAACCTCATTTCCACATGAGAACAGTGCCAATACTGGCAAAAAGAATAAACAAATGGGCTTTAAACGAAACATAAAATGGCTGAAACTGGATTTTTTGGTCTAATTTTGTCGCTTTGTACCCGCAAATATGAAACATTTTACCTGCCTTCTCGCACTTTTGGTATTTTTTTACCCAGCGCATACACAACAGGTAACCAAGGAATTTAACCGCTTGTTGGTAGATGAGGACTTTACAAACCTGAATAACAAATGGGATCAACAGTCGAATTCCGACAATAGTTTTATAGGCTTAACACAGGGTTTTCAAACTTGGAGAAAGAATGAAAAATCAGGATTTTTTATATTTCCTCAAAAGAAACAAGAGTATTCTGTTTTTGAAACTTCTGTGAATTTTACCTTCAATTCAAAAGGCGGTAAAAATCAAAGTGCAGGTTTGGTACTACAAGCCCAGGATGATGGAACCGGAGCTGTACTTATTGAAATTAACAAGAAAAAGCAATACCGCATTATGCGTGCATTCAACAATAGGTTGGTGCCCATTTCTGGCGAAGGTGATGGTTGGATGAAAGGCAAAAAAGCCATTACATCCTCCGAAAACACTGTAATGCTTAGAACCTACGATAAAATTTACGACCTGTATATCAACGATAAATACATAACTTCTTTTACTGAAATTGAATATTCAAGGGGTCAAATTGGATTGTATATCGGTGCCAACAGTATGGCGGTCTTTCATAGATTTGTTGTAAAAACCGATGATGACCATGTAGGAGATGATAGCCCCAAGCCCGGTAGTATTGATGAAGAGAAAACCCTTTCGCAAGTAATTGTTAAGCTTAAAGAAACCATCAATAAGAAGGACAAAAGAATACTTGAACTTGAAAATGAAGTGAGGGGCATGAATGGCAGGTCAATTGCAGATTCCAATATTTTGAGGCAAAAAGCCGATTTGGAAAACCGACTGATTGCTTGCAACCGTGAATTGGAAACCCTCAAATCGGAGAATTACATTTTAAATTCCAAATTAAAAGAACTGGAAGAGTTTAAAAGGTTAATTACACAGAACGAGAACGGGGATATTATTATCAACCTGAGCAATTTAACTGCAGAGCAGAAAAAACAAATAGAAGGATTACAGTCCCAGGTAAAACAGCTCAATTCAATCCTAGAGCAAACCAAGCAAGAAAAAGCAGATTTGCAGAATTTGCTCAACCAACGCAATGCAGAAAACGATGAATTGCGAAATGAGAAAATCATTTTAATGCAACGACTGTTAGAGAAGGATAGCATTATTGCCGAACTTGAAGAAAAAGTAACCTTGCTCGATGATGCCCTTACACAATGCAACAAACGTTCAGGCAATGGCAGCGGTAGAAAAAAACAACCGAAGCAGCAACAGGGCGATGCCATATTGTTCGACGAATAACCAAATACCTTGAGTACCACCAAAGAAATAAAGCGGGTTACCACCCATGTGCTGCATGAAATGAAGCAAAAGGGGGTAAAAATAAGCATGCTTACTGCTTATGATTTTTCCATGGCCAAAATCATTGATGCAGCAGGCATAGACGTGATATTGGTAGGGGATAGTGCCAGCAATGTAATGGCAGGCCATGAAACCACCTTGCCCATTACCCTAGATCAAATGATTTACCATGCAAGCAGCGTGGTTCGCGGGGTAGAACGGTCACTTGTGGTGGTAGATTTGCCATTTGGAAGTTACCAAGGCAATAGTAAAGAAGCCTTAATCAGCACCATCAGAATTATGAAGGAAAGTGGTGCCCATGCCGTTAAAATGGAGGGTGGTGAGGAAATATTGGAAAGTATCAAACGCATACTTACGGCAGGTGTGCCGGTAATGGGACATTTGGGTCTTACACCTCAGAGCATTTATAAGTTTGGCACCTATGCTGTGCGGGCCACTGAAAATTGGGAGGCAGAAAAACTCATACACGACAGCAAAATGCTAGAAGAAGCAGGCTGTTTTGCCTTGGTTTTGGAAAAAATCCCATCGGGATTGGCAAAAATCGTTGCGGAATCCGTTTCCATTCCGGTAATTGGCATTGGAGCTGGCATGCATGTGGATGGACAAGTATTGGTGAGCCACGACATGTTGGGCATCAACAATGAGTTTAAGCCCCGCTTTTTGCGCAAATACGCCGATTTGTATGAAATCATGACAGAGGCTGTGCAACACTACATTAAAGATGTAAAGTCGGGTGATTTCCCCAATGAGAAAGAGCAATATTGATGCTACTTTTAATGCTTAAAAAACACGGTTTGAAATGAACAACCCCTCTGGGGTTGGCGGTTTGCATTGTAATCTACTATTGAGTGATTGACTCCTCTGGAGTCTGTAGAGCATTGGGTTTTATTTGCGCGTTTTTTTCCTCACCCGACTGATTTGGAACTCATTACCATGTCGGAAATCCACAACCCCAGAGGGGTTGAATATTTTTAACAACGGAATACTTTAAGAGGTGTTTGGCGGATATTTTGCCGGCGTTAGCTGCAAAATATGTGACAAACGCAATAACGAGAATCTGATCCATAATGGATAGGGATAAACGTCACTAAATTTTGAGCAAAATATGTGTCAAACCCGAGGCACATTGTAAAACCCCCATATGATTAGGTTGTAATGTTATCTTAATAGTTTAAGAAATCTCTTGTCTATGGTTGAATAAAAAAGGCGCCATTTGCGCCTTTTTTTATGTGTTGTATTATTTTTAGGCGTTCGCCTTATTGTAATCCGCTAAGAATTGGGCCAGACCAATATCGGTTAATGGGTGTTTAAACAATCCCATAATGGCACTCAATGGACAAGTTACCACATCTGCGCCGTATTGAGCACATTTTACAATATGCAAAGGATTGCGAATGCTCGCAGCTAAAATTTGGGTTTCATAACCCTGCACTGCATAGATTTCAGCCACTTGTTGAATCAATTCCATCCCATCCCAGCTTGAATCATCAATTCTGCCGATGAAAGGACTTAGGTAAGTAGCGCCTGCTTTTGCGGCCAAAATGGCCTGACCAGGAGAAAAAACCAAGGTACAATTGGTGCGAATTCCTTTTTCGGTAAAATATGAAATGGCTTTTATCCCATCAACAATCATGGGTACTTTTACCACAATGTTTGAATGAAGCGCGGCCAAGCGTTCGCCTTCTTCTACCATACCTTTAAAATCGGTAGAAATCACTTCTGCGCTTACATCGCCATCTACAATGTTGCAAATGTTTTGGTAGTGCTTTAATATGTTCTCTTGACCGGTGATGCCTTCCTTCGCCATCAATGAAGGATTGGTGGTAACACCGTCGAGAATACCTAACTCATTGGCTTCGCGAATCTGATCCAGATTGGCGGTATCAATAAAAAATTTCATTTCGGTGCAAAATTAGAAAAACTTGTAAGTCTGTTTTCCCACATAAACTTGCAAGTTGTTCACCAAGACTTCACCCTATACATCACACTCACACCTGCATAGAATTGGTTAAAAATATAATCGTAGCCCATTTTGTTGGTTAAGGCAAACCGCATTCCAGCTGAAGGATGAACCGTCCATTTCTTTTTTATATCCAATTCATATCCCAAACCCAGTCGGGGCATTATCCTGTTTTGCGGCCAACTGAATTTTTCTTTTTGTTCAAATTGCCACAATTCTCTTTTGTACTGTACCGACATGGTTTCGAAGCCCAGCAGAATTCGGGCACCTCTACTTTCATTAGTTCCCAATTTTAACTCACCCCATAAATCCCACTGCCACAAGCGCAAACGGGTATTCCAAAGTGTATTGTTCAAATCGTTGTATTTGAAATCCGGCTGATATGAAGCCTCAGCCAAGCCAAAACTGGTGCCGGCATTGAATAAATAATTCACCGATGCATGGGCCACAATACCTGCTGAGTAGCCGCTGCTGGTGCGTTGTGTGAAAAAATTGCCCAAACCCAAACCACCATACTACCGGTAAATGTTTTGTTCAGTGCGGCCATACAATCCCAATTTTAGGTTCTCAGGCACCTGAGCAATAATACTTGCTGGTAATAGTGCCAAACTCAGAATCCGAATTTTCAGTTGCATGAGGCTTATCTAATGCAATTATCTTAATAAGTATCCAAATTACCGCTACATATTTTGTTTTCCCTTTGTCATTTCATTTTTTGTAGGAATACATTGTTGAATGAAACGCTACAATTTATTTTCCTAAGTTTTCTAAACTATTTTCACTTAGAATGGTTTTCTTAGCATTGTTTTTGCTTGTATCTAAAAAATGAATCCCAAAGTATCTGTATATAGAACCGCCCACTTCAATTCTGCGCATCGGTTGCATGTGCCCGAATGGTCTGAGGCGGAAAACCAAAGGGTATTTGGGCTTTGCAACAATCCCTCTTTTCATGGACATAACTATGAATTGCATGTAAAAGTTACTGGAGAAGTAGATCCAGTTACCGGTTATGTAATCGATATGAAAGTGCTAAAACAGATTATTGAAGAAGAGGTTTCTAGCAAATTTGACCACCGCAACCTCAACTTAGATACTGAAGAATTTAAAAACCTAAACCCAACAGCCGAAAATATTGGTGTTGTGATATGGAACAAATTGAAAAAACGATTGCCTGAACAATACGAGTTGCAGGTGAGATTGTACGAAACCCCAAGAAATTACATCGAATTTAATGGATAATAAAACCATCAGTGAAATTGAATCCTTAGGTGATGAGCACCAAGGTAGCAAACTCAATATCCCTTTGCGTGTGGATGCTTTTGAAATGGATGATGATTTAAAAATTGAACTCATCGCCAAACATTTTAAAGAAATCATGCACATTATGGGACTTGATTTAACCGATGAAAGCCTTTCAGGTACGCCTTACCGCGTGGCGAAAATGTATATTAAAGAGCAGTTTAAGGGCCTTAGCCCTGAAAACAAACCCGCACCTACCTTGTTTGAAAACAATTTCAAATACCAGGAAATGCTGGTGGAAAAGGACATTAGTTTTTTCAGTACCTGCGAACACCATTTTGTGCCCATATACGGCAAAGCCCATCTGGCTTATATCAGCAGCGGTAAGGTAATTGGCCTTTCCAAGCTCAATCGCATAGTGGATTATTATTCCAAACGCCCCCAAGTCCAAGAAAGGCTTACTGTTGAAATTGCCAAAGAACTAAAAGCAGTTTTGCAAACAGATGATGTGGCAGTGGTGTTGGATGCAAAACACCTATGTGTTGCCAGCAGGGGTATTAAAGATACCAGCAGCGCAACTGTAACAGCAAGTTATTCTGGTAAATTTAATGATCCCGCTACCCGTGCCGAATTGTTTAAATACATCGGCATGGAACCCGATAAATAAATAGGTTTAAAACCTTCTCAAATCTGTTTTAGTGAATGAACCACATGGTGGTGCTAAACAATATGTAACGGTAAAAGGTTACAATAAAAAACAGGTGTACCATGCAAAAAAGGGTTGCAGTGAATGCAGATAACCATAATTTCTTCTGAAAGTGTTTTTTAAATGCCAAGGTGGTGTATGAAATAAATAGTACCATTACGATTATCACCATGATTTCTTCCGTCCAAGCAAACTTCAACCCACCAGAAATCCAATGGAGTAGGTAGAAGATCAAAGGCATGATCAAATAAAATGTCAGTAGAAAAAATACATTTAATTCAGTGGCCAAAATAAAATAATCAAAGGCGTATTTTTTGGATCTAAAGTGTATGGCAAATAGCACTATTGCGGATAGGGGAATTAACAACAATAACAGCAGTTTAGAGGTTTTTTCAGACAGGTGCTGGTACTTATCTTCCAGTGCAGTCATGCTTAGCTGGGTTTGACTGAGTTTGTGTTCAATGGATTTGGAAAAATAGGTTTCTGTTTTTGAATCACGCATAAATGCCTTTAACTCCAAATTCAATCCTTTCAAAACAGGGAATAACAAATACAGGATTACAATTAAGAGAAAAAGGGATACAGGCTTGAAATACCGTTTTCGAATTCCATTCGAATAATCAAGAGAGTATTGGCCGGGTTTGGAGTATATGGTTTTTAGGCTGGTGAATATGGTGCCCTCAAAGTGGGTGAGAAAATGCAATATTTCATGCAAAATGGCCTTAAAGGACTTGTCACTTTCCTTGTAAACTTTTTGGCCACAGGCAGCGCAGTATTTGCCTAGCACCTGTTGCCCGCAGTTCTTACAATGTTCCAATTGATCCATTTTCACGCTTGCAATTTAAGGTAAAAAATTTTGAGGTTACAGACAGGTATCAATTTTGTGTAACATATCTGTAACACTGTTGTGCCGCTATGCAACTTTTGAAATCTTCAAAATTTAAAAATGTATTTCCCGTCCTCAATTCAATTTTTCCAAGTGGTAATTGGTGCATAAAGTCCATGAAATAGCCTTAGGTTCTGGATACGAAATCTGCACCATCCCATATCCCAATAGTGTAACTTATTCCATTTATTGTGTAAGGTTTTCCATGCTCAGATAGGCACCTTTGTGTTGTTATGAAACTCTTTTCATAATTCATAAAAACAAACAATGAAAAACAATTCAGAATTACAAACAGACGTTCAAAACGCCATTAAATGGGAACCCCTATTGAATGCAGCAGAAATTGGTGTTACTGCAAAAGATGGTATTGTTTCTTTAACCGGTGTGGTGGACAGCTATGCCAAGAAATTGGAAGCTGAAAGCGCCACCAAAAAAGTAATAGGTGTTAGAGCCTTGGTGGAGAATATTGAAGTTCAAAGTCCAAGCCGATGGACCAAAACCGATGTAGAAGTGGCAAAAGAAGCATTAACAGCTTTGAAATCAAGCTATTCCGTGCCCGATGATAAGGTAACAGTAACTGTAGAAAATGGCACAGTTACGTTGGATGGTGAGTTGCCTTGGAATTACCAGAGGGAGGCAGCTAAAAGTGCAGTGGATTATTTGAATGGTGTTAAAAGTGTAAAAAACAATATTAAAATCAAATCTGAAATACATGATGCAATTGAAAAGAAAGATGTTGAAAATGCAATTGCAAGAAATTGGTCTTTTGATGACAGTGTTATTAATGTTGCGGTTACTGGCACAACAGTTACATTAACGGGTACTGTAAATTCATGGTATCAAAAAAATGAGGCAGATCGAATTGCATGGAATACTCCAGGAATTTGGCATGTTAAAAATGAATTAATGGTTGATTACGAATTTTCAATGTAAATTATATTGCCATAAATGGTGAAAGAATGAATCTTCTACCATTTGTGCTTTTATGGCAAACAGCATCGGAGGCCATTAAATACCAAATTGAAAATTGAGCAATAAATTACAGGAATAAATAACACATGAAAAAATATTACATCATTTTTGCACTATTATTTACCATGATAACCTCAGCTTCTACAACACAAACACTCCAACCCGTACCCTATGTTGATTTGAAAAAATACGCTGGGAAATGGTATGAAATAGCTTCATTCCCTCAACGATTTCAGAAAAACTGCAACTGCACAACGGCAGAATATACATTAACCAATAAAGGCTATGTAATTGTAGAAAATAGGTGCAACAAAGACAGTATTGATGGCCGAGAATCGTATATTAAAGGAAAGGCCTTTGTAGAAGAAAATAGTGGGAATGCAAAATTAAAAGTACAATTCTTTTGGCCTTTTAAAGGCAAATATTGGATTATTGATTTGGCCTCTGATTACTCCTATGCAGTTGTGGGGCACCCAAATAGAAAATACTTGTGGATATTGAGTCGTACTGCTCAGATGGATGATGCAACTTATCAGCAAATTGTAGCTAGAATTAAAGACAAAGGATTTGATATTACTAAAATTAAAATCACAAAACAAGCGTTATGAATGATGTACATTATTACGAGGTAAATTTACTGTGGAATACAGCCACATTGGGAGTTTTAAGCTCACCCGCTATTGACAGTAAAATTGAGGTGGTTACTCCTCCAGAATTTCCCAATGGAATAAAGGAAAAGTGGACCCCAGAACATTTATTTGTGGCTGCTGTAAATTCTTGTTTAATGTCAACTTTCTTGCTCATTGCAGGCAATTCAAATCTTCAATTTATTAGTTTTGAATGCAATGCTATAGGTAAAATAGAAAAAATTGATGGAAAGTTTGCCGTTAGTGAAATCACCTTAAATCCAATACTGTTAATTCACTCATCGCAGAATGAAGAAAAAGCAAAGCGAATATTGGAAATGAGTGAGAACGCATGTGCCATTGCAAACTCTATAAAGACCAAAATATCCCTAGCACCAAAGATAAACATTCAATCATAATGCCATGAGTAAAAAAGAAGAAAAAGCACTAACTGTAAGTTCAAGAACCGATAGGGTGCTGAACGACCAACTAATATTGGCCTTGAATCGGGTGTTGATTGACCACCAATTCATCATTTCGAACAAGTTGAAAAAAGCGGTTAGAAAATCTGCCAAACGCATTTGCTTGAAATTGGAAAAGCAGGTTAAGGCAATGCCCTACTCGGAGAATTTGATGTAGGAGTGCCATAATAAATGCAGTCAATGTGCCATTCAAAAATGGGTTCTCAAAAAAATAAATCTAAAATAATCAAGAATAAACATGAAAATATTTATTATAAGTGTAGCAGTAATTCTGATACTATTTTTCATCCTTCAAATTTATATTTCCGTGTCTACGGCGAAGTCAGAAACGCAAGACTATAAAGTATTTCGGGTGGAAAAGGAGTTTGAAATTCGATATTATCCTGTAGTGATGATGGCCAAAATATTCTCTAAATCAAAATCATATGGAGACCTGGGTAGTTCTGGGTTTAGAAATTTGGCAAAATATATTTTTGGAGGCAACCGAGATAAAATGCAAATTCCCATGACTTCTCCAGTGCATATGGAAATAGGCGACTCCTTGTCATCAATGGCTTTTGTAATGCCTTCAAAATTTAATATGGACGATTTGCCGCAACCCAATAATACTGAAGTTGTGCTGCAGGCCGCCGCACCCGAGTATGTGGCAGTTCTTGGATTTGGTGGCTTTGCAAGTGCTGCTAATATTGAAAAAAACAAGGCCTTACTCGAAAAATATTTGAAAGAAAAAGGAATAAAATATCACGGTAATTTTCGTTTTTTGGGTTACAATCCTCCTTACCAATTGTTTGGCAGAAGAAATGAGGTAATTGTGGCAATTTCCGATATGGATTTGGAATAATTGAAATTACTGTAAATAGCTTACTTTTAATAGGCAGCCAGCATTAAGCATAGGCCTCAATGGCATCTTA
>JADYZD010000026.1 GCA_020853295.1 Bacteroidia bacterium | reverse complement strand
CCACTTGCAGTTTTACAACCAAATGATTGTGGAGAGCAAACCCCTGCCTTTGTTTTCCTTGGTTTACCATATAGAATACAGTCTCATTCAATCGTGCACAGCACTGGTATTGCTGCTATTTTTAAGGAAGGAGTGGAAAGCGCAGCCCCATTCGATGTTGATGGTAGCACTAGCGGTTTGTGGTGTTGTGCTTTTTGCCGCACTCCATATATTAAGTGCACGCACCGGTATTTTGGCTTTTTGGTTGGGTTTGGCAGCTGCTGTTATTTTCAATAGGGAAAGGCAAATAAAAAGGTGGAAACTGATCACCGCTGCAATATTGGTGGTCGCACTGGCATTTGCAGTGCCATCTATACGCAATAGGATTTCCAATTCTTACCAGGACTTTAAGGCGGTTGTAAATCGGACGGATTTGAACCACAAAAGTTTGGGCCAACGCTGGGTGGCTTGGGGCACTGGAATGCAGGTGATTCAGAAAGCTCCGTTAATGGGCCATGGACTTGGAAATGTGCATCGAGCCATGAAATCGGCATATGCAGCAGAATCTGGAGGATTGGATGCCGACAATCAAATCAATCCGCACAATCAGTATATAGAAGTAGGCGTTCAAAGTGGAATTTTGGGAATTGCACTTTTATTGGTGTTTTATGTTTTGGGAATTTGGAAAGGCATTAATGATAAGAATAGTTATCAAATTTCTATTTTGGTAGCTTTGGCTGCAGCAATGTTGTTTGAAAGCATATTGGAACGGCAATCTGGAGTGTTGGTTGTGCTGGTTTTTGTCGGTTTTTGGTGCAATTGGGGAACAAAAGATGCAGAATGACCAATTTTTTTCTAAAATTGATTTTTACATTTACTTTTTATTGTTATCTTTGCACCCCGAAAAATTATGTCTCGAGTTTGTGATCTGACAGGAAAAAAGGCGTTGAAAGGTAATAACGTATCGCATTCTAACAAGAAGACGAAGCGTAGATTTTATCCAAATCTCCAGACCAAAAAGTTCTTCATACCGGAAACCGGTGAGTGGATTACTTTAAAGGTTGCGGCTTCTACGATGAAGACCATTGATAAAAAAGGTATTACTACCTGCATTAACAACTTGTTTAAAAAAGGTAAGATTTAAAGGATATGGCAAAGAAGGGCAGCAGGGTGCAAGTGATTTTAGAATGCACCGAACAAAAAGGTAGCGGAGTAGCAGGCATGAGCCGTTACATCACCACCAAAAACAAAAAAAATACCGCTGAGAGGATTGAACTTAAAAAGTACAACCCTTACATGCGTAAAGTAACCGTACATAAAGAAATTAAATAATGGCAAAGAAAGTAGTAGCAACGCTTAAAAAAGAAGGTGGATTGGCTTATATCAAAGCAATTAAAGCTGTTAAATCGCCAAAAACTGGAGCATACTCATTTCGTGAAGAAATCCTTCCCGAACCTGAGGTTAAAGATTTCTTTAACAAAAAATAAGTAAACCACATTAATATTGTAACCCAGACCAATGTGTCTGGGTTTTTTTTTCCCCATGGCTATATTCAACTTATTCGGTAAAAAAGACAACAAACCCAAGGAAGAGCCCATTTCTACCCGAGAAGGCCTTGAATCTACCCGTAAATCTTTGCTGGGTAGAATCGGAAGGGCTTTTGCAGGCCGCAGTCAGGTCGATACCGCTTTCCTGGATGATTTAGAAGAAATCCTCATTACTTCAGATGTGGGGGTGGAAACCACCTTTGAAATAATTAAACGACTTGAAGCCCGGGTGGCAAAAGACAAATACCTTCAGCAGTCAGAATTGACCCTGATGATGGAGGAAGAAGTGATGAACCTTTTGCCCGATATTCAGGCTCCAGTTGCACAAGATTTTTCACTTTCCCAACACACTGCTTTGCCTTATGTAATTTTGGTAGTAGGGGTGAATGGTGTGGGCAAAACCACTACCATTGGTAAACTGGCACACCATTTTTCATTACAGGGGAAAAAAGTAGTTCTGGGTGCTGCCGATACCTTTAGGGCAGCTGCAGTAGATCAATTGGGAATTTGGAAAGACCGCACAGGGGTTGAAATTGTAAGCCACGGTATGAATGCAGATCCATCTGCTGTTGCATTCGATGCTGTAAAAAAAGGAGTTGAAATGGAAGCTGATGTGGTGATTATTGATACAGCAGGGCGTTTGCACAACAAAGTAGGACTGATGAACGAACTGGCCAAAATGAAACGTGTGGTTCAGAAATTTAGAGAAGATGCCCCCCACGAGGTTTTGTTGGTAATCGATGCCACAACAGGGCAAAATGCTTTTGAACAAGCAAGGGAGTTTACCGCTGCAACTACTGTAAATACCTTAGCGGTAACCAAACTTGACGGCACTGCTAAAGGTGGTGTAGTAATAGGAGTAAGCCATGAATTCGGCATTCCTGTGAAGTATATAGGTCTTGGCGAACAAGCTGAGAATTTAAAATTGTTCAATAAACGCGAATTTGTAAGGTCAATATTTGAAGAATGAAGACCAAATCCTATAAAACCCAATCGGTAAACGTAATTACCTTGGGATGTAGCAAAAATTTAGTAGATAGCGAAGTACTTATGGGGCAGCTCAAAGCTGGGGATTTTGAAGTGTCGCATGAGAAAGAAGGCGAATCGGATATCGTCATTATCAATACTTGTGGTTTTATTGAAAATGCCAAGCAAGAAAGCATCAATACCATATTGGAGTATGCCGATAAAAAGAGCCAAGGTAAAATTGAAAAACTCATTGTTACAGGTTGTCTTTCTCATAGGTACAAAGATGATTTGGCAGCAGAGATAACCGATGTAGATGCTTGGTTCGGCACCCTTGAGTTGCCTGCATTGTTGCGAAGTGTGGGGGCCGATTACAAGCATGAGTTAATTGGAGAACGGCTACAAACTACTCCCAAACACTACGCTTATATTAAAATTTCTGAAGGTTGCGACCGCCCTTGCTCTTTTTGCGCAATACCTCTTATGCGAGGTGGACATGTGAGCAAAAGTCTTGAAGCCATAGAAAATGAAATCAAACAACGCGTTGTAAATGGCACCAAAGAAGTGATGCTTATTGCCCAAGACAGCACTTATTATGGATTGGACTTGTATGGCAAGCGAAATTTAGCTGAATTGCTGCAAAGGGTAAGTGATATTGATGGACTTGATTGGATTCGTTTGCATTATGCTTACCCCAGCCAGTTTCCACTCGATGCTTTGGATGTAATGGCTGAAAGGGAAAATATATGCAAGTACCTCGATATTCCGGTTCAGCATGTTTCTGACAATATGCTCAAAATCATGCGCAGGGGAATTACCCGCAACCGGACCCGAGAAGTGCTTGAAACAATTAAAGACAAGGTTCCTGGCATTGCCTTAAGAACCACCCTGCTTGTTGGGCATCCCGGTGAAACGGAAAAGGATTTTCTCGATTTGTGTGATTTTGTGCAAGAAATGAAATTTAACCGTTTGGGTGTGTTTACCTATTCCCATGAGGAAAACACCCATGCATTTACCCTGGAAGATTCCATTCCCCAAGAAGAAAAAGACAGAAGGGCTGAGCACATTATGCAATTGCAGATGGGAATTAGTGATGGCTTAAATGCCAACTTAGTCGGCACTACCCAAAAAGTATTGTTCGATAGGCTTGATGGTGAACATTTTGTGGGAAGAACCCAATTTGATAGTCCTGAAGTGGACAATGAAGTGTGGGTAAATGCGGCTACAAATTATGTGAGAATGGGTGATTTTGCCAATGTTAAAATTGACAGCCATACCCCGTATGATTTATACGGCACGGTAATTCCATGAGTACCTTTCTAAAAACAACAAGCTTTCCTTCAGCATTCTATACCCGAATTCTGAGTCAAGTGTATCAGGGCAAAGCTGAAGTGCTTGATTTATACCCCAACTCTGGTCCCACAGCAGACTGGGAACAACAAATTCAGAATAAACAAGATTTTCCCCAATCCCATAGGGATGTTTTGGCAAATGAACTTTTACAGCAATACGGTGATTTGGCTACAGGCTTCACTTTAGAGCAGATTCAAAGTTTGAAGAGTGAAAATACCTTTACGGTTACTACGGGTCAGCAAATTCATATTTTCTTAGGGCCCTTATATGTAGTTTATAAGGCGTTGTCTACCATTGCTTTGGCCAATGAATTAAAGCAAAAATTCCCACAACACCACTTTGTACCCGTGTTTTGGATGGCTACAGAGGACCATGATTTTGGTGAAATCAACCATGTAAACGTTTTTCATCAGCAATTCACATGGGAATCAGCCTCTGGTGGACCTGTGGGCCGTATAGAAACCAGTGAAATTGTGGCCTTAATCAATTCCATTAAAGCGGCTTTTCCAAGTGATATCAAGGTAACGCAGGCTTTGGAGGTTTTTGAAATTGCCTATACTACCAACCACAATTTGGCAGCTGCTACACGTTACCTGTTGCACCATTACTTTGGTGAGCAAGGTTTGGTAGTGATAGATGCGGATTCAAAGGCGTTTAAAAAGGAATTTGTAGCAATTATGCAGGCCGATGTGCTCAACACAAAGGTGTCGGAGGCTATTGAAAGGCAAACAGTTAAAATGAAGGGACTCGGTTTGGAAACCAATATTTCTGGCAGACATACCCACCTTTTTATGCTCATAAACGGACAAAGATTGCGTTTGGACAAAGTGGAACTGGGTTTTCAGGCCAAAGGTGAGGAGAGGGTATATACCCAAGAACAGGTGCTGAATCTGATTGAGACAGAACCCGAAAACTTTAGTCCCAATGTAGCCTTGCGCCCAATTTACCAAGAAGTCATTTTGCCCAATTTGTGTTATATCGCAGGGCCAGGTGAATTCACATATTGGTACCAACTCTCGGGTGTATTTGAAATATGCGCATTGCCACGTCCGGTATTGCTTCCACGCCATTCATTTGTTGTTGGGGATGCAAAAACACAGCATTGGTTAGAAAACAATGGTATGGATATGCAAGAGATGTTCAATTCTGAAGAAGATTTTAAGAAGTACTTTTTTGAAACCATTGCTGGGCAATCACCTATGCCGAAATTGATTGAAATGCAGAAAACGCTAAATACCCAAATTAACGAATATTTATATAGTGTTAAAAGTGATCAGTTGAAGGGGGTGAAAAAGGCAGGAGAGGGGTATGAAATGATGTTAAAAAAAGCGGAAGATGAAATTCTTAACTCTTTGACCGATAATGCCAAATATGCACAAATATGGCAAAAGACACTAAAAATTAAGGAGAAGTTATTCAATCCGAATACCCCCCAGGAAAGGAAATCGTTTTTTTTGGAAATGTTGATTCAAAATCCAGACTTCTTGAAGGCCTTTACCAACTTGCCAGACACAACAAATACCCCACTTTCAGTGCTTTGGATGCCCTAAAATTCATCTTAAGATAATAAAAATAATTGTAAAATAATTTGAAAAGTCATGAATCTACTCTATTATTGCAGCTTAATAATGCACAATTACGCAATGAAACTGTTTAAATCTGCGGCTTTTGCTGCTTTTTCATTATGCGCTTTCACAGCCTTCTCCCAAACCTACGGAGACAAGCCTGGAGCAAATTTTCACCCCAATGCTCAAGAAAAGTGGCCTGATGGCAAAACTGAAAAACTTCACACAAGCGATAGCGGTCAACATGCCGTTACATCTTTTTTTGTGGACAGAAGGGCAAAAAAATGGTCTTTAGGTGTTGGAGCCGGTCCTACATTCTTCTTCGGAGATGCGGATAAAATTCAACCAGGATGGCATGCACGTTTGTTCGCCAAGTACTCAGTTTCTCAAACTTTTGGTTTGAAAGGTGAGTGGAACATTGGTCAACTTCGTGGTGCTAGGGATTATCAGTTCCCAACCTTATACAAAGATTTCTTTAAGTTCAAAAGCCGTATCCAGGACTTCAACGTTCAGATGGTTTTTACTTTAGGTAATATTAGCTTCTTGCGTCCTTTGCGCAAAACCCAAATGAACTTCTTCTTAGGAGGAGGTTGGGGTTCTTTCCGCAGCACAGCACGCTTTAACGACCAACGCTTATATATAGGTGGTGATTACTACCTTACCCACTACTTGGGAAGCGGTACTCCTAACCCAAATCTTAACAAAGATGTTGAAGAAACCTACGATGGCCGTCACTTCGTTGTTCCATTTGGTTTTGGTGTAAAACACAACCTTGGCCGTTATTTCGATATCGGAGCTGAATGGCGCCAAACTTACTTGCGTTCTGACAATATTGATGTATACAATACCCCAATTTGGCAAAACCGTTGGATGGACCAATATGGTATGATGAGTGTCTATGGTGCTTGGAAATTGGGCAACAAAAACTCTCAACATTACGATTGGTTGAGCCCTATCGAGTCTATTTATGAAACTGTTCAAGAGTTGGACAAACGTGTTGATAGCCTTTCTACTGATGCTGATGGCGACGGTGTAAGTGATTTCTTCGACGTTGATGACAGCACAGATAAAGATTGTAACGTATATGGTAACGGCAGAGCTGTTGATACTGACGGCGATGGTGTTCCAGATTGCAAAGACCAAGAAATTGCTTCTGATAAAGGCGCAGCTGTTGATGCAAACGGTAAAATGTTGGATACTGACGGTGATGGTGTTCCAGATATTCGCGATAAAGAACCAAATAGCCCAGTAGGTGCTCAGGTTTCTGTAGATGGTCGCGTAATTCAGAACAACTGCTGTAACTGTGATGACATGACATTCCCATCAATGTACTTTGATTTGAATAAATGTAACATCAAACCAGAATATAGCGTGGTTCTTACCATGATCGCTGATAAGATGAAACAGTGCCCTGACAAGAAGTTGACCATCTGCGGTGCAACCGGTGGAAAAGACAAAATGTACAGTGGTAAAAAAGGTGATGTTTCTAGCTCTTGCAGGGTTGAAAACATTATCAATATCCTTGTAAGCCAATATGGAATGAGCAGAGACCGCATTGTTGTTGACAACACTTGCAAAAGCTCTGATCCAAACCGTATCGATTTCAAATTCACAGGCGGAAAAGCTAGCGGCAGCGCAACTGTTGCTCCAGGCCCACGTTCTAGCCGTTAATTGAAAGTAAAAATATTTCTAAAACCCCCTTTATCAGGGGGTTTTTTGTTTTAATTTAGCCCCACTCTTAATGAAGTCTTTGTTTCGCAATCTCGGCAGTGATGTACCTGCCTCTATCGTAGTTTTTTTAGTGGCTTTACCCCTTTGTTTGGGTATCGCTATTGGTTCTGATGCTCCGCCCATATCGGGAATTATTGCGGGAATCATCGGTGGAATCGTTGTTGGTTTTATCAGCAGTTCAAGCCTAAGTGTAAGTGGACCCGCTGCCGGACTAATTGCAACCGTTTCCCTTGCCATCACCCAACTAACCGCAGCACTGCGCGATTCGGGTATGCCGGAATCTGAATTGTCACACGCCGCATTTAGTGGTTTGCTTGTCGCTATCATCATTGCCGGAGTGCTCCAATTGCTGCTGGGAATACTAAAGTCGGGTATTATTGTGAGTTTTGTGCCTGTGGCTGTGCTGAAAGGCATGTTAACCGCCATTGGTATTCTTCTAATATTTAAACAGTTGCCCCACCTAGTAGGGTATGATGCCGATTTTGAAGGAGACGAGTCTTTCTTTCAAAAAGATGGTAGAAATACCTTTTCAGAAATTGAACAAGCATTGTTGCATATATCCCCCCTGGCGGCCATTATAGGAGCTTTGGGTATAGGAATTCAGTTTCTATGGGATTCCAAATATTTCCCATTCCCCAAGAGCAAGTATTTGTTGCCAGCACCTTTATTTATTGTGGTTATGGCCATTGTTATGAATCGTTTTTTGGGAGTTGAAGATACCCATATGGATATTCGACAGGCACATATGGTAAACTTGCCGGTAATCGACAGTATTTCACAGTTTCCCCAACTGCTTACCTTCCCGCATTTCGAATATATAAAACTCAAAGTAGTTTGGATTGCTGCCCTGCAAAT
>JADYZD010000025.1 GCA_020853295.1 Bacteroidia bacterium | reverse complement strand
TATGGTGGTAGAATAGGCGTTCACGGGGTATTTCGGTTACGCATTCAATACCAATGACGGGTTGAGTTTGTAAAAGGTTGGGTACACCGATAAAAATAATTACAACAATACTGCCAAATGCCCTTAACAATACCAATGAATGGGCCTAGAATTGAGACGGGACCTGCGTTATATTCTATAAAATTAATCAGTCCCGCAGAATTTGTATTCTCTGAGAAACGAGTAAGCCTTGGCTTTTGGCAATTAAAAAGTAAATACCAGATTGGGCTTCGGTATGTACAAGCACCTTACCATTGTTTTGCATCTCATAGTTTGCAGCCACTGCTCTGCCACCTGCATCCAGCAATTGAAACGCAATATCTGTGAATTCGCTAGGAATGACCAGTTCAAAAACCCCATTACTCGGATTTGGATACGCAATTACCTGTTGGTTTTGAACCTGTTCTGTTAGGTTTAGGTTGGGCTCAGAAATGTTTATAGGCTTGTATTTTACCAGCAAAGTGGCATAAGAACCGCTGTTCCAAATATTAAATGCGGCTAAAAAAGAGCTGTCTGGGTATTCTAAAAACGACACTATTTTATGGTTGTTTTTCTCTTTAGGAATTAAATACCTGCGCCACCAATTTTGAATTTGTGGGATAAGCACACCCTTGTTGTTTACAATATTGTAGCCACATTTATGCTCAATATAATTGTTGTTGTCATCAAAAGAGTATCGATTCCAGAAAGTAATGATGTTTCCACTTTTGGAAACCATGGAAAAAGCGGGTTCCGCAACACAAGCACTATCCACTATGATAGAATTTCGACCATTGGCACCAAATCCCGCTTTTGCAATAAAGGCATTTTGGTAAGCCAAGGTTTTTATGGTACCATAATTTTTTGTGTATCCTGCTGAATTGATGCAGAACTCACCATTCAATAATTGACTTGCTGGACCCACAGGAGCAGTTAACCAGCCCTTAGATGTTCTTTTTAAATCAAGAGTTCCAGAATGGTTTAATATCCAAATAACAGGCGTGCTGTTGTTGTTTGCGGTGCCCAATATGTTTACACTCCCATCTTTGCTTTCAAAAACACCTTTGGCGCATGGGCATATGCTGTCAACCCGCCCATCACCTCCCCAGGTAGAATCGGGCAAACCATTTGGCCATATTTTCCAAACAGAATTGTTGTACGATCCTGTAGAAATATAAAAACTGCCATTTTGTGAAGGGTTGGCAAAAAAGCAATTTCCACGGTTGTAGTTTTTATTGATAATGGAATCTAAAACATGAAATGAGGTGTCCTTTTCTCCCAAAGAATTGTATTTATGAAACCAATGTTTATAATTGGTTCCACCTGAGGTATAGGAAGTAGAAATGCCCCATACATAAATATTGGAAGCACTGTCTAAAAAGACGTGACCGTCTGCCGCATTCAGGGCATATTCGCCTATGGGCAAAACCCCGCTAAATCCAAAAGAAGAATCGAATATGCCCGCTTTTTTTAATTTTCCCAGCCAAACATCGCCGCCACTGCCGGTCCAGCGCATCATTAACAAAATACTTTGTTCTTTAGCGTTGTTTTTTGCATCCAATATTTGGGTGTAAGTAGCGCCGTCCAAGGCATAGTAGAGTTTGCCATTATCCCCAAAACTGCTGTCAATTTCCAATTGGGCTTTGCAGGGCAAAAAACTAAGACATAAAAAATAGAAAAGTAAAATTCTAAGCATATGATTTACTAAACAATATTACGCATGAATTCCCCTAATAATAAAATAATAAATGGGAATATTATTTTGTGACCGATATCACTTTCAAAATAGAAATGCCTTTTATACTTTTGCCTAAGTATATGAAAATCAAACCTATCCATTTGGTTTTGCTTCCGGTTTTATGGCTTTCTTGCAAAACCATTTCGCGTCCTGCTACATCTTTCGGCGGAGGATTTGGACCCAGTGAGGTTCAAGTACAAAAATCAAACTCGGGTGATGCTTTTGAAACCATCCAAAATGATTCTTTTACCCATTCTAATATTGCTGCTTTTTACTACCAAGATAAGCCAAAAATGAGTTCGCATATTTCTCTAAAAAATACCATAAAAAATAACTATAAAAGTATTCCAAATAAAATAGCTTTAAAAGAGACTAAAAGAATTGCAAACAGCATTCAAAATAGCAATTCAGGCAGTGGTGGTGGAGGTTTTGTGCTCATCATACTGCTGTTATTATTGTATGTTTTATTAAAGAAAATCGGTTTATCCTCCGGCTGGAGTTGGGGCATTGTTTTCTTGGTTTTATTTATTGCTTTGCTGTTTATTATGGCAGCAGATTAATTGCAATAAATAATATGAATTGCAGAAATTAAAACTACACCAAACTTGGCCATTTTTGTGGATTTACCTCATGCATCATGTGGTAAATTTTCATAAAAACTTCATCGGCACTGGGTTTAGAAAAATAATCCCCATCACTGCCATAAGCAGGTCTGTGTGCTTGTGATGTAATGGTGAGTGGAGCACTATCCAAATATTTGTAGGCGTTTTGCACTTCTAAAATTTGTTGCAAAATAAATGCAGAAGCACCACCGGGTACATCTTCATCTAGAACCACTAACCTGTTGGTATTTTTCACACTTTCCACAATTTTGTGGTCAATATCAAATGGCAACAAAGTTTGTGCATCAATAATTTCTACAGAAATGCCATATTCTGCAAGCATTGTTGCTGCTTCCATAGCAATTCGACAACAGCTGCCATAGGTTACCAAAGTAGCATGCTCGCCGTATTTAAGTACATCGGGTTTGCCAAGTGGTACTGTAAATTCGCCAATATTGGATGGCATTTTTTCTTTTATGCGGTATCCATTTAGGCACTCTACCACCAAAGCGGGTTCATCGCTTCGCAATAAGGTATTGTACATGCCAGCAGCACGGGTCATATCGCGGGGTACACATACATGCATTCCCCTCACGGCATTGATTATCATGCCCATTGGGCTACCACTATGCCAAATGCCTTCCAAGCGGTGTCCACGGGTACGGATGATTACTGGTGTTTTTTGTCCACCTTTGGTGCGGTATTGCATGGTGGCAATATCATCACTCATGGGTTCTAATGCATAAAGCAAGTAATCCAAATATTGAATTTCGGCAATGGGTCTTAAGCCGCGCATCGCTGCGCCTATGCCTTCACCAATAATGCTCCATTCGCGAATGCCTTTGTCGCTTACCCTAATTTCACCGTATTTCTCTTGCAAGCCGCTAAATCCTTGGTTTACATCGCCAATTTTACCCAAGTCTTCACCAAAAGCAAAAACCCTGGGATCCCTTTCAAAGTTGGCATCAAAGCAAGCACGCACCACTAAATATCCATCGGCAGTTTCATCGGTAAACACTGGGTCAACTACAGGCACGTTGAGTGCATTTTGTGCGCTTTGGCTGTGCAAATGGCTGCTGTATCGGTCAAAATTGATTGCAGAAAACTGGTTGTAATAATCCACCAAGGGTTGGCGCAAACCGGCATCGGATCCTGCGGTAATTCTGAGTGCTTTGTGTATGGCATTTCCCAAATCCCTGCGGATGGGCTCTGAAATACTTTGAAGACTGGCGCTGATTTCAGCCAATTCTGCAGTTTTTATTCCTTGTCCAGAAACGGAATTTAAAACTTCCGCAAAAGCTGCAATTTCTTTTTTAATGGGGTTCAGGTAATTTGCCCAAGCTTCGCGCTGGCAGTTTTTAACGTGATTTCCAGCCTCTTTTTCAATATTTTCTAGGGTTTCGCTATTGGCAATTTCATTTTCCAAAATCCAACTGCGCATTTGTTTTACACAATCAAATTCTGTTTCCCAATCTAACCTCTCTTTGGATTTGTACCGTTCATGACTTCCGCTGGTGCTGTGCCCTTGGGGTTGTGTTACCTCAGTTACGTGCACCAAAACCGGAGTGTGGTGTTCTCTGCAAACATCTGCTGCTTGCTTGTACACCTTGCACAAATTGGCATAATCCCAGCCTTTGGCAGTAAATATTTCCAAGCCTTTGCCATTTTTATCGGATTTAAAACCCTTTAAAATTTCAGAAATATTTTCCTTTGTAGTTTGGTAACGCGCAGGAACAGAAATGCCGTATCCATCATCCCAAACACTCATTAAAAGTGGCACCTGCATTACACAAGCAGCATTGATGGTTTCCCAAAAAATACCCTCGCTGGTGCTTGCATTGCCAATGGTGCCAAAGGCAACTTCATTGCCGTTTACAGAAAAATCTTCAAACTGACTTAAATTGGGGTTTTCGCGGTACAGCTTGCTGGCCAGGGCCAAACCCAATAACCTAGGCATTTGTCCAGCGGTTGGAGAAATATCAGCACTGCAATTGGGCCTATCGGTTTGTTTTAGCCATTCCCCATTTTCATTGAGCAAACGGGTGGCAAAATGGCCATTCATACTGCGCCCGCCGCTTGCAGGCTCGTGTTCTATTGTGGGATTTGCATACAGTTGAGCAAAGAACTCGGTAATGTTGCTCATGCCTTTGGCAAACATAAAAGTTTGGTCGCGGTAATAACCGCTGCGCCAATCTCCGTTTTCAAACACACGGGCCATGGCCAATTGAGCCACTTCTTTACCATCTCCAAAAATCCCAAATTTGGCTTTACCAGTAAGCACTTCTTTCCTGCCTACAAGACTGGCTTGTCGGCTTTCAAATGCGATGCGGTAATCGTTGAGTACTTCGCGGATAAAATCCTCGCGCTTCAATTGGGTCTCTTGGTTGGAAGCTTCCTGCATGGTGCAAAGATAATAAAGGGAATGCAGATGTTAGCGACTGCTAAAGAACCTGTTTTATGAACTTATTTTTTTCTTCTGAGCCACACTGCCAGCCCTATGCCCAAAATAGCACCCCCGATAATGGGCATCCAATAATTGGGTTTTTTTTCCTGGGCCGCTTTGGCCGCTTCTATCTTTTTTCCGGCCTCGTCAATTTGGGTTTTAAGATCAGCACTTTTTTTAGATAAATCCTGATGGATTTTATCCATGCTATCCCAGCCAATATTTATACTATCTGAGTGTGCAGATGCACGAACACTGACAGTTGAAACCATACAAAATACGAGCAAATAGAAATATTTCATTCAACAAAAATAATGAAGGCTTTTCGGAAATAAAAAATAGGCTGCCAAAATGAATCGGCAACCTATTAGCTATAAACAACACCTCAAATGAAAACACTGAGGATTTTTTTA
>JADYZD010000024.1 GCA_020853295.1 Bacteroidia bacterium | reverse complement strand
CCACCATGGGTAAATCCATTTTGTTGCAGGTGGTGTTTTTGAATATCCACTTCTAAAACGGCTTCACCAATGGCAACGGATTTAAGCTTCAATCCCATATGGGCAATGAAATAATTTGTTTCTAAACGCGATTTGATGTATTCGTGTAATTTGTCCATTATTTAAGTGGGTTGTATGCCGATTGTTTGAGCAGTTTAGATCCGTCTTTAAAATTCCACATTGTTTTTAAATCTGCACCGGTTTTTTTCATGTATGCCGATACTATTCTGTATCCTGTAAAATTGCCCAACAATGGCGGGTATTCCTCTGGCACTCCGCCACCATAGGTGTATTTACCATAAATAAAAAAGCGTTTATATTCATTAAAATCGGAGGAGAAAAGCAAATCATTATTGAGGTAATTTCTCCAAATTTGGCCTTCATCTGCTATAAGCATTTTCCATTCTTTTTCTGTATAACCCAAGGCTGCATAAATTTCATCTTCGCCCAAAACCTGTTCTATGGTATACCAAATTTTGCCATTAAACACAGCTTCATCAATCATTTTTTGTTCCGGATTGTCCACTTCAAATCTGCCTTTTAAATAAGTCCACAACAACATGGCCGATAACTGTTTGGTATGGTTGTATCGGTTAAAAAAATCTGGCACTTCAAGCAGTTTATAAAGGGTGAAAGTGTCGTCCATAAACATTTCGCTGCTAAAAGCGAGTACGGTATGCCCAGCAGTGGTATCAATAAAGGTATTGTAATTGCTAAACTGTGAGAAATAATTGAATATTACGGGCTTTTTTACATTGCCCAATATTTCGTTGAGTTTGCCAAAAGCATTGCTAATTTCCTGCTGAAAATTTGGATACTTTGCATAGTGCTGTTGCACAGCCTTAAATGCAGGTTTGTTGCGAAAAATAAATTCTCGTAGCAATTCCGTTTTTATAGAATCATTTGCATTGGGATAGCTGCCAAAATCAAGAATTTCATTGAGCCATATTTGAAATACACGTCCATGCTGCTTATTGAGTTGATGGTAATTAGCTGTATTGAATTCATTTTTTTCGGCAAAAGCAGCCAATTGCCCAGTAAAATCGCGATACTCCAACTTGGGATATTCTTTCTTTGTGGTGCAATTGTTTAAAAACAACATTAAAATTAAGGCTGTTGTTAATGTGGATTTGCCTAAAAATGACTTAGTTTGCAACATCATATTATGAGAACGCAAATAAACAATACTTTGTTGTTAGGTGCTATAATCGTAGCCGGTTTTAGTAGCAGAGTTTCTGCACAAACTACAGAAGCCGCCAAAGCGGATACAAAAACTGTAAGGTTTGGATTCAAAGCCAGCCCTAATTTATCTTGGGTGAAAGTTTTTGAAGGTCGTGTTAAAAATAACGGAATGGGCTTGGGTATTTCTTACGGCCTTATGGGTGATTTCAACATTGGTAACAACCCCAATTATTGGATTGGTGCTGAAGCCATTGTAACTTCAATGCCAAGCAATATTGCCGCCTTAGATACCTTGTATATTACCAATAACAACCTGTCACAGCCATATGCCAATACTGAATTCAATTACAAATTGCAGTATATACAAATTCCAATTACATTGAAACTAAAAACCAATGAAATAGGAAACATGATGTACTGGGGACAATTTGGATTGAGTCCTGCGTTTATGATTCAAAACAGGGTTTCTACACTCACCAGCGGACCTTATTATAAAACTGGTGTAAATTCACATAGTCCCAACAGTTCTGGAAATGACGGTTTGGATTTCAACGGAGATAGCAACCAAGAAGGTGCATTTCAAGACAATGTAATTCCATTGCGTATGTCAATGGTATTGGGAGCTGGAATTGAATTTCGCATTAGCGGCAAAACCACTGCCAGTATTGGCTTGCGTTTCGACAATGGATTTACAGGATTGTTTTGGGATGATGCTGTAAAAGGAAGAAATAACTACCTGGGATTGAACGCAGGCGTATTTTTCTAATCCAAATAGCCTCCAACAATGAGGATATGTTTGGCTCAGCTCAATTACACAATTGGTGATTTTGAGAACAACACTTTAAAAATCTCTGATACCATACAGGAAGCCCGCAACAATGGTGCTGATTTGGTGGTTTTTTCTGAACTTGCAGTTTGTGGCTATCCGCCCGAAGACTTGCTAGATTATCCTTGGTTTGTTGAAAAATGCGAGCAGAGTTTAGAAGCTGTAGCACAGAGCTGTAAAGGAATTGCTGCTGTAGTTGGCGGTGTGGTACGCAACCCTGGAAATGGAAGAGAACTGTACAATGTAGCTTGTTTTATGCAAGATGGGCAAATTACCCATACCGTTAAAAAAACCTTACTGCCCACATACGATGTATTCAATGAATCGCGGTATTTTGAAAGCAATTCAGAAACCCAAATCATCGAATTTATGGGCGTAAAACTTGGAATTGCCATTTGCGAAGATTTGTGGGACCAATACAATGATTTTATTTACGACAGAAGTCCAGCCGAGCAGTTAAAAAAAGCAGGGGCGCAGCTCATCTTGCACCCAAGTGCTTCCCCATTTCATGTAGGCAAAGGCAAAGTGCGGGATCAGGTTTTTGAAGGGAACATCAGTAGGTTTGGAATTCCCATTTGCTATGT
>JADYZD010000023.1 GCA_020853295.1 Bacteroidia bacterium | reverse complement strand
TTTGCCTCCAATAATTGCACCTGCATGGCCCATTCTGCGACCGGCAGGAGCAGTTTGACCTGCTATAAAGCCTACAACTGGTTTTGTGCCATTGGCTTGAATCCAGCGGGCGGCTTCTGCTTCCATTCCACCCCCAATTTCGCCAATCATTACAATACCGGCTGTTTCTGGGTCATTCATGAACAATTCTACTGCTTCTTTCGTAGTGGTGCCAATTATGGGGTCTCCACCAATTCCTATAGCAGTACTTTGGCCCAAGCCCAATTTCGTAAGTTGGTCTACCGCTTCATAGGTGAGTGTACCAGATTTTGAAACAACACCGATATGGCCTTTTTTGAAAATAAAACCGGGCATAATTCCAATTTTAGCTTCTTCAGGGGTAATAATTCCTGGGCAATTGGGGCCTATTAAGCGGGAATTTCTGCTTTCTAGGTATTTTTTTACCATTACCATATCTTTGGTAGGTATGCCTTCGGTAATGGCCACAATTACACCAATGCCTGCATCAGCAGCTTCCATAATGGCATCTGCCGCAAATGCTGGTGGAACAAAAATGATGCTTACATCAGCGCCGGTATCTTTAACTGCTTGTGAAACAGAATTAAATACAGGCCTGTCCAAATGAAGGCTTCCACCTTTACCTGGCGTAACACCACCTACCACCTTGGTGCCGTATTCTATCATTTGTGTGGCATGAAAGGTACCTTCGTTTCCTGTGAAACCTTGTACCACAATTCTTGAATTTTTGTTTACTAAAATACTCATGAGAACTTGTAAAGTGCCGCGAAAATAAGAAAAAAGGGCTAGATGCCCTCCCATTGGCTAAAAGGTTTTATTGATTGATCAATTTTAACAGCTCGGCATCGTCGGGTTTTACCTTGCTGGGGAAATATGCCATCAAAAATCCATTCTCGTCAATTAAAAATTTGTTGAAGTTCCACAAAACCTCTGCATCCAAAACCCCATTCTTGGTTTTGCTGGTAAGCCAAGTGAACAAGGGGTGTTGGCTTTTGCCTTTCACATCTAGTTTTTCCGACATGGGAAAGGTTACTGAAAACTTGGTAGTACAGAAATTTCTAATTTCACTGGTGTCGCCAGGCTCTTGTCCGCCAAACTGATTGCAAGGACAACCGATAACCACCAATTTATCGCCATATTGTTTGTAAAGCTTTTCCAAACCTTCATACTGAGGGGTATAACCACACTCACTTGCAGTGTTTACCACCAATATTTTTTTCCCTTTGTAAGCTGAAAAATCGATGTTTCCTGTACCATCGAGGGTTTTTAGCATAATGGGATAGATTGCTGTTTTGCTGCTATCTGTAGTGTTTGCAGCCATTTTGGTTTGTCCGAAAACACAACTTTTTAAGCTTAATAGAATCCCTCCTGAAAGGATGAACATGAATATTTTGCGCATATAGAAAGAAACAAAGTTATGAAAGAGGTGTTTTGTATTTGAATAAAATTGACAAGAAATGGGAAATAATTCCAATTACAGGTGTTATTTTCGTAGTCTGTATATGAAATTGTGGTCATCAATCTTCGGAATTGCCCTTGCGGTTTTCTTTACTTCTTGCAGTGAAGAGAATCCGGGTGTAGTATTTACAAAGGCAGAAAAGCCTTTGCTGGACACCAACTATTTGATAAGCACAATACCTGCTGCTCAATCAAAAAAAGTATTGTTAATTGATATTACAGGAGTAAGGTGCAACAATTGCCCAGATGCGGCAGCCATCGCCCGTAGAATTGCAGATACACTGAATCCAGGTAAAGTGGTGGTTGTAGCCTTGTACCCAAACTCCCCTTCACCCAGCCTTACCGCACCTTGGGATGGTTACGATACCATGGTTACAACTGATGCGGAAGCTTTAGCAGGATTGCTTGGTGCTATTCCCAATTTGCCTATTGGTTCTGTTGATCAAGTGAAATCCAATGGTACATATTTTATGGACCGTGCTACTTGGAACGGACAAGTAAATAACCGCATCGCAGTGCCAACCCCGTTAAATATTGATTTGAATACCGAGTGGCTCGCAGCCAATAATAAAGGTAGATTGGACATTAAAGTAACCTACACTGGAGCAGTTTCTAGCAAACATTTGATTTATATTGGAATTTTAGAAAGTGAAATTGAGGGTAAACAATCCAATAAGAATATTAAACCTTCAGGAATTCAGGAAGATTATGTGCACCACCATGCACTGCGAAAATTAATCACTCCAACTACAGGTGATACTCTCAATGCTCCACTCGTTGCTGGTAGGGTTTTTGAAAAGCAGTATTACATTACCCCAAGGTACAACTGGAATGCTGACCATTTGGAATGTGTGGTTTGGGTTGTAGATGCCACTACCAAAGAAGTTTTGCATGTAAATAAAGTAGCCTTAAAGAAATGAGCCAGGATTGGGCAAGGTTGGCCCAAATGTTCTCGAGATACCTCACTTTAGAAAGATCATTATCTGCGAATAGTATAGAAGCCTATACCAGCGACATTCAAAAGTTGCAACAATGGTGTGAACTGCAGTTGGGCGGCGCATCTCCAGTGTTGATTAATTCCAATCAACTTCAAGATTTTTCAGCATGGTTGGCAGAAATTGGATTTAGTGCCATATCACAGGCCAGAATTATTTCTGGAGTCAGAAGTTTTTATAAATTTTTATTGCTTGAAGGTATCATTCAAGAAAATCCTGCAGATTTTTTAGAACCGCCAAAAACTGGCAGAAAACTCCCTGTTGTACTTTCAGCTGAGGAAATTGATGTGATGATTGCTTCCATTGACAGAACAGAGCCTTCTGGCGAAAGAGATGTGGCAATGCTTGAGGTTTTATACAGCTGCGGATTGCGGGTGAGTGAACTTGTGGGATTAAGAACTACCGATTTGTATTTAGACGAGCAGTATATGCGTGTAATTGGCAAAGGGAATAAAGAAAGACTCGTGCCAATTGGGAATAGGGCGTTAAAACATTTAAAAATATACAGAAATGAAATTAGGGTGCATCTGAACATATCACCTTTGTACCGGGATATTGTTTTTTTAAATTTGCGTGGTGGAAAATTGAGCCGACAAAGTATATTTTTATTAATTAAAAAACTGGCATTAAGAACCGGAATTAAAAAAAACATCAGTCCGCATACCTTTAGGCATAGCTTTGCTACACACCTAGTAGAGGCTGGCGCCGACTTGAGGGCTGTGCAGGAAATGTTGGGCCATGAAAGTATAACTACTACAGAAATTTACACCCATTTGGACAGAAATTATTTGGCGGATACTCTGGTGAAATTTCACCCAAGGAGCTATTAATTTAAATGCCGAATTGGCTAAAATATTTTTTACTTTTTATAAAATAATTCCATACCAAACCTTTATTAAAAACACCACTTAATTGGTGCATGCTTTTAGAATTTGGAGTTGGTTGAATATTGGATTTCAATTTATTAAATGCCTGATGTGCTTTCCAAACTTGGGGAATATGTGCAAATCGGCCTTGCAATAGGAAAAAACACGCGGCCAATCCATCGAGTAATTTGCGTTTAAATACAATTTTATTTCTTTCTGACTCAGGCAAATTCTTGTACAACATGAGCAAGTTGTTTCTAAAATTCAGAAAAGTTTTACGAGGGCTTAAATTGCTCAATGTGCCACCGCCCATGTGGTAAACAATGCTATCTGGACAAGTGTAATTTTTATAACCAAGGAGTTGTAACCTCCAGCACAAATCTATTTCTTCCATATGGGCAAAGAAGCTCTCATCCAGACCATTGGCGGCATCCCATGCTGATTTTTTTACTAAAAAGCAGGCCCCAGTTGCCCAAAATATTTCTCTGGTATCGTTGTATTGGGCTTGGTCAATTTCTACATTTCCAAATATTCTTCCCCTGCAAAATGGGTAGCCATATTTGTCTAAAAAACCGCCACTTGCCCCCGCATATTCAAATTTATTTCTTTGGTAATAATCCAATAATTTGGGTTGTGCTGCACCCAAATCAGGCTTGGATTGAATCAATTCTATTAAAGGTTGCAACCAGTTTTCATGTGGTTCTGCATCGCTATTTAATAAAATAAAATAATCCGCATTTCTATTTTTTAATGCTTGGTTATAACCGCCCGCGTAACCGTAATTTTTTTCGAGTTTTACCAGCTCAATATTTGGAAATTCCTTATTTAAAAAGGCAACACTGTCATCAGTACTTGCATTGTCAGCCACTATTACACTGGCTCCTGGTATAGCAGAGTTTTTTATTACAACTGGAAGCAATTCTGCCAACAACGATTTGGTGTTGTAATTTAATATAACAATATCGATGTTGATTCCCATTTACCTGTTATCTGAATTTCGCTTTGCAAATGGATAAAAAATGAACCTTGCATAATCACCTGAAATTAGAAAAATGCACATAAACTGTTTTGGATCTCCATATGCAGTTTTAAACAAGTCCAATTTTTCTTCAGGTATAATTGAGGCTTCTACCAAATCCTCAATCATAGAAACATTAATGGAAAATGGCACTTTATACTCTTGGGCATCGAATAGCAATTCACCTAAGTCGTCTACATTGCCTTTGTGTGCGATGTAAACGGGATACTCAGTATATCCTTCTCGAATCATATCCAAACTGATTTCCAGCAACTCATCAGAAAAACCATTAAGTTCTTCTTCAAGCAATTTCAGTTCCTTATCCAGTGGTTCAGCCATTTAATGTGTTATCAGCACCTTTTGGGTTTCTGTTCTGGTGCCATTAATGACGCGAATATAGTAGTATCCTGAGGTCAAATTAGATACATCTACGATTTCATTAGAATTTACCAGCTTTCCTTCCAATATAGATTTGCCTTGTAAGTCAAACAACATATACGATGCATCTTTTTGAACTTGAGATAATGCAATATTTAATTTTTTATCTGCAGGATTTGGATAACACTTAAAGTCCATTTTTGATGATGGTTTGTGGACGCCTGCAGCAGGAATTAAAGTAAGGTACCACAATCCCCTGCCATGGGTATAAACGAATAGGGTACGGTCTGCGCGCATTTTTATTTCGTGAATAGCCACATTGGGAATTCTGGTTTCTTTTACCCATATTTTTCCGCTGTCGGTGCTATAATAAAGGCCAAAATCTGTAGCTGCAAATAGGTTTTTATCTGGGAATTGAGGATCAGTAGCTACAAAATTCACAGGTAAATTCACAGGCAAATTCCCTGATATATTTTTGAACACTGGCTTGCTGCTATCGAATCCAGAAGCACGCCAAATGCGTGGTTGAACACTATAATTGCTAAATGCCATAAAAATGGTATTCCTATCTTTTGGGTGAACCACAATACAGTTTAAAAAATCATTGGTGATGGATGCCGGCACAGCCAAATTAAAGGAAGTTTCTGAGGCAGCACCTACAGTAGCAGCGTTATTGATGCGGTACAGTTGACCAGCAGAACCGCCAGTGTATACCACTGGGTTTGTTTCATTGCTTACACCTATGGCCTTTAAACCACTTCTTTGGTTGGTAATAATATCCCATCCATCTCCACCATCTGTAGTGCGGTATAAATATTTATTTGTACGGTAATACAATTGGTATTCATCTGCTGGGTTAATGGCATAAGCATTGATAAAATTAACACCATCGGCAGCAAAGCGACTGTCGCTTATACCATCGGAAAAAGCAGGAGCACTGTTGGGATTGAAATTGGTAATCCGGCGAATTCCTTCATTTTGGGTAGACAAATAAGCGATTTTACCCGTTTGCAGTCCGATATGCGCATAGGCACCATCTGCACCATAAAATTTAGAGGTTTTTAAACTTCCTGTACCTACATGTGTGCCATTGTCTTGCGTGCCACCGATGGATGCAAAACCAGTGGGACCATAGTTACCCGCATAAAATTGAGTGACATTGTATCCATTATTTAGGTTTTCCTGCACCGCACTTGAGTTGTATCGGTACTTATAAATACCGCCATCGGTTCCAATTAAGAAAAAGTTGGTGTTGGTGTAGAATGCTGCAAATGAATGGTGGTCGGAATGGCCAACAGATTTGGCAGACCAAGAACCGCCTCCATTATTGGTTTGGGCAATATTTACACCACCAGCAACTGCAACATTACTATCCACAGGGCTAGCGCCCAACATAACATTATATGCGGCTTGACCAGTTCCTATAGAGGTAGGAGCAACCTGTTTTATCCAGCTTTTGCCGCCATTACTGCTTTTAAAAAAACCCGCTGCATTGTCGTAATAGCCAAAACCTTCAACTAAGGCATAAACCACATTTGGATATTTGCGGCAATTGGCCAATTGTACTCGACCCACAGCCCCACTCCCAGGCCATCCTACTACAGAAAGTGCAGAAAAAGTATTCTTCTTGCCTCCACTATCACTTACATATATTTGTTTGGTATATACACCTACAAGCACCCTGTTATTGGGCAGTGTGAGTAGGTTTGTAACCTTAAGGTTGGAAACATTGAGTACTTGTTCAAAGCTATTGCCCCCATCAGTTGTTCTGAACAATCCTTTGCTGTCTGTGCCTACAAAAAATGTATTCGAATCTGTAAGGGAGTGTTTGATGTCCCAAATGATATTAAATCCAGCAAGACCTACTGTTGCAGGCAGTACTGTAAATGTTTTTCCTCCATCGGTACTTTTGTAAATGCCATTGCCACCAATGTCTCTGGCAAAATAGCCTGCTGAATTTCCGCGTCCTTCACCAGTGCCATAATATATAATGTCTGGATTGAATGGGTTGTGTGTAAAGCAACTGGCCATTAACGTGGTTTCTAAATCATTAAGAGCTTTCCAACTTTTGCCACCATCTTCTGAACGCCATACGCCACCTGAAATAGCAGCTGCCAAAATAACTTGGTCGTTTCTTGGATCAATCCAAACAGAACGTGTACGTCCACCAATATTGGTAGGCCCCATTTGAATGATGGTATCTATAATTTCTTCTGCCGATCTGTTGCGCACTTGTTGTTTATCCCATGCTGCCCAACTGGCGTGTTGCCATTGAGGGATTTCCCCATTGGCATTTTTCTTTTCTTGAAACCATTGATCAAAGTAACCTGGATTTTCACCTTTTAAGTTGGTACGGATAGAAAAATTAAGCAATTTTCCAACAGCAAAAATTGCAAACGCAAAGGTCACAAGTATGCTGATTTTAAAGGAATTTTTGAGCATGAGTAAGTGTACAAATCTAACCATTTAATTTTGGTCATAAAAGTGAAATGCAGCTTTGGCTGGCAAAGAGTGACGTGCAGCTTACAAAATGAGAACCTTTTTTGTTACTGTTGTTTTATTGGTGAGAACCTTGATAAAATAATAACCCCCACTCAAATCCTCAACATTTACAACAACACTGCTATTTGCAAATTGTGCCTCACGTATCTTTCTTCCTCGGGAGTCGTAAATAATGTAAGATGCTGATGTCGGAACTTCAGGCAAGGCAATATTAATAACGGTTTTAGATGGATTTGGATAAATGTTTATTTCTTGGCTATTTGGGAAAAGGGGTCCTGCTTCCTTGAGTTGTAAAGCCCACATTCCACGTCCATGGGTATAAAGAAACAGAATTCCATCATCCCTCATTTTAATTTCATGAATCGCAACATTGGGCACTCTGGTTTCTTTGGCCCAAGTTTTTCCGCTGTCGGACGAAACATATAAGCCAAAGTCGGTTCCTGCAAATAAATGTGCTTCGGGATATTTAGGACTAGTGGCCAAATAATTCACGGGCAATCCAGGTGGTAAGTTGCCAGAAATATTGGTAAAAACAGGGTTATTGCCATCCATACCTGTTACTTTCCATACACGGCCATTGTTGCTAAAATTGCTAAAAGCCAGATAAATGGTGTATTTATTTTTTGGACTAATTAAAATACAATTTAAAAAGTCATCAGTAATGGCAGCTGGTATTTTTGAATTGTACACCACTTCTGCTCCCTGTGCTGAAGTAGCTGCATTTTCAAATTTATACAATTGCGCGCCAGACCCACCTGAATACACTACAGGATTTGTAT
>JADYZD010000022.1 GCA_020853295.1 Bacteroidia bacterium | reverse complement strand
TGTTGCACTTTTGTAAAGTACAGCAAAGATAGTTCAAAAGCCTTAAAAAAATGCACAATTCAGTTCCCTTGGCTTCACAGTAGATGTTGCCGTTTTTTAGCACAGTATGCCCTTAACCCATAGGATTTTACAAGCTATTTTAGGGAGAATACTATTTAAACTTAGAATCGGGAATGCCTTTGTTGATGCTGTATTCTTTGATACGTACGTAGATTTTTCCCGTTTTAGCTGCAGTTGCCGTATTGGTCTTGGTTTTTTGAATATCCACCGCAACACCTTTTGGCACTTTAAACTTTTTAACATCCACAGTAAATATCATGCTATCTGGCAAGCCATATGTCTTTTGATCTTTATAAAAATACTCTACCACTACAGTGCCATTGCTGCGCGTGGTGAGTTGTGATTTCATCACCAAAGAATTGATATCATCAATCCA
The DNA here is from genome assembly GCA_020853295.1 of Bacteroidia bacterium. GTDB lineage: Bacteria > Bacteroidota > Bacteroidia > NS11-12g > UBA955 > JAGXTF01. The sequence goes on along the minus strand of JADYZD010000022.1, from coordinate 7,295 downwards.
GAATTTAGCCAAAATCACATCAGCTGTGTCGCTATTGGGTATCACATTAATCACCTTAACACTGGTTTTATTCAACACCTCTGTCCCCTTTAACACTGCGGTATATGAATTGGTATCTGATATGGTGGCAGAGAAATCATTCATGCCTTGTTTGGGCAAAATAACTATGCTTTTCGACTCCACTTTGAATTTATTTTTTTGCTTAAAATAAATTTTAGCATTTACAGGCAGGGCCTTAATCATAGGGATATCCGCTTTAATTCTTGCGCTTGCCGAATAGTCCTTAACTTTATTCATTTTGTTATAAACACCCAATAATACTTGGTTTGGTGTTTTTGTACCCAGTATAGCGGCACTGCTCAGGATGAGTGCGAGTAACACTGGAATAAATATCCTCATATTTTTCATGAAAGTATATCTTTTTTATTGAATTTATATATAGCAATAACCAAAAGCAATACGATATGGGTAAGCAATATGATTACCGATTGTCGTATTTGATCATAAGGAACTGGATCCTCAAAAAAGCTGCGCCAACTGGCCATATGGGTTGTAAATAAATACGGGCGAATGGCATCAAAAACAGGCACTTCTAATGTGCCAATGATGGTAAATAAAATTATGATGGCCATGGTAGAAACAATTGGGCCAATTGAATTGTCGGAAAAGCAACTCAATGTAATGGACAAAGTAGCAATGGTTATTAGTGCCAAGTATGAAACAGCAAAGCCACTTAAAAAGCGCCACAAAACATCGTTGTGTTGCAATATCACCAATCCATCAGAATTGAGTACCATTAAATCTCCACTGCCAAACAGCATAGAACCCGCAACCAAGGCCATGAGCCCAAGCCACAGTAAAATTACCAAGGTATATATGCTGCCTGCCAAATATTTAGAAAGCAAGAGGGATGTGCTAGAAATAGGCCTGCTGGCAAGGAGTCGTAAGGTTCCCATTGCCCCTTCACCACTTACCAAATCACCGGTTACCAATGCCACCAAAAGTGGAATTTGCACAATGAGCATTTGAAGAATAATAAATGCTACCAAGTTGCCATTGAGTATAGAGCCCCCATCGAAAGACAATGTTTGTTCAAAAGAGGCCGTAATAAATTTAATATAATTTTCACCATCGGCTTTCAAGGCAAATAAAATCACAGAAACCAATACGGTAATGGCCGCCAATCCAATATAACTTCTGGGTTTGGCAGCAATTTTTACAAATTCGTTGTAGGTACTTTTTAAAAACATCATGATTTCAATAATTTTAAAAAATAATCCTCCAATTTTCTTTTTGGCTCTATAGCATAAACAGGCATATTTTTTTGAATCATCAATTTATTGATTTCCGGAATTTGGTTTTGCGAAACATGCACCACCAATCGGGTTTCCGATTCTATTTCTGTTAAAATGCCCTGCATATTTAATTCTAAAAGTTGTTTCATTTCAGCCGCATTATTGGTTTCAAAAACCACCAACAATTCATCGGCATGCAAGAGTTTTTGTACATCTCCTTCTACCAAAGTTTTCCCTTTATCAATAATCACCATTCTGTTGCAAATGAGTTCCACCTCAGGCAAAATATGAGAAGATAAAATAATGGTTTTATTTAAATCTCTTTTTAGCTGTAAAATAAGATTCCTAATATCAATAATACCTTGAGGATCCAAACCGGTAGTGGGCTCATCTAGTACTATCAATTCCGGGTCGTGAATTAGCGCTTGCGCTATACCCAAACGCTGCCTCATGCCATGGGAATAACCTCCCACTTTATCGTTTTCACGGCCTTTTAGCCCAGTAAAATCCAGCATTTCCATAATTTTGCTTTTGCTTATGGTTTTGCCAGATAGGCGGGCCAAAATTTCCATATTGGTTTTGGCGCTGAGGTATTTGTAAAAATCGGGTTTTTCTATGATACACCCAACCCTGCTGAGAATATAGTGGCGGTTTTTTTTCAGTTCCCGTCCAAATAAGTTGATGTTGCCAGAATCTGCCGATATTAGCGAAAGCATGGCCCTAATGGTGGTGCTTTTGCCGGCGCCATTCCTGCCAAGTAAGCCATAAATATCACCCCTATTTACTGTAAAAGACACATCGGTAGTTGCAGCATGCTTGCCAAAAGATTTGGCAAAATTCTCAATGCTTATGATTGGATCCATATAAAATATGATCGGCTTTTAATTTGCGAAAACAAAGTTCCATAAGCAAACAGCAAAGTGGCGCAATTGTTCTTTCAAACTGAAAGAAATAGCGACAAAAGTGCAACAACCGATAAAAGCTTAAGTAATGGGTTCAGCAAAAAACCAAATACAAGCCAATATGTCAAAATCGGATTTCCGCAGCTCCACACGAATGATTTGCGCAAAGAAGTGCCTTTTCAAAAAAATAAAACCCTTTCTTTTGAACCAAAATTACACTTAGGTGTATAACCTTACCATGAACCCAAGACCCTTATTATTTTCAGTGGTTGTATCATTTGGCTTTCAGCTGTTGGCCCAAACACCTGAGCCCATTTACGGATTTGCAAAGGTTAGAAAATCACTAGACTACTATAAAACGCAAAACCAACTTTGGAAAACAGAAACCGAAAAAAATCCGCAAAACGCCTTAGCTTGGTATTACAGATACAAATGTAGCAGAAACTTGCTCAAGCTTGATTCTACCGATAGGAGACCCAGAAAAGAACGCATTCAAGAACAGGAAAACTTGGTGCAAGAAATGGGCAAAAATGTACCCGAATCATTTGAGTACAACTTAGTGATGTGGGCCAATGCTGGCTTGGATAAAAAGAAAATTGCCTACCTCAACAATGCTGTTGCCAAGGGTGGTCAAAGGACCGAACACTTAGAGTTTGTGCTCATTCAAGCAGAGTTGGAGAGAAACATTGCCAAACGCGATGCCACTGCCCAGCAAATGTTGGCCGCACAAGATTATTCCCCTGGATTTTTATACTATTGTTACAACCTCATTATTGGTTTAAAACCCAATTCCATCATTTTTACAGCTGGTGACAATGATACTTACGGTATTTGGTACTTGCAATCAAAAGGAATTCGCAAAGACGTTATTGCCATCAATACTTCACTGGCCTCTATTAAAGAATACCGAGACCTTATTTGTAAAGAACTCAAAATCCCCATTTGGCCCAATGACCACAACGACCCGAGTATTGGAACAGATTCAGCCCAAGCTTGTCTAAATTTATACACCAAAGGCATCATAGAACACTTTGCATTGCAATTAAAAAACACCATCACTTACGTTTCCATCACAGTTGAAACCGATTACTCAGACCCCATTTCAGACAAACTCTATCTGGTAGGACTCGCTTATGAATACAGCAATACCGGAATTGACAATATGGCCATTTTGCACCGCAATTTTGAACAATTGTACATGCTGAATTATCTAACACAGCCGCTGTATTACGATAGGTCTTTAGAAATCGTGCAGGATGTAAATACAAATTATATTGTGCCCATGTACAAACTTTGGAAACATTACATTTCAGGAGAACAATACGACAAAGCCAATCAATTAAAACCCATGCTGCTCACATTATTAAAATCGAGCTCAGGCAATGGCGAAATATTAAAAGAAATTGAACAAACCAAAAACTGATTTTTGAATTCACAAATGCAAAGCACCAATCAAAGTGATGTTGCCCTGATGATGGAAATTCAACAGGGCAATATTGCTGCATTTGAAATGCTGTATAACAGGTATTTCAAGCGGCTGTGCGCCTTTGCCATAAAAGCTTTCTCAGTAGAACACCCGGCCGATATTGTACAAGATGTGTTCATGAAAATAATTGAAAAACCACATTTGTATAATTCCCAATATTCCTTTCAAACTTGGATTTATACCTTGGTAGGAAATAAATGCAAAAATGAAATTCGCAAACAACACTTTTCAGAGCCGAAATCCACAATAAATAGTGGCCAATATGATGAAAATTTTCCCGATCTAATCGATTCTAAATTATTGAAAATAAAAGTTGAAAATGTACTCAATCATTTGGAAGAAAAAGAAAGACAAATCATCATTCTAAAATACGAGCACAACCTTAAACAACATGAGATTGCGCAAATACTGAACATACCGGAAGGCAGTGTAAAAAGCTGTTTGTTTTATACCTTAAAAAAACTCGCACCCTATTTTAAATCTTTTGAAAAACCATGACCACAGAAGAACAATTGATACAAGACTGGATAGAAAATATTCCATGGGAACAACTTGATAAGACCCAACAAAAAACAGTACTTAAATTCATGGACCCAGATGAATACAAGGCCATGCAATCGGCACATGAATACCTGCACCAATATTATGAGGAAGTGCCTTCCACAATAAATGATGACAGCGCAAAACACGCACTATTAAGTGCTTTTGCCCAAAATAAAATCTCCAGTCCGTTAAAAAATACATGGTGGAAAACCCCAATACCGCTGTGGCAAACTGCTGCGGCATTTTTACTATTTGCAACTGCAGTTTGGTTGATTTTGCCCAAAAATAAGACCAGCATTCAGCAAGTTGCTTACCAAATTAAAGATACCGTATATATTGAAAAAAAGACTGAAAACCCGTTACCCAAACCGGTAAAAACAGCACAAGAAAACACAAGCACAACCCGCAAGTACACAGCACAAAAACCATTAGATCAGGCACCAGCTATAGCATCAAAAGCAACATCAGCAAGCATTGGTATTCTTGAAGGCGTTCATATTACTTCCATTAAAGAATATGAGGACAACACAAAACCCAAAGAGAACGCCAGCCTTAAAGATGAGCCATGGGTTCGGAATTTTGGGTACGTAAGAAATTAAAGTATACAGGTTTATTTCTGAATTTTATTTCTGAAATAAATAATACCCAAATTTTAAGCCTAAATGTTTGTTTTTATATGCATCCGAACTGTTGGCCAATACATTGGAAAATCCTTGAGAGTAGCGCAACTCCACTTCCCCTATTCTGCCGCTACATGCAATGCCCAACATCAACCCAAAATCATTTCTATTGAGGCCAAAATACTGAATATCGTGCTTCATAGTCTGGGCTATATTGCTCATGGTTGTGATGGCCCCTTTCTGATCTTCTTCAACCATATTTACCGTAGACTGGTATTTATTTAGCATTCTTGCATAGTAAAACCCTGCATTTGCGGTCCATTTAGGGGCAAATTGATATCCCATTTTTAACACTCCATGGAAATAATAAATTCTGGAAAGTTGCACTTGCTCAAATTGCCTATTGTAAAGGGTTCTGTAATTGATAAAATAATTGGTTTTATAGGGTTCCAAATTCAGTTCTGTTCCCAATTGTATTTTATGTAGAAGTCTATAATTGACAAAAGCGGCAACCCCTATCCTGTCCCATGGTTTCTCATTTTTGGTATTGAATTCAAAAACCGGATTGTAGGAATAAAGCAAACCCATTCCAAATTGCCATTTATTTTTAGGAGATAAAGGATATAACAATGGATGTGCAATCCTATAATTTGGCGTTAAAAATGACTCATTCGCCCTGGCGATTGCAGATTGACCAATGCGTTTAGAGGCCGGCAAATCTATTTGCCTATTTTCAGCCGGAGCAGTTAAAATAACAGATCCTGGTGCTTCCATAACTGGACTGGGATTAACCGAGGATGTAAGATGTGTTAAATTTGAAAACGCACCCAATCTGCCTTGTTTTTTCATAAAAAACGAATTGTTTTTTGTGGTATTGGTTTTCGGTTTTTGGGTGATGGATTGTTCAGCAGGTAATGTATTTAAGGAATTTGGTATTTCAGGCAATTCTGATGGTACTGGGGCAATTGCTATGCTGGTTTTGCCTTCTTCTTTGTTGTTAAAAATATACCCAGCTACAAATACTGAAGCAAAAATAACGGGTATAGAAACGGCAAAAAACAACACCCTTCTTTTCCTTCTTCTTTCAGCCGAAAGCGCATTCAAATCTGGCAAAATCGCTTTCCAAGCTTCGTCTATTTCACTTGTACTTGCAAGACCACCCGATTGGTTAAATATTCTCTTTAATTTTTCCTCTTCGTTCATACTTTTCAATTCTAATTAATTCTGCTTTTAGCATTTTTTTTGCATTGTTTAAATACCACCTGCTTGTACCTTCTGCAAACTCAAGGGACAAGGCTATTTCTTTATGGCTGTAGCCTTCAATAATAAACATATTAAAAACAGTACGTTCGTGAAAAGGCAATGATTGGATGATTTTTATCAATTCCTTGAGCTCCAAATTTTGCATGCCATTTTCAGCAATTTCAATATCATCCACATACAAAACACTGCCCGAATCTAGAGAAGTGGTTCTCTCCTTTTCGCGTTTTTCAATTCGGTAATATTGAATTGCCCGATTGATCATAATTCGCTTAATCCAGGTTTTTAAACTCGACTTTTGTTTAAATCCTCCAATATGGGTAAACACATCCATAAACCCGTGATTGACTATGGCTTTTACATCATCTTCATTGTTGCAATAGTATTGCACAAGGTTTTTCATTTCGGCATAGTAAGTGTAGAACAGCTCTTTTTGAGCCGTTTGAGAATGATTAATGCAGGCCTTTATTAATTCATTTTCGTCCAAACTTTTCTATTGATATATATTGGTTATTTCAGCACTTCCGATGCTGCATGTAATGCTATTGTTTGTAAACATAATGTGGGGTTTCACTGCATTTCTATCTGCAAATCCCTGCTGCCCCAATTGGCTATATCCATTGAGCAATTTTTTGTTGCCACTGCCCGAGCTTAGTGACCAAATATAGGCATCCAAAATATTGTTGCTAAACGATGTACCTGCTGGCAAATTGCTTGCATTGCCTTTGCTCTGGGGAAAGGGAAGTATGAAAGGAATAAAGGCAATGTTGGACACATCATACTGGTAGCTAAAATCCACAAACTGGGTACTTTTTACTGTAATTCCAGAGGAGATTAAAGAAATCACCACACTGTCAACCCCATTTGCATTTTGATATACATCCATAAAAGTGGCTTCGGTACCCCCTATTTTTTCCTCAAACCTGCTGAGCATGCCTTGGGTATTGTAGGTAAAGTGGTATTCTTTTTCCAATTTTTGGGCTGTGCCAGCGTGATAAAATTCCACAAAAATGGGTAGGCTGTTTTCTATGGTTATTTGAACCGAATCATTGCCCGATGTTGCCCAAACGGTTTGGTACACTGAACCAGGATTGCTACCGGTATAGGGCTGGGAATGTTGCAATCTCAAAATTTCCCTACTGCCTTGCAAGGCGCCTTTTAATTCACCATTGGGGGAATATTGCCAATA
>JADYZD010000021.1 GCA_020853295.1 Bacteroidia bacterium | reverse complement strand
TAAAACAAACACTGTTTTATTTTGTACAACAATTTTTTGGAGAAGGCACACAGGTGCGTTTTAGGGCCAGTTATTTTCCTTTTACAGAGCCCAGTGCTGAAATGGACATATGGGCAGGTACCGATACCGAGGAAAACAGGCGTTTGACCAAAGGTACAGGTTGGTTAGAAGTATTGGGTTGTGGAATGGTGCACCCCAATGTGCTCAAAAATTGCAATATAGATCCTGAAAAATTTTCCGGCTTCGCCTTTGGTTTGGGTATGGACAGAATTGCGTTATTAAAATATGGAATTACCGATATCAGGGATTTGTTTCACAATGATATTCGGATGCTTTCACAATTTACTGGAATAGAAAAGTGATCTATTTTGCTGGAGATTTTCATTTGGGTGCCCCATCGGCAGAAGCTAGCAGGCAGCGCGAATTGAAAATATGTCGTTGGCTAAATACGATTGCTGATGATGCAACAGAAATATACCTCATGGGCGATATTTTTGATTTCTGGTTTGAATATGGGAAGGTGGTTCCCAAAGGATATGTTCGGTTATTGGCCACATTGGCTCAACTTACGGATAAAGGAATTAAAATAACCACCTTTAAAGGCAACCACGATATGTGGATGTTTGGATATTTGGAGAAAGAATGTGGAGTCTCCATAATTTCAGACGAGCTAATTATAGAAAGAAACAACAAAAAATTTTATTTACACCATGGTGATGGTTTGGGCAGTGGGGATTTTTCCTACAAAATGCTGCGCTATATTTTTAGAAGTAGGGTTTGCCAGTGGTTGTTTGCCAGACTTCACCCAAATGCGGGTATTGGATTGGCCAATTTTTTAAGCCGAAAAAGCAGGATTTCTCAAAAGGATCGGTACGAGCAATATTTGGGTGATGAAAAAGAAATTTTGACCCAGTTTTGCAAACAAACTTTATTAAAAGAACATTACGATTACTTTGTATTTGGACACCGGCACCTGGTGTTGGATATTGATTTAAATGGAAAGAGTCGTTACATCAATACCGGCGAATGGGTGCACGGAAGCTCCTATGCCTGTTTTAACGGCACAAAACTTGAAGTATACACCTTTGACTGATGCAACAAAAAAATGGCTTAAAACACAAAGTAAAGCAGCATGTAAGCGTGGCTTTGTTGTTGTTTGTATTTGCATATAAGCCCAGTTTTGGACAAACCGTTAGTGTGCAGGGAGATTTTGTTGCCGCCGCCGCAGATGTTTATGGAAACGTTTATGCCATAGATGCACAGTTGAATCTTATTAAATATTCGAAAAAACTGGATACGATAAGGGTGTTGTCGGTATCCAATTTGGGCAATAATCCATGTATAGATGCCAGCAATCCTTTAGAGGTATTTGTGTTTTTTGGATCTACGGGAAAAGTGGTTTGGTTTGATAATCAATTAAACCAGCAAAGTGTGGTGGATTTATTTGGCGCTGGAATTTCTAAACCTGTAGGATTTGGGCGGGCCAATGATGGGAATATTTGGGTTTTGGACAACAACAACAATACCCTGAAAAAAGTAAATAGAGAAGGGAACTTGGTAGTTGAAAGCGTGGCAATAAGCAACTTTGTACCACAAAAAGAGGTTACAAAAATTTGGGATGACGGTGAAAACATCATTATAGCAGATGACAGTTTGTATGCATATATTTTTAACCGCAACTTGCTGCTACAAGAAAGGGTAAAAATTCCCTATAAATTACTGGGTATTGAAGGCGATTATTTTATTGGGAGCAAAGACAGCGAGGTATATAAATACACTTACCGGTTAGGGACAATAAAACAGGAAAAGATAGAAACCCAATTGCCTCCATTAACAGGGTTATTGCAAAAAACCGCAACCATATTGTTGTGCTCTAGTGCAGGAAAAATAACTTTGCAGCCCATAAGCGAATAAACTTGTTAGATAAATTAGAAGCCATACATGCCAGATTTTTGGAATTGGAGTTGCTTTTAGGCAGCCCCGAAGTGTTGAAGGATGTGCGGCGTTTTACTGCATTAAATAAAGAGTATAGAAACCTTCAAGAAATTGATAAGGCTTATTTTGAATACAAGTCACTGTCTAAAGGCATTGCCGATGCACGCGAAATGCTGAACCTGGAAAAGGACAAAGAGACAAGGGATTTTATAAAAGAAGAGCTGGAGACAATGGAAAACAGGATGCCAGAGTTGGAAGAAGAGGTGAGGCTGCTTTTGCTGCCCAATGATCCGGAAGACGATAAACCTGCAGTAGTAGAAATAAGGGCGGGTACTGGAGGAGAAGAAGCTTCCATATTTGCGGGAGACCTGTTCAGAATGTATCAACGATTTTGTGATACCCGAAAATGGAAAATTAACGTGGTAGAAGAAATGGAAAGCGCCAAAGGTGGGTATTCAAAAATCAGTTTTGAGATTGAAGAACCGGGTTCGTATGGCATTATGAAATACGAAAGCGGGGTGCATAGGGTGCAGCGTGTGCCTGCTACCGAAAGTCAGGGTAGAATTCACACATCGGCGGCAACAGTAGTAGTAATGCCTGAAGCCGAAGAAGTGGATGTGGAAGTGAGGGAACAAGATGTAAAAATGGAAACCTCCAGAAGTGGTGGTGCTGGTGGTCAAAACGTAAACAAGGTAGAAACCAAGGTGATGTTAACCCATGTTCCTACTGGCACTGTGGTTATTTGCCAAACAGAGAGAAACCAATTGGGCAACAGGGAAAAGGCCATGAAAATGCTTAGGACCATTTTGTATGAAAGGGAGTACAACAAACACATGGAAGCCATAGCTGCTAGGAGAAAGACCTTAGTAAGCACTGGAGATAGAAGTGCCAAAATACGCACCTATAATTTCCCTCAAAGCCGGTTAACCGATCACAGAATAGGACTTACAGTTTACAATTTACCCGAAGTAATGAATGGTGGAATTGATGATATTTTGAAAGCCTTGCAAATAGCTGAAAACGCAGAACGCCTGAAAGAAGGCGAAAAGCCAAACCCTTAAAGCACAAACCTTTTATACACCTGCCGCATGTTGGGCAGGTCCGTTATCCCTGCGTTGGCGGGGAGCAACAGTGGTGCTTTTAGACTTAGTGGTTGCTATTTTAACTTGGGTTTTCATGACCGTATATTATATGAAACTCAAAATGTGTTCCAATTATTATACCTATTAGACGCCAAGCACCCCCAAAGCGTTGCAGCGGTAAAAATAGTTCTGACAATAATGTGACGAGAGGCGGCTTAAACAGCTGTTGCAGTTTGCATCAGGGATTCAAAAATAAATCCGCCGTCTTCGTTATATAGGTACTCTGCAGCGCACCTTTCTGGGTGGGGCATCATTCCAAATACATTAAAACCTGCATTGCAAATGCCCGCAATATTGTTTAAAGATCCATTGGGATTTGATTCTTCAGAAATATCGCCATTTTCATCACAGTATTTGAAAACAATTTGCCCATTAGACTCAAGGTTGTTAAGTGTTTCTTCATCACAAAAAAACCTGCCCTCACCATGTGCTATAGGTACTTTTAGAACCTGCCCGATTGATAGGTTGCGGGTGATAGCCAAATCGCTATTTGCCGGTGTGAGGTACACATTTTTGCAAATAAATTGCATGTTGGTATTGCGAAGCAAAGCGCCAGGAAGCAAACCAGATTCGCACAAAATTTGAAAACCATTGCAAATACCCATTACAAAACCGCCTTCATTGGCATGTTTTATAACACTTTGCATAATGGGACTTAGTTTGGCAATAGCACCGCTGCGCAAATAATCGCCATAAGAAAACCCTCCTGGCAAGAAAATATGGGTACAATCCTGCAAATCATGGTCTTGGTGCCAAAGCTTTTTAACCGGCTCTGAACTTAGGTTTTGCAAAACCTGAATTAAATCTTGGTCACAATTGGATCCTGGAAATATTACCACACCTGCGCGCATGGTGCAAAGGTAAGATAATTGATTAAATTCTGTGGGAATTAGGCCCTCATTTGGCCAACAGTATTTTTTATCACTTGGGAAATGGGCGTAAATGCAAAATCTTTAATCTTCCCTACATTTATAGGTACATATTGTGTATCCGATGAAGTGCTTTTTAATCCTTGAGATGGAAAAGGAAAAGGAATATGCAGAAACTCTGCTAATTTGGCTATGCCTATTGCCATTTTTAATCTGATTCCACTGAGTGGCTTTTTGGGTGCGGGTACTTGTAGGTTCTCTGCCACTATACCCATCAAGTCTTTATAGTACAAATTTTCTGCTACCATTAGTATTCTTACCCCGCAAATTTGCTGTGCATACATGCTGTGCATAGCTCCGCACACATCCTCTACTCCTACAAAGCCATTTCTGCCAACAGGGTAGTATGCCAATTTTTGTTTTACATGGTGGAAAATGGCATTGCTACCGTTGATTCCATCACCCAAGCCAAGAATAATTCCAGGATTTACTATAGACACATTCAAGCCTTCTTCCATGCCCCGCCATACCTCCAATTCAGCCAAATGTTTGCTAATAGCATAGGTAGAATTCAATGGGCTGTCTATCCATTCTGCATCTTCATTTACCTCGTATTTACCCTTTTTACGTCCCAGTGCTGCAACGGAGCTAGAATATACCAAGTGTTTCACACCCACTTTTAGGCAGGCATTTACAACGTTTCTGGTGCCATCTACATTCACCTCATACAATGCCTCATTGTCTTTTGCTTTAAAACTCACTATTGCGGCGCAGTGAAACACAACATCAGCATCTATAAATGCATCGCACAGGGCAGTAGGGTCCAAAATATCGGCCTGAATCCATTCAAAAGATTCGGCACTCAGCTGGTATACTTTGGCAATTTTATTGAATAAGGTAAAATCAGCCTTATGTAAAATGCAAGTTACAGATAGCCCTTTTGAGTGCAAGGTGCAAGCCAAATGGGCCCCAAGAAAACCGCCGGCCCCTGTAAGTATTGCTTTTTTCAAACCATTAAGATCCGGTTACCCCGGCAAGTCCGCCAACTTTCATCGTTACACGTGCATTGATGCAAAGGGATGGTATTTCAGCTTCATTGTTAATGATTTTAACATCCTCACTGCCCACAAAAATATCTCCCAAATCAAGGTCACCACTATCTTGAGTGGTAATGCTGATTAGGTCTGCATCGTGCTTAGCCGCAAAATCGATAACCAATTTGCCAAAGCCACTGGTTTTGGTGTTTTCAAAGGTGGTAAATGTTACACCTGCTTCTTCAAATACCTTTTCAGAATAACGCTGGTTGCCATCAGTATATCTTTGAAAGTGTTCATCACCATTTCTTTTTGCGAAAACAAGCACTTCAGATTTGTGTTTTAGGGCAAATTCAGCAACGGCAAAGGCTTTTTGTTTGCTGTATGGATTTTCATCCACAGGATAAACAATTTTTTTATAGCCATTGGTTCTAATGGGCCTGCGTTGAACAATGATTACAGGTATATGTGAGGTGGTTACCAATTTTAAAGAAAGTGCACCTAGAATGTGTTGCATACCATGCACACCATGGGTGCCAAAAATCATGAGATAAGCGCCTACTTCACTGGCACAAGATGGGATATCTTCAAAAATATCACCTTCTTTAACCATGGCTTTAACATCAATACCTTCATGGTTGAATTTTTTACTGGCGGCCTCTAACTCAGCAGGCAAATCCAGTACACTTTTTCCGGTGCTTTTTAATCTGGCCAGTGCTTTTTTATCTAATATGTGGTTTAAATAAATGGTGTCTCCAGGGCTAGAAAGGCCAATTGCATGGTTGAGTGCACAATCTGCTTCTTCCGTAAAATCGTATGGTACAAGTATGACGTTTTTATTGCTCATAGTTTCTTAATTTTTCTAATCTTTTTTTCACTATTAAAAGGTTGTCAATTTTTTTAGGATTGCGGTGGTTTCTGGAGAATTCGCTGAAAAAGGTATGCGATTCTAGAAAACCAGCTTGCATTTCAAACCATTGCAATTCGGTTGCAACAATATGGTACTCCTTAAATTCTTCAAAAAGCCTGTCGGCTATCCTTTCGTAATCATCTCCGCCTAAGTAATCCAAATCCGCATCACAAATGAGCTCGGAAAGGAATTCTTTAGGAGATTGTGGAATCTTAGTGGCCATAATCAGATCATGAATTTCACTAATTTGGTCTTGGGTGTATCCAAATTTCGGGAGCACTTCCGATGCAATAATGCACCCAGCCTCCTCATGGTTTCTATACACGTTAAGAAAACCACAATCGTGATAAAGGGCAGCAGTTTCCAAAATTAACCTGTCTCTTTCATTGAGTTGGTAGTACTCAGAAAAATCGCAGGTAGCTTTGTAAACAGATTTTGTGTGCCATAACCCGTGGTAGGTAAGGTTCTCGGGGAGTTTACTGCCTAGTTCTCCGAGGATGTACTTTTTGGCGCCTTCGAAATCAGCCATGTTTTGTGGGCAATTTAATTAAATTCAGTTTAATAGTTTCAAAAAATCATTATTTGGACCAAGAGAATTTTCATTCAGCTTGTATTTAGGCTTCAAACCTTTAACAAAATACATGTTTGTTTTGCCTAAACTTTTTGCTTCAATTTCTCCCCTTTTTTCACATTCAAAGTAATCTTTTATTTCTTCATACACCTGCTCGGTAATGTTTATTTGCATAGGTTCACTGCTGCTTTCCATGCGTGATGCAACGTTTACCGTATCGCCCCAAATGTCGTAAGCAAATTTTCTTTTACCTACCACACCACTTACCAAACCACCGCGGTGTATACCCACCCTTATCTGCCAGTGGCTTTCAGCATTTTGTACAATATCTATAATTTCTATTGCTGCCATTACTATGGCCAAGCTGCAATTGGGCCTTGGTTGTGGAACACCGGCAGCACACATGTAAGCATCTCCTATTGTTTTTATTTTTTCCAAACCGTACTTGTCTACAATTTCATCAAACTTTCTAAAGTAGGTATCCAGTTTTTCTACCAATTGCTCTGCAGTTATGTTCATGCTGAGTTTGGTGAAATTACAAAAATCGGTAAACATTACAGCCGACTCGCTGTGTCTTCTTACACTGCTATGCCCTTTTTCTTTTAGCTCTTGGGCTACAGCTTTAGGTAAAATGTTCAACAGCAGTTCTTCTGTTTTTTCCTTTTCTTCACCCAATTCTCGGGTTCTTTCTTTTACCATAATCTCAAGGCGTTTTTGATTTTCAATCAATGCCCGATTTCTCCAACGGAAAATGAAATATATAAGTCCTCCTAAAAGCAGGGCAAGAATGGTATAGAACCACCAAGTTTGCCAAAATGGAGGTTTAATGGAGAAACTCAACCTTTCTTCTGGGGAAATATTTCCCATTATATCCCTGGCCCTTACTACAAAAGTGTAGTTTCCAGGCTTCAATTGAATTTTTAGAGACGTTTCTTTGGTCCACTGTGACCATTGGTTCCTGCCCGTTCCTTCAATTTTATATTGGTACCAGGTTCCATCTGATTTCAAATACAAATTAGAACCCCATTTTACTTCTACCGCAGCCTCTCTGTATGAAATACTTAAGTCAGACAAATCGAAGGGTTTTCCATCAAAACCCACAACTCCACGGAAAAACACACCAAAGCCATTAAAGCTAGCACCGGCAGGACTATTGCGGTTTAGGTAATAAATATCGCCCTTATTGCTCACAGCCCATATGTTGCCATTGGAGCTTTTATAAACATACCGAACATCGTTCAACACATCCATGAGGCCCATGTTGGTTTGCTCATTGTGATTTTTAACCTCTTTCCAACCCTCCATGGTTTTTACAAAAAGGGTATTGCCAGCAGGGTTTATCACATATTCAAGTATCTCATTGCCCGCACTGGATACTACACTTGTAGAAACAGCTGTTCCGGTAGATGGTTGGTATTCAAACAACCCACCACCCGATACAAAAAACAACACATTGCCAGATTTGCAAATGTTGATGTAATCTGGAAACTCAGCTGGAATTTCAATAAATTTTTCCGAACTCACTTGGTGGCCCGATGCCAATGAAACTTTCAATACATGGTTGGTTCCACCGAGCCAAAGGGTATTGGCATTTTCTAAATATACGGTATTTAAATTCCTGTATTTTGCATTGATATTGATGGCATTTACTGCACCGTCAGTGCCAATAATATAAGGACCAGAAGGAGTTACAAATACTATTTTGCCATCAGACATCATGGCGTCTTTTATTTCACCATCAAAAAGTTTTCGGATACCTGCAGCAGAATATTCAAACAATCCGGTATTGGTAACACAAATTAAACCAACAGGAACCACCAAGATTTTTTTAACTTTCGACTCAAGGCCAGGTACTTTAGAATAAATAAATTGCGCTGCTTTGGGTTCTCCAACGGCTACAAATTGGTAGATTCTACCATTAGAAAAGCGGGGCTGGTAAGTTACGCCTTGGGCCTTGCCCATCCCCATAATCCCATTGGGATTAGATGTACCACCCGATGGGCCATCACCTTCGGTGGAGCCAGGAATTTTATCTTTTACACGCCTCCATATTTTCTTTATCCTTTTACCAGCGCGGTCTATTGTGGTTTCATCAGGTGCTGTAGGATTGTCAGGATTGGTTTGTACATCAGGTGCATTTGTTGGACCTGCAGGAGAGATAATATTGGACTCACCCGGATCATCTATTTCGGCTTTGGCACCTCCACCACCTGTGGTTTGTTTTACTTTTTCAGCTTTTTTAATTTCTTGGGCTTTTTGTACTGCCTGGTCGTATTCACTTTGGTTTTCTACTTCTTTTAAACGGTATAAACCATCAGAACAACCCACAAACAAATTACCATTAGACTCTGCAACAGAATACACCCTTGAAGATAAGCCGGGATAAGATGAAAAGTATTTTACAGGTATGTTGCGGTCTATGCGTGTAAATCCTACTTCATGGTTGGCCCAAATACCCTGGGCTTTGTCCACTGCCAAACTGTAAATTTGGTCATCAGGGAAACCAGTAGCAGTGCTAAACATTTCAGAAACCCTGCCATTGTACATATCCATTACGAGCAAACCGCCGTAGTAGGTAGCCAATACAATTGAGTTGTTGTTGAGTTTCTTGCCATCTAGCAAATATTGTGTTTGCAGATAGGATGCTTTTTCGCAAACAATCTCTTGCAACTGTGAACCATTAAACAATAAGATTTCGTTGGCAGATGTGCCTAAAAGCACTTCATTTTTAGACCTAGGTGCTGCAAACATAATCTCCTCTTCTGCAAGGCGAGAGTCATTAATGGGTACTTTTTTAAACTTGCTGTTTGGCTGCAAAGTATATAGGCCACTGCTGCTAATATTTACAAAAACCACATTTTGAATTACAAATATTCCTGCAAAATTTCCCTCATTTGGGCGTTTCCATTTGCCTGTAATTTTATCATCGGTTAATTTTATAACCCAGTCTGTGCTTTGGAAATACACATCTTTGCCAATATTTACAATTGTGGCAAAGCCTTGGTCTTCAACATTGGGCAAATCAATTCGGTTAAAAACAAATTTTCCAAAATTATTGCGTTTAATGTATCCAATACGGCCATCACAACCGGCATAGGTCTTTTGGTTTTCGCTTACGTGTTCAAGCACATTGGTTAATGCACCGGTACCCACTAAAGTGGTGTTTGATCCATCAAATACAACTACACCACCAAGGGTGGCCATTTGCATGTTTCCTTCAGCATCTTGCACCATGCTGGTAGCTTGTCCTTGTCTGCCTTTACCTGAAAGGTGAAAATCGGCGTAAAAGGCGCCACCAATCTGGGCTGAAAGCCAATTGATCGATAGTAAAAAACAAAGTAAAAATAGGGTAAGGGCTTTGGGTAAACAGTATTTCATTGGGTAAATTTGGGTATTCTGTAATATGCAAACCTAATAAAACACTTTGATTTTTGCACGAATTTCGATTTTTTGATAAAATAAAATGGCACTTTTAAGGCAGTGATTTAATATTGTATGGTGAAAATTGCAATAATTAACGGCCCAAATTTGAACTTATTGGGCAAAAGAGAACCCGAAATTTATGGCACAGAGGGATTTGATTCTTTTTTGGAAAAATTGCGAGTAGAATATTCACAACACAACATCGTTTATTTTCAGTCGAACATTGAAGGAGAATTGGTTACTGCCTTGCAAAATGAAGGCTTTTCTGGACTTACAGATGCCATAATTCTAAACGCAGCTGCATATAGCCATACGAGCATTGCCATAGCAGATGCGGTGAAAGCCATACCCATACCGGTTATTAATGTCCATTTAAGCAATATTTACAGTCGGGAAGAAGTAAGGCATACCGATTTGATTTCAAAATATGCTGCGGGCAACATTAACGGATTGGGACTTTTTGGCTACAAAGCGGCCCTGAATTTCATTATACACAATCACAGCATTATTTAGAAGGTTTTCAAAGAAAGCCCATAAATAGCTGAAATAAAATGACTTACAAATAGTAGAAGATAAGATTGTCCGAAATTATTTCTCACTAACTAACGTTAGTTTACTCATTTTGTTATAGTTTAGCGGTCTATTTGCTAGAGGCAACCCCAAAACATGCCAATTGCTAAAAATACCACCGAACTGATTTGCGCCCATTGCAGCGCAGATACTGGTAAAAGCCCAGTTTGGCATGAAAATCAAATTTTCTGTTGTGAGGGGTGTAAAACTGTGTACGATATTTTGCACAAAAACAACCTTTGCGATTTTTATCAAATTGATACTGAGGCTGCGGTTAGTTTAAAAAACAAAGCCCAATCCAAATGGAGCATTGAAGAGTTAAATCTGATGGCAACAGATTTTACCCAATATGAAAATGGGGATTTGCGTACCGTGCTATTTCACATTCCGTCTATGCATTGTTCTTCTTGCATTTGGTTGCTCGAAAAACTGCCTGATTTGAATACAGGTGTTACCCAAAGCAGAAGCGATTTTCTTAAAAAACAATTAAAAATTACTTACAACCAAGGGGTTACTTCTTTTGGAGAAATTGTTATAATACTAAGGAGTTTGGGATATGAACCCAACCTAATGCCTGAAGACTCGCAACAATCCAACTACGTAGAAAACAGAAGTATTCTTATAAAATTGGGTGTTGCCGGATTTTGTGCTGGAAACATCATGATGTTTAGTTTTCCGCAGTATTTGGGTTTGGATGTTGCAAAAGATGT
>JADYZD010000020.1 GCA_020853295.1 Bacteroidia bacterium | reverse complement strand
TGTAATTCCCTACAGTTGTCCCATTATTATCTATATGAATACTTCGAAAAAAATACGTCCTACCCAACTCCAATCCTTGTATGGAATCAAATCTTGAATTACAAATTTTCGACTTTAACTTGGGTGAGCAAAAACATGGATCAACATCATATTCAATTTTGTTGCGGTAAGTGGTATTGCTAAATTCAATATGTGCAATAGGGTCATAATCTAGTTTAGCCCAATAGAAACCAGATTGTGAATATAAAGGACTTGACCAAAAATAACAGCCAATTATCAGTAATACTCCCTTTTTAAAATTCATTTCTATAAAAAATCAAATGTATACAAACTAAATTAGAAATAAAAATTTCTGAAGTTGCGCCCCTCACTCCTCTCCCGGCGCAAAAAAATCCTTTACTTTCTGTGCATTGATATTGAGAACAACTCCTGCAATTACCATTGCCATACCCAGATATTGAAGCCACTGATAATGTTCGTCAAATACCAATAAACTGGCCCCAGCTCCCCAAAGAATGCCAACATAACTTACCGCAGAAATTTTACTGGCTGTGTCTTCTTGGTAAGCCCTGGTCATAAAAAATTGTCCTATTTGTGTTGATACCCCTGTGATCAATATCCATAGCCAGTGCATGCCATGCGGCCAAATCCAATCGCCAGGTTTAAAAATAAAATACGACAAGGCTATGGGTACACTTACCAATGGAAAATACAGCACCACTACATTGGGATCTTCTACCCCCTTCAGTTTTTTGATGGTATTGTAAGCCAGAGCTGAGAAAAATGCACCTCCAAAACCCACCATCATGGGCAAAAATGGCACCTGAAATCCAGAACCATTCACCATTACCACACCCAAAAAGGTAAAGCCAAAAAACAACCATTGCAAGGGAATTACCTTTTCACCAGCCATCCAAATGGCCAAAATGGTGGTGAGCACCGGGGCCAAGTAATGAATGATAATTGCATTTCCCAGGGGCATGTGGTGTAAGGTATAGAAATAACACAACAATCCGCAAGAGCCAAACAGTCCGCGTTGTACCAATAACAACTTGTTTTTACCCATAGGACTTACGCCCATTTTTAGCAAGGTGAGGTAACCAATGACAATTTGAACCAAGGACCTGAAAAACACCATCTCTGGGGCAGAGAGTTCGGGTGTCATTTTTACGGAAATATTCATGATGCCGAATGATAAACTGGCGACCAGCATCATTCCAACACCCTTTGAAATCTTAAAGCCCAAGAAATTGAACAAGGTTACAAATAAAACAAAAGTTCTGCTTAAGCTTATTGCCGTTTATCAACTTATAGGAAATAAAAAAGGGCAACAATGTGTCGCCCTTTTTTTCTATTGGTTAAACTGTTTAAGCAGTTGTTTGTCCAAGAACACTGTTCATGCTCCTCACTGCCTCAGCAGATTTTGCAAACTCCGCTTTTTCTTCTTCGTTCAAGTCCAATTCTACAATTTTCTCCCAACCGTTTTTGCCCAAAATTACAGGCACTCCTATGCAAATGTCTTTTTGACCATACTCTCCATCCAAAGCTACGCAGCAAGGGAAAAGTTTCTTCTGGTCGCAAACAATGCTTTGTACCAAAGCAGAAACCGAAGCTCCTGGAGCATACCAAGCACTAGTGCCCAACATTCCAGTGAGGGTTGCGCCACCTACCATAGTATCGGCTTTTACCTTTGAAAGCACTTCATTATTTGCAAAATGACTTGCCGGAACTCCTTTATAGGACGCCAAACGGGTGAGTGGTATCATAGTAGTATCGCCGTGTCCGCCAATCACCATTCCATCTACATCTGATGGTGGGCAATTTAATGCACCACTTAGGTAGGTTTTGAAACGGCTGCTATCAAGGATTCCACCCATACCTATAATGCGGTTTTTGGGAATACCAGTAGCTTTTAATGCCAAATATGTCATGGTATCCATAGGATTTGAAACAATAACAATAATGGCATTGGGCGAGTGTTTCAATACATTTTCGCATACTGTTTTCACAATATTGGCGTTTGTACCTATCAGCTCTTCACGGGTCATTCCAGGTTTGCGTGGAATTCCGCTGGTCACCACCACAACATCGCTATTGGCAGTTTTGCTGTAATCGTTGGTAGAGCCCGAAATTCGGGTATTGAACATATTGGTAGTAGCAGTTTGCATCAAATCCAATGCTTTGCCTTCAGCAAAGTTTTCTTTGATATCCAATAGCACCACTTCTGATGCAAAATCTTTAAGTGCGATGTACTCCGCACAGCTGGCACCTACATTTCCGGCACCGATTACACTAACTTTAGACATGATTGGTTTAAGATTTAAACAGTGCTGCGAAATTAATAAAAAACACTAACAAGTGTTAGTTCTGTTTATAATTCATTCAGAATCATTTTGTAAAAGTAGCCAATGCGACCAAAAACAAATAGAGGCCTAAAAAAATCAATACGGCCCTAAGTTTTTTGTTTGGAGCAAAATGGAAATCAGGCTGTTCAAAAATCTCGAGCTTCTTCAACCAAGGGTTATACGGATCAGTTTGCGCCATAAGTCTGATTTTTTCAATACGCTTTCGTACATACCTCTTAGTCAGGAAAGATTTCAACATGAGCAAGGATCGCACTTCATATTCAATTCTTCTTTTTGCTGGAGCCCTTTCTGGGGCCGTTTTGATGCTCCTAATTGCTGATTTTAACATCAATTTTGGCAGCAACAACAAAATAGCCAAGCCGATTATCCATAAATTGATTATTGCCCCTAACAATAAAACCAATAGAATAAGCATTAAAACTCCAGCAGTGGCCATAACTGTAGAAATAAAAATTGCCGAAACAATCAATAATGGCAATGTAATTAAACAATAAATAAAAACATATCTCCATAGATTGGATTTGTACTTCCTATAGGTCTCGAGTTGTTTGGCTGCAGCCGCATATTGCTTGTCAGCCCCATTTCTCAAACTATCAGCCACAATGCTATCCAACACTATTGGATACATTTTAAAGCTATCCCGCAAAACCTCTTTCATACTGTCACTCAGTTCAACCTCTACAATGGGGGAATCCAAGTGCTTGATATAAGTGGGTTCAGTTATTGGGTTTCCAACCTCAAAAGCGCCACCATAGGCCAAATTCATCTTCTTTTCAGGCGTTTTTAAACCCGCACAAGAGAATAGAAAGAAAACAATACCGAATACAACGAACCTCATAAATTTCAACTAAGTACCAAATCAAGGCCATTCACCCTCATTCACAAAGAAAAAATTCATAAAAAAATCACAACACAAAACAACTACGACATTCTATCTTCATTACATTTGCATAAATTTCACAATCCAACTCACTTAGATTTAATGAAAAACAAGTACAGCGACCTCGTTAACCAAACTTTTTATTTCCCACAAGACGAGTTTAAGCTTGATGACAGGCAAGAATTGGAGTTTCATAACATTCCCTTAATGGAACTGGTAGGCCAATACGGAACCCCCTTAAAATTCACCTATTTGCCTAAAATCACCGAGAACATTCAAAAAGCACGTACTTGGTTCAATGTAGCCATTGCAAAAGCCGACTACCAAGGCAAATACTACTATTGTTATTGCACCAAAAGCAATCATTTTCAGTATGTGATTGAAAAAGTATTGGAAAGCAATGTGCATATCGAAACTTCTTCGGCATTTGATATCAATATTATAGAAACACTATTTGAACAGGGCAAAATTGGCAAAGACAAATACATTGTTTGCAATGGTTTTAAACGTGAACAATACATAGAGAACATTGCCAACCTCATCAACAATGGCTGGAACAATGTGATTTCTGTTATTGACAATATCGATGAATTGGATGATTTAGAAGCAGCAATAGATGTGCCTTTTACTTGCGGCATTCGCATTGCAGCAGAAGAAGAACCCAAGTTTGAGTTTTATACTTCCAGGCTGGGTATTGGCTATAAAGACATCTTGCCTTTGTACCGCGACAGGATAAAAAAGAATAAAAACATCAATTTAAAAATGTTGCACTTCTTTATCAATACCGGTATTTATGACACCGCATATTATTGGAACGAATTACACAAATGCTTAAAAGTATATTGCGATCTTAAGAAAGAGTGTCCTACCCTAGACACCTTGAACATTGGTGGCGGTTTCCCAATTAAGAACTCCATGACATTTGAATACGATTACGAGTACATGGCCACCGAAATTGTATCTCAAATCAAGCAAGTATGCACTGAAAACGACATTCCAGAACCCGATATTTTCACAGAATTTGGTTCATTTACGGTAGGAGAATCCGGTGGTGCGATTTTTAGTGTAATGGCTCAAAAGCCCCAAAACGACAGGGAAAAATGGAACATGATTGACAGCAGTTTTATGACCACCCTGCCCGATGCATGGGCCATCAATAAAAAATTCATTATGCTACCGGTAAACCGCTGGGATGAGGAATACGAAAGGGTACTGTTGGGCGGCATTACTTGCGATAGTGATGACTATTACAACTCTGAACAACATGTAAACGCCATTTACCTGCCCAAATACGATCCTAACGACACCTTATACATCGGATTTTTTCACACTGGGGCATATCAAGAGAGTATTGGAGGCTATGGCGGAATTCAGCATTGCCTTACTCCTTCTCCCAAACATGTGATTATTGATAGGGATGAAAATGGGGAATACTATTTTAAACTGTTTAGCAAAGAGCAGAGTTATAAAAGCATGCTGAAAACACTGGGGTATATGTAATTTTTTAACAATCAGGTCTTGTTCCTTTAGGTTATGCAATTATTTTAGTAAATTGCACCTAAAGTGCAAACCCATGATTAAAAACAATACTCCTAAGTACATTGGTATTTTTCTTTTTATTTTTTTAGCGTCTACCCCAAATGCACATTCGCAAATGGGAGGTAGCAATTATACCATCGACAGTTCGGCGGCGGCTACAGCGACCAATTTTAAAACCTGGTTCTCTTTTTGGCGGTCTTTACAAGGCCAAAGCAGAAATGATGGTGGCAGCACTCTGGGAGGTGGCATTTCATCTTCAGTAACTGTTTTGGTAAAATCGGACTTAACCGATACCAATATAGTAAAATTCCCATTCATTTCAGGAACCTCATCTACCAAAACCATTACCATAAATGGAAATGGCAAATACTTTGCCTGCTCCAAAGCAGGTGAAATCTTCAGCTTTCAAGGCGGTGATTATATTTCCATTAAAAACCTCACCATTCGTCACTTGGGCAGCAATCCTGCTGCTGCTATTTGCTTGAGGTTATACAACAATAGCGACAACAACACCATTCAAAATTGCACTTTAGAATTCGCCAATTTGAGCACTGCCTCTACTGATGGCTCCGCTTATGTGGCATTTTGTGCATCAGCGAATACCTTAAACACCACTACTACAATTGTCACGGGAACAAACAATATCATAAAAGGCAACTTGTGCCGAACTACGAATACAAACAGCCCTGGTCCTGCGTTTGCATTTGTAATGAATGGAACCAATACAGGATACACCACCAATGCCCAAAACAATACTTTTGACAGCAATACCGTACAGAATTTTTATGCCACCGCAGTACAAGCACTTTACGGCAATGGAAACCAGTTTATTTATAACAATATTTCTAGGGCCAATGCCAGTATTAAAAACTGCAATTCAACATTATTGGGCTTTAATATGGAACACTCCTACTCAGGAAGCCGGTCATTTAAAATTTCGAACAATATCTTTCACGATATTCCATATGTAGGCGCTGGTCCTTCTACCGGAGTGAGCTTTTTATCGGGAATTACCGCTTCTGAAAACCATGGCAGCAGTACATATCCATTTGATATTAAAGCAAACAATTTTAATAAATTATATTCTACAGATGATATAAATATGGCCTATTTGCGCAATTCTGATTATTTAAAAATTACACAAAATGTATTGGATAAAATGCAAGGTTATAACACTGTAGGCAGTTGTATTTTATGGGACATTTCCACAGGTGATGAAATTGATTTTTCCAACAATACTGTTACCAATTGCGAATTAATGGGCAAAAATAGCAGTGTAGTATATATTGACAATTTTACAGCGGCAAGCAGTGGGTATACCACCGCAAATAACAATACCTTTCAGAACAACAATTTTTTTTATGAGTGCAATGTTTTCTACGCCAATTATAGCAACTGGAAAATAAAAGGCAATAAAGTTTTAAACAATACAATTACAGGAAAGAACGGTGGTTACATGTTTTGTATTCTTTTAGAAGAATTTGAAAGTGCGGAAATTACCAATAATCTGGTGGCCAATAATATTGGCGAAGATGGAATTTATGGCATTGTAGGTTCATCATTTAATTCTACAGCTACCAATTGTGATGTACACCAAAACACGATATATTTAGACGGCACTACCATTACTTCTGGCGCTTATGATATCAATGGGCTGTTTCTAACCCCGTATTTTCAAACCGATATTTCTGTTTCAGGAAATATCATCGCATTAAAAGAAGGCAATTCCGGTTCAATTATAGGCGTAGATGCTGCAAGCAGTGGTG
>JADYZD010000019.1 GCA_020853295.1 Bacteroidia bacterium | reverse complement strand
GTACCTGCTGTTTTTTCTACACCATTGATGTAAATTTTAAAACTATTTAATGATATGAAATTGGCCACAATAAAATACCAATTCCCTACTTTAATAGAATCATTTACTTGGTATGATTTTCTAAATTGAATTCCGGCCCCATTGTTATCTCCTATATTCAAATATGGAATTCCGCCTTGGATGACCATTTGGGCACCTGCATATTTAGAATTGATATGGTCACTTAAATTGAACACTGGACGGTTGCCATTATTGCTATCCAGTTTTACCCATGCACCCATAGTAAAAGGGAAACTCAATTTGTAGGTATTGTTTGTAGGATAGGTCCACTGTGAGCTGCTGCCATTAAAGAATACGGCTTTACCATTGTTTCCAAATCGGTCTTTTGATGCGCTTAACGAGTTTGCAGTTGGTGTATTTTCGTAGGGTCCAAAATCAGCTGTTGCGTCCATTTCAGACATCAGTACCATGTCTTTGATCAAATTGATTTCCAATTCCGACAATTCGCGGCCATAGTACATCACATTGTCAATTTTCCCTTTGGCGTATTGGTGTGGTGCGGCAGATCTGCTATAGTTAAAACCGATAGCAGCTCCTGAATTGGTATAAGCCATACTGCTTGCTGTTCCTGAATATGAACCATTTACTTTGACACCATTTACATACAATTCAAAAATGCCCAAGCCCTTGAAAACACAGCACACATGGTACCAAGTTTTGCTGCGCAATAAGGTAGGCGATTCATAGGTGCTTCTAAACTGTGCCCCTACTCCATTGCCATTTCCAATACCCGCACTTAATTTGGCACCAGAAACTGTCATAGATGCGCCTGAGTAAACCGTAGCACTCATGTCATTCGAAAAAATGGGAAAAGCTTTACTGCTGTCGTCCATATTAATCCATGCTGCAATGGTCATGGGAAATTGTGCTTGAACATTGGCATTGTATGCTACATTTATTTTATCCGAAGTGCCATTGAAACTGTATGCTTGAGCTGTTTTACCAAGGGCATCCGCACTAAGGGTAAGGGCACTTGGTGAAGTAGCAAGGGCGTAAGGACCTGCATCTTTCGCATTGCCTGCGAAATTAAAACGCATGAGCAAGCCACTGGAAAGGCTTTGCGCATTTGCACTGCAGCTTATAACTGCAATTGCTAGGGGTGTAAAAATCTTCTTCATATTTTGGGTTGTGGTCTCAAAATTGAAGACTACACTCATTATTTATGATACCAATGAGTATTTGGAACTGCCCTCATGAAATTGTGTAGAAACAAATGTGTATTTGGGAAATCGCTTTTTAGAACAATTTTTCCTGATGGCTCATAGCACCTTCATGGATCAAAAGCCATTGCTTTCGCCACAATCCGCCAGAATAGCCGGTTAAATTCCCATTACTGCCAATTACCCTGTGACAAGGAATAATTATGGGAATGGGATTCTTGCCATTTGCAGCAGCAATGGCCCTTATTGCCGATTTTGCTTGCATTCTTTGGGCTTGTGTGGCATAGCTTATGGTAGTACCAAAAGGAATATCCATTAAAGCAGTCCAAACCCCTTTGCTAAAATTAGAGCCCAATGGCATTAAAGGAATAGAAAACGAAGTTAATTTACCCAGAAAATATCCATTTAGTTCATCAACAATTTGTTTAAATATGGGATTATCCTGTTGCGAAATTGTTTGGCTGTTTTCTTCAGCCAATGGACTTAAAACATCATCTATAAAATCAATAGAAATGAGAAATCCTTGTTGCACATTGGCACGCAAAGTACCAATAGGAGAAGGAATTTCCAATGATTCAGGTGCCATTGAATTAATATGGGATTAGCATTACCCTAGAAATGAGCATGTAATATTTATTTGCGGCATCCCTAACTTCATAAACATTGTTTTTGGCGTCACCACCATTGTATAAAATATTCTTGTCTTTTCCTGAAAAAGTATGTGCGAGTACTTCAATATTTTCGCCACTTTCTGTCTTTTTATACATCCTTACGGTAACCTCCACCCATACTTCATTTCCCCACTGGTACCTTATAGGGTCTATGCAGATTTCAAATTTTTCTTTCCCGTATTTTCCTGCATAACGGAATTCACTTTTTACTCCGGTAACTGCATAAAAATCAATATTTTTTTGTGTTTTTCTTTTGGGTGTTTTTCCTTTGGTTTTTGCATTCCAAACCGACAATGAGCCAATTTGGAAAGTAAAATTATCCTGTCGCCATGAAGGCCGTTGTAAGTGAATTGAAGTATCGGGTGTGTATTTCAACTTACCAGCCCAACGCCTCAACCCTGCTGCATCCTTATGCTTAATTCCAGCATCATAAGTACCCTTTTTATATTGCGTAAACAGGGCTACATCCATATTCCTATCGGCACTGTCAAATAAGGTAAATTTAAAACCAGGTGCATCTGATAAATCAGAAAAAATAGGCACATATTCTACGGTAAAAAACAATTTAATTTTACCTATTGAATCCAAAAAATACACTTCCGATTTTTCCCTGAAATCGAATTCCCATGGGGCTTTATGTGCCAAACTTTTCAAATTCCCATTCCATTCCACTTCCTTGATTTCAAGATGCACTTTGTGGCTTGCCTTAAGTTGCACAAATAGGAATAAAAATACTGCCAGTAATTTATAGTTCATTGTTACCTCCAATGGCAATTTAAACAAAAATATTTAGACCACATATCAAAAGTTCTTTTTGTCAATTCATTTAAATCCATTCACCCGCAACTACATTTCGTTTTTGCACGCTATACTGTGTTGCTTCACCCTTTCCGGACCACATCACAGTGGCCTGGAATCAATTCAAAAAGAACTTTCTACCGGGAGTATATGGCACCTTGTTTTCATCCAAAATGCGTTGCAAATCGGTATAAAGTGCATCAAACTCTTTGGCAAGCACTACCCAAGCTTCAAAATCGGTTTTCACAATTTTAAATGCATCAATATGGGTTTGGGTAGGGCCAGTGGTGCTGCTCGACATGCCATAAGCAGCAGTTTCCACAATGGTATAAATTCCGTTTGCTGTTTCAAATTCATGTGATGCCAATACCCCATCTCCATTGAGCTTCTTATTCAATTCTATCCATTTTTGATCGAGCACAGTTAATGAAGAAATGAATTTTGCATCCAATCCCACTTGGGTAACAGCTTTTTTCACGGTCCCCATATTTTTTTTCATTTCATTAAGGTACACTGCTGCTGCTGATACATTTCTGCGCAATTCGCCAAAATTTTCAACCAATGCTGTTCTTTGTTCCCCAGAAATACCAGGAATCGATGGTTTGTATAGGAAATCACATTCTATGGTTTGGGTATTCCCCAAATCTGTTTGCCCCCCATTGGATACCAGGTACATTTTAACCGTATATTTTCCTGGTGCTACAAACGGTCCTGCATCTGCTTCCGCATAGGGATTGCTCAAGTCGGGTTCAGGAAAAACCAAGGGATTGGTTGTGCCATAACGCAAATCCCAAGTCATATTGTTCAACCCTTTATTTGCTGGGGTTCTGAGTCTTCGAACTTCTTTGCCCGATTCATCTTTAATGCTAAAAATCAAATAGGCTTTTTCCTCCAATGCTTCAAGCAGAATACTGTCGCGGGTTGGATATGCATTGCCTTTGCCTGCTTTGGCT
>JADYZD010000018.1 GCA_020853295.1 Bacteroidia bacterium | reverse complement strand
GGCGTATTGTGGACCAAAATTAATGGCGCCGATGGCAATATAGACAATGCGGCATCCACCAACATTACCTACCAGCATGGTTTGCAAGACAGTGCCACCAAATATGCATGGTTGACAGTAACCACAGTGGCCATACCCAATGATGTGTGCCCACAGGTGAGTGACAGCATACAAATAGTATTGTTCCAATACCCAGCAATAGATATGGCCAGCCCAGCAGATGGTTGTGTGCCACTTACAGCCAGCTTTACTGGCATAGAGAACAAAGGCATACCAGCGGTAGACCTCAGTTGGAACTGGGATTTTGGCAATGGAGCAACCAGCACAGACCAAAATCCAGTAGGTGTGGTGTTCCCAGTACAGGGCAAATACCCAGTAACCTTAACAGTGGTAAATACCCAAGGTCCATGTTCTACCACCATCGTTCGCCCGGATTATGTACAAGCATACCCAGTGCCGGTGGCAGACTTTGTAACCGACCCACCATTTGGTACCACAGTGGCTTTGCCTAAGTTTAAGGTGATAAATAACAGCACTTTGGATAAATCGGTATTTACCAATGGTTATTTGACGTACAACTGGGATTTTGATGACCCAATTACCGATCCAAACGATACCAGCACCTTACAGAATCCAAGGTATTCCTATGGCAAAGACACCAGCACTTACGACATTACCCTTACAGTAACCTCAGACCAAGGTTGTGTGGCTACAAGGGTAAAACAAGTGGTGGTGGGTCCAGATATCATTGTGTTTATTCCAGATGTGTTTACACCTGAAGGCTCAGGACCACCTAGGAACAACACCTTCATGATTGCAGCCCAAAACTACAAAACCATGAAAATGACCATTTACAACCGCTGGGGTGAAAAGATGTACGAAACCGATGACATTACCAAAGGATGGGATGGCACAGCAAACGGCGGCGTATGCCAGCAGGATGTGTATGTGTACCATGTAGAAGTGGTGAGTTTTGATGGCAAGAAATATAAATTTGATGGAACCGTTACACTGATGAGATAAGGTTGATTATTGATAAAAAATACCGTTGGCGCAACGCCATTAAAAGCCTGCTTTTTATAGCAGGCTTTGGTGCTTATAGCGGTGTTTTTGCCAAACATATTTTAGGAGGTGAAATAAACTATACCCATTTAAGTGCCCATACTTATAAATTCACCATCAAAGTTTACAGGGATTGCAACCAATGTGAATTCGGCACATTTGATTGTCCAGAGATCAAAAACTTAGAAATTTATGCAAGTCCAGAAGAATTGGGCTATGCAAAACGCTTAAAACAAATACCCATTTCACAAGTATCTAAAAGAGACATTACCCCGCTTTGTAATGGTGTAAAATCAAGTTGCTCAGGTGGGAGTTTCCCTTCAGGTATTGAAGAATATGTATTTGAATGCACGGTAGATTTTGATTTGGTTTCTACGGAATATTGCCAGTTTGAGGCAGCAATTAGGGTTGAATCTAGGATAGATGCATATGTACAAAATGTGTTCGACGGGTACTACAATTTTGCTAGAATCAATATTTGCAACAGCCAGTACAACAATTCTGCAACAATGAATGCTCCAGTTGCATACTTATTGCCTGAAAATCAAAGTTTTACCTACAATGTATTGGCAAAAGATATCGATGGTGATTCTCTTTCCTACCATTTGGTAAAGGCACAAAAAGGATGGGGGCAGCATGTGTCATTTTCAGCAGGATTTGATGAAAACAAACCCGTATCAGTTTATTGTCCTACAGATTGTAATTTAAATAAAACCGTTTGGCCAATTGAAGGAGCTGGAATCGAAGCTGAATCTGGCTGGATGGGATTTACTCCAGTATCCAGTGGCCAAAAAGGGTTTATGGTTATAGAAGTACGAGAGTGGCGGAAAATTTCAGGCAACTGGGTACTCATGGGTGTTACGAGAAGGGACAATCAAGTTGAAGTGATTTCAACCAACAACTATGCCCCCAAAATAAGCACCTCAGAGTATGACTATTTCGCTTGTGCTGGTGCAGATTTTCAAATGGATATGACCATAAATGATCCTGTTTATGGCAGCACTAAGGATTCGGTGACTCTCACCTATTTTTCAGAACTGGAGAATGGCAAAATTCAAAAAGTAGGCAGTTCCAAAAATATATTTGATGCGTTTTTTACAGTGCCAGTAAACAAAGGGCATTTAAGAAATAGGCCTTATTATGTAACCGTAATTGCCCAAGATAACAACTGCCCAATTACCAGCACTACCTACCGCACCATAGCGATTAAACCCACAACTTTGCCTAAAGTGACACCAGTTCTCAAACATTTGGTGTGCAATAAAGTGTCTTTAAACAGCGGCTTTAACAAACCCAATTTCAATCAGGCTTGGTTTGTATATCAAGGCAATAAACTAATAGAAACAGGAACTGGAAATATTGCGGAGGTGGACGTCCCCACTCCTGGGAAGTATTATGTGGTATATCAATTATCTGATAATATTACGTTTTGTCAGGTAGAAATTAGAGATTCAATTAATGTCCCTTATTTTTCGCTGTTGGAACCCAATTTAAAATGGCCAGCCAAAGTGTGTTCCAATGAAGAGTTTGAATTGAAGGCAGAAATTAAAGGCGGCACTGGTCCTTTTAAATATTGGTGGAATGGAGGCTCAGGGTTGAAAACCAAAAGGTTTACATTGCCTAAGGATTCCAATATTGTTCTTGAAATGACAGATGCCAATGGTTGTACTTTAAAAACAAACCAAAAAGTGGCCATTTTACCACGCTTAACTTTGAATATTACAGACACCTCACTTTGCGTGCCTACCACTCCGTATCAACTTCAATTAAAAAATAGGATTCGAATTTCGGGCTGGAAGGATTCGGGTGTACTGTCGATGAACAACCAAACAACAGGTGCTCAGCTCATTTCACCATTTAACTTTACTCCCACCAAATCGGGTTCCACCTTTTTTGGTGTTTTTTATACCGATAAATACCAATGCCATTATAACGGACAATTTGCTGTAATTGTGGTAGATCCTGTTCCTACGGGAATAGAAAAGCCAACAGACATTTGCAGCAATAATGAGAAATTGAATTTGAATGCAGCTACAAATTGCAAAATTTCTGATGGAAAATGGACTTGCAATCCCATACCTCAGGCAGTAAGCGCTGGAGAATTCTGGCCTTCACGCAGCGGCATAGGCAAGTTTGAATTGTTTTTTCAAAAAGACATTTCAGGTTGTTTGGTAAGGGATACTACTGAAATTGTGGTTAAAAAAGCCCCACTGGTTTCTATTAATGAAAAAGGCAAATCTGTGTTTTGCGCAACTGACAGTGATATTTCGCTAACCGCTAATATCAACGGTGGGCATTGGTTTAACAATGTAAATAGGGTTCCTACAAATGTTTTTACACCTGCTGCAATTTCGCAAGCTGGATTTAAAACAGCGATGTTTGGGTATACCTATACAGATATCTCCAACGGATGTGCTTCTACAGATTCAGTGGTGTTTGTGGTAAACCCTTCTCCAGTTTTGGATTTGGTTTCAGATGTGTCGGTTTGCGAAAACGAGAAATTGTTGTTAAATCCCAACCCAAGAAATACTGCCAATTTGCAACTGTATGGGGATGTCAATGGATTGGATATCAAAAAAATTGATACACGTTATTTGGTGCAAACTGCCGGTGTTGATGGAAAAATACCTCATCAATTGCACTGGAAAATCACTGCCTTAGAAGGCTGCGCAGATCAAATCGTTGATTTTGTA
Organism: Bacteroidia bacterium; assembly: GCA_020853295.1. GTDB lineage: Bacteria > Bacteroidota > Bacteroidia > NS11-12g > UBA955 > JAGXTF01. The sequence continues at coordinate 21,221 of JADYZD010000018.1, read as the reverse complement.
TTGTATGTAAAACCCATTCCAGAATTTGAATTATTGGCCCAACCCGATAACGGTTGCGTGCCATTTAATGCTGGAATCAATACCATCACCCCAAATCCAAACGCCGTTGCCAGTAAATACCATTGGGTAGTGGGCGGTAAGGTGAATCAGTCTACTGCAGGGAATATTGTTTACAGAAATGAAGATGTAGGATTGACTAATGCCACAGTAACAGGGAGTTTAGATGGCTGCGTGTCTGAAGAAAAGAGTGTATTTATACAGGGTTTTGAAAGTCCAATTGCGGCCATAGAAGTTTCGCCAAAAAACAGGATCGTTTCGGCTGATTTTTCAAATCTGGAATTTTCAGATAAAAGTGTGAGTTCAATTCCTTATTCAGTGTATTGGCAATTTGAACAGGGGTCGCCTGCTACGGCTATTAAACCTGTTGTAAAAGTAGATTTTCCAAGAGATACTGGCTTGTATCAGGCCATTTTAACTGTTGTCACAACAGAAGGTTGTGTGGCAAAAGATTCTACGCGAATTCGCGTGAGACCAGGTTTGCAGTTTTATGTTCCTACCAGTTTTACGCCAGATTCTAAAGGACCAACGGCCAACGAAAAATTCAGAATTGTAATGGACAGCGCGGCCTCCTTTAATTTGATTATCAGAAATAAGTGGGGCGAGATTGTGTACAAATCAGAAAACAGCGAACTGGGTTGGGATGGCACATATCTGGGGGAAATTGCGCCTGCTGGGGTGTATTTGTGGCAATTGGAGGCCACTACCATTTATGGCAATTATGTAAGAAAAGGCGGAACCTTTTTGCTCATGCGCTAACTTATTTTTTGTGGCCTTTGAGTTTATCGTTGGGCACAAACATTAATACCACAAATCCGAAAACAAAAAACAACATGAGCATGAGAATGCTATTGCGCATGTTACCAGTGATATGGTCAATCAAACCAAAACAAAGTGTTCCCAAAACGATAGCCAGTTTTTCGGTAACTTCATAAAAACTGAAATATGAAGTATTGTCGGTATCGCCAGGTACCAATTTGGCATAAGTAGCCCTACTCAAACTTTGCACACCACCCATTACTGTTCCTACCACACAAGCCAAGGCAAAGAATTGATTTGGCTGCTTGGGTTCAATATTAAATGCCAATAAGCAGGCACCCGTCCATATAATTAATGTAAGGGCCAGGCTTAGTTTGTTGCCCCATTTGTCAGCAATCCAGGCAAAGAAATAGGCACCAGCAATACCAATCAATTGAATAAGCAAAATGGTTTTTAACAAATCTGCGCTTTCCAGTTGCAGGGTTTTGCTACCAAAAATAGCAGCCACATATATGATGGTTTGAACCCCCATGGTGTATATAAAAAAGGAGGCCAAAAACAGCATCAATGCTTTGGTTTTAACCACTTGTTTAAAGACTTTTCTTATTTCACGGTACCCGTTTAGGAGCATGCTGCTTTGAAACTTGCCGCTGTGTGTGCCTTTTACATTGGGCAGCACCAACAATGGCCAAAGCGACCAAAAGAACCACCACAAGCCCACGGTTAAAAATCCAATTTGAAAGGAGAGGGTATTGGTTTTAGAGGGGGCGGGCAATCCAAACCACTCACTTTTTTGTAACAACAACAGGTTTACCACCAGCAGCAACACACTGCCGATATAACCCATGGTATAGCCCCTGGCCGATAATCTATCGAACTTGTCAGGTGTGGCAATTTCAGGCAAATAAGAATTGTAAAAGACCAAGCTTCCGGCCCAGCCGATGGTGGCAAAAATGAAACAACCGAGACCAAAAATAATATTGCCACCTGTGAAAAAATACATACTTGAGCAGCCCAAACTGCCAAGAATAATAAAGAACCGCATGAAGGGCTTTTTGAGTCCACCAAAATCAGCAATACCAGAAAGCAATGGCACCAGTGCAACTACTACCAAAAATGAAAAGGAAAGAGAGAAATCGTAAAGAGAAGTGTTAGAAAAAGTTTGTCCAAATAAAGAAATACTGCTGGGCGTGAATTTTTCGTAAAAAATAGGAAAAATGGCGGACGCAATACTCAGGGAATATACCGAATTGGCCCAATCATACATGGCCCAAGCCGTTTGGGTTTTTTTATTGTTTTTGTTTGGTAGAGTGGCTGAATTGTTTGGGTCAACGATATCAGCAATATTATTTTGCATGGTGATTGTACCGGCAATAATATTGCTTTTATAGCAAAATCGGATTAAGCAGCCTTAAATACTGTTTTGTATTTCTCCCAGTGCTTTTCAGCTTCTTTAAGGGAAATGTGCAATTTCTTTACATTTTCCTTGCCTGGGGTTTCATACATATAGTCTAGCAAAATGGATTCGCAAATGCCTCTTAACCCGCGCGCACCCAATTGAAATTCAAATGCCTTTTCAACGATAAAATCAATTACTGCGTCATCAAAACTGAGGGCAATGCCTTCCAATTCAAACAATTTAGAATATTGTTTAATTAAGGCATTTTTGGGTTGGGTCAATATATTTTTAAGCACCACCTTGTCCAATGGTTCAAGTGCAGCAATGATGGGCAAACGACCAATGATTTCAGGAATCAACCCAAACTGCTTTAAATCTGCTGGACTGATGTGTTTCAGCAAGTCCTTCTTTTCTACATCGTCATGGTGCCCAGTTTTAAAACCCACTTCTTGGTTTTTTACCCTGCGAGATATGATTTTTTCAATTCCATCAAATGCCCCACCGCAAATAAAAAGGATATTGCTGGTATCAATTTTTACATATTTGGCATCGGGATGTTTTCTGCCACCTTCGGGCGCAACATGGGCAATGGTACCTTCCAGAATTTTAAGCAAACCTTGTTGCACCCCTTCACCACTTACATCGCGGGTAATTGAGGCGTTGTCGCTTTTTCTGCTGATTTTGTCAATCTCATCGAGGTAAATAATGCCGCGTTCTGCTGCACTTGCATCGTAGTTGGCAACCTGGAGCAAACGGGCAAGTATGCTTTCAACATCATCTCCTACATAACCAGCCTCGGTGAGCACAGTTGCGTCTGCAATGCAAAATGGAACATTCAGAAAACGTGCTAGGGTTCTAGCGAGTAATGTTTTGCCAGTTCCAGTTTCACCCACCATCAGAATGTTGCTTTTCTCAATTTCAACATCTTCGGTTTTATTGATGTTTAATATGCGTTTATAGTGGTTATATACCGCCACGCACATTACTTTTTTGGCATCATCCTGCCCAATGACATATTCATCGAGGTGTTGCCTAATTTGGGAAGGTGTTGGAAGTGTGAAGTCTTCCAAACCAGTTCCCTTTTGAGTATCGTGTTTTTTCTTGCTTTTTGAAGCCCCGAGCTCTTCTTCAACAATTTTGAAGGCTTGTTCCACGCAATTTTCACATATATGACCCTCAACCCCGGAAATCAGCATTAAGGTATCCGTTTTTTTGCGCCCACAAAAGGAACAAAGCTGCTCTTTGGCTTTCATAAATGATTTATTTCTTTTTCCTTACACCCAAAACTTCGTCAATCATGCCATAAGCTTTGGCTTCTTCGGCAGTCATCCAGAAGTCGCGGTCACCATCTTTTTCAATGGTTTCATAAGTTTGTCCGCTGTGGAACGCTAGGATATCGTAAAGCTCTTTCTTCAATTTATTGATCTCTTTATATGTGATTTCAATATCTGAAGCCTGGCCTTGAGCACCACCTAAAGGTTGGTGAATCATAATGCGAGAGTGGGGAAGGGCTGTACGTTTCCCTTTTTCACCTGCTGCCATCAATACAGCACCCATACTTGCCGCCATGCCTGTGCAAATTGTAGACACATCGCTGCTGATAAACTGCATGGTGTCGTAAATAGCCAAACCGGCATACACACTACCACCCGGACTGTTCATGTAAATCTGAATATCGCGGTTTGGGTTGGTGCTTTCTAGAAACAACAATTGACCAATGATGATATTGGATACATCCTCATAAATGGGAACTCCAAGAAAAATGATGCGGTCCATCATCAATCTTGAAAAAATATCCATAGCCACAGCATTCATTTGGCGTTCTTCAATAATGTTGGGGGTAAGTCCAACTATATTGCTATTGGCAATGCCGTCTACATATTTATCTACATAAATACTATTGAGCCCCAAATGTTTGGTAGCGTACTTTTTAAATTCTTTACCGTAGTCCATAGGAATGAGTGTTTAACAGTTTAGTGTGTGTTTTGTTTATTTATTTTATTCAGCGTGTTCGTGCTTGTGCGAATTTACGTGCTTAAAGTATTCTTCAACAGAAACTTTTTGGGTCTTAATGTTTACCATGGTTTTTACATGGTCGTATGCTTTTCTGTAAATTACGCGGTCGGCCATTTGTTGTACAAATTCCCTCTCGCCCAATCTTTGGTTGATGGTATTGTCTAGGAAATTGTCATCGGGCATCATGGTTAAACCATACTGACGGTATAAACCAAGGTAATATACTCGGGCTTCTTCTCTAATATCAGCTTCGGTAGGTTCTATCGCAGCTTGCTCTGCAATTTTATCAATTACCAAGCGGCGTTGCAATGCAGAACTCTCTTGGGCATACTTTTCATCGATATTCTCGGCAGTGTAGGTTTCAGGTTTGGTGCTCACCAACCAACGTTTAAGGAAATTATCGGGCAACTGCAGGCTGTGTTTTTCTAGGATAATATGACCAATTTCGTGGTCCAACCACAATTCTGCTTCGTTCTTATAATAGTTTTCCAAGTTGGCTTTAATTCTTTCGCGGTATTCCGCTTCATTTGCTGGAAAATCTTCTGGGCCAAAAACCTCTTTGTAGTATTCCTCATTCAATTCCGCAACTGTGCGGCGTTTGAGTTCAGTTACCACAAGTTCAAAATTCATGTTCAGGTCTTTTACACCTTCCTTAGGAATGCCCAAGGTGCTTGAAATCACAGTGTCGTTGTTGTTGAACAATTGAAAGATGTTTACACTAAAGGTATTTCCTTTTTGAACACCAGTTAGGGTGCTTTTAAGGGCTTCATCTTCAATCATACCAGCAACCAAGCTTGCTGGTTTTGCGCCAACACCGCCATCCAAAGGACCGCCATCATCATTTAATTCAGTAAGGGTGCAGTAGATAATGTCTTCCAATTCTGAAGTTTCTACATCTTCCATTTTGCCATAGCGTTTTCTTGCATACTCTATGTCTTCATCTACCTCTTTATCAGAAACTGTAACCTCAAACAAGGTAAGGCTGTCTTTGGCAGAGATATTCAAATCAAAAGATGGAGCTAAGCCCAAATCAAATGCAAATTTGAAAGATTCTTTGCCTTCAATATCGATATCACTGGCCACCCTTTCGCTGGAAATGGGATAACCCAAAATATCCAACTTGTTTTCTGTGATGTAATTGTTCAGTGCTTCACTGGCAGCTTGTTGAATTTCTTCAGCCAAAATTGCACGGCCATAAAGTTTTTGTACCATACCCAAAGGCGCTTTGCCGGGCCGGAATCCTTTAACCGAAGCGTTTTTTTGTGCTTTTTTAAGTTCCTTTTCTACCTTTTCTTGGTAGTCTTGTTTCTCCAAATCAATAATGATGGTGGTGTTCAGTTCGTCGAGTTTATCTACAGAAATATTCACGTTATGGTTATTTTAGAAATTATTGTGCCAAGTTTTTGTATGACAAAAGGTCACACAGTAAACAAAAAAGGAACCTGATTAACGGTTCCATCTTTTGATTTGTGCACACGGAGGGACTCGAACCCCCACGCCGTGAAGCGCCAGATCCTAAGTCTGGTGCGGCTACCAATTACGCCACGTGTGCATTTGGGGTTGCAAAAATAGGAATAAATATGAGAAAAAAAAAGAGGCCGATAATTTAATTTATCGGCCTCTACAGATTTTGTTGTTTTTAGTGATTAAGGCTTGCTCTTCACAGTAGGCAATGCTACTTGAGGAGTCGGTGCAATTTGGGGTTTTACTGCTTCCACTTTTTTAGGTTCGTGGTAGCCCAATCTTGATGTTTCGGGTTTGCCGTACAATTCAGGATTTAAATAAGTACCTCTTTCAGTTTCAGATTTGGTTACTACTGGCTCAATTCTGTGTGCATTTGCCCAAGGGTCTTGGCGCACTCCAGTTACCTGCCAGCTTACTTCCACATTGGGTTTGTCTGTTTTAATCACAAAGCGGTTGCCTTCAATTTTTTGAGCCACCATAGCTTGAGCAAATACGCCCATACAAGTCAATTGGTAACGGAAATCCATATTTAATGCTTCAAAATAATCGGGCATAATGATGGTAGCATCTCCATTGGCATCGGTTACTACGTTGCCATTGTAAATGTTCATCATATCAGGACTCTCTACAAAACTGTGAACCAAATATTTGTTTTCTGGGTCAGCGGGGTGGTCAATTTTAAATGAACCAGATGATTTGCTAAGAGCACCATTTACATGAACATTGCCTACGAAATATCCCGCATAGTTGACAGCGCCATTTGTAGCATAAGAATAAATACCGTAGTTTTCATCGCTGTTGTTACTGCCCGCTGCAAATGCGTCAATCGCATAGTTTCTGTTGCCTTTGGCATAAGCACGAAGATCCGCGCTGTAACCAAATCCAATAGTACCTGCACCAGTTAGCTGCACATATTGGTTAAAACCGTATACCTGTGAATTGATACCTGAATGGCGCAAATCTCCATCATATCCCAATAGATTACCCGTAGATTCCATGCTCGCATATAAATCATTGGCGTAAATATTAGATCCTTTGCCGGTAGATGTTCTAATATCCATTCTTTGGCCATAAATAAAAGTGCTGTCTGCTGGCGCATTAATGCCTATATATTTACCGTGAATGTAAGCACCTTTTGCATTGCTGGTTATGGTTTCTTGGAAACCCATAATATAATTATCAATACCGTCACCTGTGAGGCTACTGTTAATTCCAAATAGGTATTGGTTTGGATTGTTTACAGGTACTGTAGCATATAAAGAAATACCCGTGTTGGTTGCGCCTTTTCCCTGAACATTTGCAGTAATAGCAGTATTTGTGCTATTTAATGAGTCGATTCCAAGGCCTGAAAGTGCAAATACCCCATTGTTGTATAGGCCGCCACTTGCAATGAATGCACCACCCAAATTATAACCATTTTTCGCCTGTGCTTGCGCAGCTGAATAAATCCCATAATTAGCTGGATAAACAGAACTATTGGAATTGTTTGAACCAACATCAATAAAAGTACCCAAATTAAGGTTCATGTTTTTGCGTACCACTATTTTTTGACCAATTGTTCCCACCTGAGTAGAACCATTATATGCAATTACAGAGTCGCCCAAAATATGTTGTCCGTATATATTATAAAGCCCAAGGCTTGAATCAAAAGCCGATTTGTTGCCATGTTTTAAGAACAATTTAGCACCCGTACTGTTGCCACCAATTCCAATGTCGCCATTGGCATCAATATGCATGCGTGGTTTGCTGCTAGTTAAAAAGCTTAAAGTATTTCCAGTATTGTTAGATACATTGTTGCTTGAGTTTGTCCATATACTATTTAAGGTATTGCCAGATAATGATAAACCTGTTCCTGGAGTATAGTTTGAAAGGGTAGAAGCTGCCCAGTTTGTGCCGTTATATTGCAAAACCTGACCAGTAGTAGCACCGCTGGTAACATTTACACCCTGAATCTGATTGGCGTTCCACATAGCAGTGGTATTGGTAGCATTTAAGGTTACAGAACCAGAAGTTCCGCCACCGCTTAGGCCAGTACCAGCGATAACATCGGTAATATCACCATTGGTGATGGTAGTAGGTGCCCAAGCAGTACCGTTTCATACCAATGCTTGATTGGTAGTAGCACCGTTTTGGGCCAATTTTAAAGGAGTACCAACTGTTCCGTTACCGGTTAAGGTATTGTCGGTATTTACTGTAGTATTTATGGTGCCTGGTACCCAGTTGGTGCCATTCCACTGCAACACTTGGTTGTTTGATGCACCACCACCATTTATTTGGCTAGGATTGATGGTTGCAGAACCGCTTACGCTATTGGCAGAACCTGCTGAATTTGAATACAAAGCATAAGGAACACTCAACAATTGAAAAGTTCCCATATCGGTGAATGTAGTACCACCAGTGGGGTCAAGTTCAATTTGCAAGAATTTTGCGGCACTGGGCCAAGTGATGGTGCTAAACGTACCCAACACAGGGCTGCCTTTTCCAATTGACAAGGTAAATACACCAAATTGATTGGTAGAAGTAGCATGTCTTTCTCTGTAGATAATTGTACCATTGCTGGTAACATCGTGCAAACTGATTTGCAAAGAAATGCTTTGACTGGCCAAAATGGCGCCAGAGCTGTTGCGGGCAACGCCTTGATACTGCACAGCATTTGGAGCTTGTGCGAAAATGCCGGAAATGCTTAACAATAAACCGACTATGAGTAGGGATTTTTTCATGTTCTGTTTGAAAATTATTGTTCAAAAATAGGTTTCCTGCCTTATAAATCAAAGGTTATCACATAAAAAAAGCCTCCAAAAATGAAGGCTTCCTTTTGATTCGCTTTTAACTCTTAGATTAACTGAATTTTATAGGTGAATTTGCGTTTGTCTTTTAATTCAACAGTAACCTCAAATCCATCTTTCTCTGTCAATTTTTTTGGATCCAAATTCGGTTGGATGATTAATGTCTTTAGCAACATACCGGGCAAGGTGTATTGGCTTACAGTATTTGCGACTTCTGAACCATCTTTTGACTTAATGGTCACTTTGGCTCCTGTTACATCAGCTGCTATTGAAAATGTCCATTTTTTAAACATCAACATTTTAGGACAAGTACCTTCTGGTGGCCAGGCCACAAAATGACTTTGGTAATAAACACTATCTGGAGCCCCGCCTACATCCAACAACCAAAATACACTGTTGTTCTCTGCACTTCCAAAACCCATATCAAGCGCTTCTGGATTTAAAATGCTCATGCGGTTTACCACCTCCACACTTTTGCTGTCATCCATAAAAATGGTTACACATTGTGCAGGGTTGTTTTCCAAAATCGCTTGGGCTACTGCAGCGGCTTCTTTGGCATCTTCTGTAAAACATTGGTGGGTTTCTGGCGTAGGTTCTCTGGTAAAGATGCCTTTGCCGTTGTACATCACTGCAGCTTCTTGGCATTTTAAAACCCTGTCGTAACTTAAGTTCATGGGCAACACTATGCCAGCATTTTGCCTGAAATAGTTGATTCTATGTAAAACTTTATACAAAGTTGTATCGGGCAATTGTCCGGGTCTGCACATGGCGCTTTCCCCATTCCAGCCTGTATTGGCAATTTTTTTACCCTTCACTTCGGTATAAGCAATTCTGGTTTCTGAATAGCGTTTTTTAAAATCCATAGCTGCCAATTTTTGTTTTAAGCTGGGTAGAGAAGGGGATGCTGGGAATTGGCCACTTACGCGGTAGTAATATGTCCAAGCGTCATACATTTTGCCATCCGCTATGGTTGAGTCCAATACCGCCAACAAATTGCTTTGCAGCGCTGTGGTTAAGGTTTTGTCGGCCGGAAAGTCGGCAATAAGTTCTTCGTTCATTTCCAACAAATTCACCAATTCGCCTTTGCGTTTTGGTTTCTTCATCCAGTTGTTGAAATAAGCAAGCCTGTATTTTTTAATGTTTTTATTCCATGGAAATTCAGCAACTGCATCTGAAAATAACATGGTTATCATACGTTTGGAAATATTTGCAGGTGGGTTTTTTAACAAACTCTCGGCTAGTGTTACATCATACTCCGCAATGCGGTTGTACTTTTTGTACCATTCTTTAAATACATAAGCGGTGGTATTTCTAGTGTTGGTGCGCAAATAATAATCCAAGCATTGAAATAAAAATTTGGCAGTATCTTTAATTAAAAATTCATCAGAGCCATTATTTACGCCCTTTTTCATCATGGCGTTTTTATCTGCAAAAAAACCATACAACAGTTTATCTGCGCTGTCGTAAGGCCTGGTTTGGGTTGCACCCATTAAACGGGTAAGGTAATAGTAGTTTTGTTGGTATAAAAACTGAGAATCATTGGGGAAGTATTTTAAACCACGATTTACAGTAAGCCTAAAATTCTCATCCAATTGGTATTTGCCCAAATCGATAAGCACCGTTTTGAGCATGAATTTTTCATTCTCCAACAATATTTTGTTCAAATTGTAAATGCCCAGTCCCATTTCGGTGTACAAAATGGCGGAGTCGAACATGCCTTTTTTTAAGAAATAATTGCTCAGAATTTCAAAAGGTTCGCGCATGAAGGTTTTTTCACCCCAACCTTCTTTTTTCGCCCCATTGTTCCATTGGGTAATTTCTCTGAACACCCTCAAACCATCCAGTTCTTTTTTATCTTCCCAGTAACTCAAGCCCATCATGCCGTAAGCAATGGTATCACCGGTAAGTTCAAAGCTGTTGTGGTACATTTGCACTGCTTTTGCATACCGTTTGCCCGCGTAATTGGCCATGGCTTCTTTGTTGTTTTTATCTACAATTTCACCAAACACCGTTGCATATTCATCGTAATACGTGCCATCTGGATCGTATTGTCTGGCGCGAACTGCGCTTTTTACAGCCTCTTTATCATAAGCCACTTTGCCACCCATGTACTTGGTCATTTTGCTCATTTGGAATTCGGAGCAAGCACGCAGGTACCACCATTCGGCCTGTGTTTTGTCTTTTTCAAGGGCTTTTTGGGCAGTGGATTGGGCCTTAGCAAACTGTCCGGCGTTGTAAGCCTTGCGGGCTGCTAAAAAAATCTTGTCTTGGGCACTGAGCACACTGGCAGTGAGGGCCAAAACCAAAGTAAACAACAATTTAATTCTATTCATGCGTTTAAGGCTTGGCAAAATACGGAAATCGCCATTGAAAAGCGAAAATTTCCCTAGAGTTTCATTTATTTTTCAGATAATTCTATCCATTTTAGCATCAAAGCTTCCAGATTTTTATCCAATTCTTCGAGTTCTAAAGCCAAATCTGTAATGGTTTGGTGGTCTGTAGTTGTGCTGAGCAAATCGTGAATGGCAATTTTTCTCGCTTCCCCATCTTCCATGGCTTTTTCTGTGAGCTCCAACTCCCGTTGTTCTTTATAACTCCTTTTCGATTTGGTTTCAACAGCAACTTTAGTGGCGGTTTTTTCAATTTTGGCGGCTTCCTTTTTTACCACTTGTTTTCTCTCATCCAGCCATTCTCGGTAGTCGGTATAGTTGCCCGGAAAATCGCGAATTTCTCCACCACCTTCAAAAACAAAAAGGTGTTGTGCCAGGCGGTCTAAAAAGTACCTATCGTGACTTACAATGATGACAGAGCCTCCAAAAGTTTCCAAAAACTCTTCGAGCACATTGAGGGTTTCAATATCCAAGTCGTTGGTGGGTTCATCCAAAATGAGAAAATTGGGATTTTGAATTAAAATGCGCAGCAACTGTAGGCGTTTTCGTTCGCCCCCGCTGAGCTTGTCAACGGTTTTATACTGGTCTTGTGGGGGAAATAGAAAACGGTTTAAGAATTGGCTGGCAGAAACAATACTTTTATCGGCCAGTTCAATATTGGGTGCAATTTCTGTAACCACATCTATCAGCCTTTTTCCCATTTCTGTTTGTGGCAAATCTTCTTCCTGACTGTAATAGCCAATTACGGTATTTTCCCCAGTAACAATATCACCTTTGTCGGGTTTTATTTGGCCAGTTAACAAGCGGAGCAAAGTGGTTTTGCCACATCCATTTTGACCCACAATTCCCACTTTTTCTCCTTTTTGAAAATGGTGCCTAAAATGCCCAATTAGCAATTTGGTATCAATAGATTTACCAATGCCACGGGCTTCCAATATTTTTCCACCTTGCCTGCGGTCTTTTATTTCTAGTGTAATTTTATCATCGATGGGCGGACCGCTAATTTTTTCTTTTAAATCGTCAAAAGCAGAAATGCGGGATTTGGATTTGGTGCCCCTTGCTTTGGGCATGCGGCGCATCCATTCCAGTTCTTTTCTATACAGGTTTCTGGCCCGTTCCATTTCCACCTTTGCATTCTCTTTTCTTTCCTGTTTTTTCTCTAAAAAATAGGCATAGTTGCCTTGGTATTTGTACAAATCACCGCGTTCCAATTCTGCAATTTGATTGGAAACGGCATCCAAAAAATACCGGTCGTGGGTTACGATTAATATGGTGTCAAACCGAGAAGTGATGAGGTTTTGCAACCACTCAACAGTTTCAATATCCAAATGGTTGGTGGGTTCATCCAAAATCAATATTTCGGGTTCTTCGGCCAATATTTTTGCCAACGCCACCCTTTTTTTCTGCCCACCACTCAAGGAACCCACTGATTGTTCCATGAAGGGAGCAATGCCCAACCTACTAATGATTTCTTTAATTCTGGCCTCATAACTCCAAGCATCTTGCACCATCATTTCATTGTTTAAGCGGTCAAGCTCATTCAGGTAATCTACTGAATCACCAGGGTGTGCAACATGGGCCTCGTATTGCCTTATTAAATCAGTAAGTGGATTGCTGTTGTTAAACACATTATCGAAAACGGAAAGGGCTGGGTCTAACTCAGGGTTTTGGCCCAAATAACCCACCGTACAATCTTTGCGAACACTCACTTTTCCGCTATCGGGCGGTATTTTGCCGGCTAGAACTTTTAGAAATGTGCTTTTGCCTGTGCCGTTTACTCCAATTAATCCCACCCGATCGCCACGAGAAAGTCCAAAATTCAGAGATGTAAATAATTTTTTATCGCCTGCAGTGTAGGCAATATTTTCAGCAGAAAGCAAATTCACAGGGCAAAGGTAGGTTAATGCATAAAAAAAGCCGCGAAATTTAATGAACAACCCCGCTGGGGTTGGCGGTTCTCGTTGTAGTCTGTTAATGAGTGAATGACTCCTCCGGAGTCTGTTTCGCATTTGATTTTATCTGGACGTTTTTCCTCACCATCCTGATTTGAAATTGGTCATTTTTTCCCAGGGGTAGCAATTCTGCTCCAATATCGAATTAGAAATCATTAGGTGAATCAGAACCCCATCGGGGTTCATCATTTAGTAACAACGGAATGCTGATGGGGGTGTTTGGCGGATATTTTGCTGCGGTAGCTTGCAAAATATGTGACAAACCCAAGAACGAAAATCTGCTCAAAATGGACAAGTGTAAGTATGTAAACATCATGTTATGCTAATTCATTTGAAAGAACGAATTGGCAATTTTTTCATCCCCCGCCTGATTTAAAAATTAGGCATCGTCTCCGAAAGTGGAGATGGAGAAATTCTACTTCAAAAACGTATTGACTGGGACATCGGAAATCCGCAACCCCAGAGGGGTTACATACTTTTAACAACGAGAAACAACAGGAAGTGTTTGGCGGATATTTTGCCGCGGTAGCTTGCAAAATATGTGACAAACCCAAGAACGAAAATCTGCGTAAACATAAAGGGGATGCGCATAGAGTATACCTCGCAATGCATAAAAAAAGCCGCGAAACCATTGGTTTCGCGGCTTAAATATTTACAGCAGTTATTAGAATTCAACTACACAAGTGAACTCTGATTTCAAATCAATTTCGTGGTCCAAGTCAGTATTCAATGTGCCATGTACATGGTATTGTACCGCACCCGCATTGGCATAAGGAATTAAATCTACTGTACCATCTACATCAGCATCAATGCTGGATGCACCTGAATGTGGAACGGGATCTTTCCAAGCCAATTTTTTCATAGGCAATGCTGCAGATGTTGAGCCTATCTCCAAAATTGCATTGTCAACAATGTTAAAATTTACAGGACTAGCAGACAAATCAATAATGGTAAACTTAGCAGATTTAATGTACAATTTTTTCAATTTGCTAATGTCTACACTGTATTTTTTCAACTCTTCTTTAATGTCGATGGTAACATCAGCCATCTCATCATAAGTGCCTTTAGATTGGGTGGTAAGTGTAAAAGTAACACTGCCGCCATTGATGTCTTTTGAGATGTTCACCAATTTGCAGCCTCCTACAAAAAGCAAACCCGTTATTAAAAACAACGGAAGAAATTTGGTAATGGTTTTCATAAATGCGAATTTACCATTTGAATTTCAAATAGGCAAGGGTTATTTGAGTTTTCTGTCGGCCTCATTTATGGGCAAATCATTGATGCTGGCGAATCTTTTGCGCATCAATCCATTTAAATCAAATTCCCAATTCTCATTTCCATAGCTTCTAAACCATTGACCTGCATCATTGTGCCATTCATATTCAAACCTCACCGCAATTCGGTTATCTGTAAATGCCCAAAGTTCTTTTTTTAATTTGTAGTCGTGTTCTGTAGACCATTTTTTTTGCAGAAACAATTTCACCGCTTCACGGCCATTTATAAATTCATTGCGGTTTCTCCATGCGGTATCAGTGGTATAAGCAAGGCATACCCGTTCTGGGTCTTTGCTGTTCCAAGCATCTTCTGCCATCTGTACTTTTTGCCTTGCAGTTTCCTCTGAAAATGGGGGTAAGGGTGGCTTTTGTTCCATGGGGTAAATATATAGCAATTATGGGATAGAAAATATTCCTCAACCTATTTGTTCACTGGCCCGTTTTTTCTCTTCCTCAGCACCGCCTGATCTGCGTTTTGCAGGACCTTGAGGTGAACCAAACTTCCAGTTGAAAGTAAGCATGGCCATGCGGGTTTCACGCTTTACCACAAACTCTTCATGGTAACCTACAAAGTCATTTATTCCCTTTGGATTTCCAGTAAAAAACACATCTGTTAAATTCAGTTTTAAGGTACCTGTTTTGTTCCAAAAATTCCGCTGTAAACCCAAACCCAATTGGCCTAAAGTTTTTAAATACATAAACGCATATACCTGACCACTTTGAAAGGTGGCACTCATATCAGCGGTGTAGTGCGAATTGATGGCCAATGCTTGTGAACCAGTAAACACCAATACAGGACTACCCTTGCTCACTTGTGAATTGGAAACCATTCCCTTAAAAAATTGATACCCTGCATTCATAGACCAAAATCCATTGCTTTTTTTGCCCAATTTTAATGGGGTATTTGCTGAGAAAATTACGCTTTGAAATGTGTTCAAATTCTTTTTGGTCTGTATGGTAATTTTGGGATCGTTTTCGCTGGGATACAATACTTCCGTAATCATATGGTCGGTATGCGACATGCTTAGGCTCATGGAGCTTCCTTTGGTAAAAACAAATTGCATATCGGCAATCCAACTAAAGTGGGGATTTAAATCGGGATTTCCAGCTTTATAGGTAGTAGGGTCGAGGTAGAATTTAAATGGATTTAAATCATTGTAACTGGGCCTTTCAATTCTTCGGGTAAGTGTAATGCCCGTAATATTTCCGGATTTAAGTATTTTTTGTAAGGTAATTGTTGGGAAAAATTGTCCGTATATTTTTTTAAAATTTTGGTTGCTGGTAATTTGATTTCCATTGGCAATGGTTTGTTCAAACCTAAGTCCTGTTTGGTAAATCAAGTTTTTAATACTGCCCGATACTTGAGTATAAGCAGCAACAATATTCTCTTTGTAAATAAAATGATTGGTTTTACCTGTATCCAATATGGATATACCTGAACTTTGATCAAAAAACTTTAAATTGTTATCGGCTATTACGCTACTGGCTTTAAATCCCACTTCAAATTGTCTGCCTTTTGCTGTTGGTTTTACGTAATCGCTTTTAAATGCCAATATTTTCAATAAGCCCTGTTGGTCACCAGCCAACAGGTAATCGGGCTTGGATTTTAAATACAGTTTATCAAAATATTCTGTAGTAAATAATTGATCGGAAATATTCCCAAATCCGGCAACATCAATGTCTGTAGTTAGGGATCCACCAAGTGTATCAGTAAGTACTTTTAAATAGGCGTTTGCAGCCCCATTGTACCATTGTTCTTTTGAATCGTTTACCGTACTAAAATAAGAGGCCAAATTGCCATCAGCGCCTATGGTATTGGAATAATTTTTTCCATTGGGTTTAAAGAAAGTGGCGTTGCCATTGATGCTTGTTCCCCACTGAAATTTTTGCGAAGTTTGCACGTCCATGCTGGTTCTAAAGGCATGCGAATTCACCGGCAAACGCAAATAATTTCTTTGTTCATATCCACCAATAAATGTATCATTGATTCTGAAATCACGTGTTAAATTTAATTCATTAAAACCTTTTCTGAGTGCATAGTTGTAAATGCTGGTAACTGCCACATTGTTTTTTTTGTAATTAACATTTATGCCTTCACTCAATTTCCCGTAACGGCCTTGTCCCGCGCCGCTGGTAAGGCTGCCACTGGTGCCTTCTTGTTTGTTGCGTTTTAATTTTAAATTGATAATTCCTGCCATTCCAGAAGCATCGTATCGTGCCGAAGGATTGCTGATCAATTCTACCTTGTCTACCATAGCAGCAGGTTGGCTGCGCAACCAATTGAACAAGTCAATTCCGCCCATTTGTAACAAGCGGTCGTTTACCATAATCATAACGCCAGCTTTACCTTTCATTTGAATCAGGTTGTTTTGCTCATCTACAATTACACCCGGACAGCGCACCAACAGGTCTAGTGCGGTAGCAGCAGCACCAGGACTCACAGCATCTGCATCTACAATAATTTTATCGCCTTTTAAGGTAATTGCATTTTTTACGGTAGCGATTTCAGCGGCTTTAATTTTTAAAGGTGAAAGGGTAAGGTTTACTATCAATAAGCTATCTCCATTTCTGGTGATTTCTTGTACTAGGGTGTCAAAACCAGCGGAGATACAAATGATGCGGTGTTTGCCACATGCAGGTACCGTAATTTCATAATATCCTATATCATTGCTGCGGATTTGCATTGCACTTTCGTTGCAAGCATTTTGAATGGATATTTCTGCATTGTTAATGGGTTTGTTATCGGGGTCAGAAATGGTGCCTGCAATTTTGGTATTGCTGCTTTGTGCTATAACACTGCCACTAAAAATAGAGCCAATAATTAGATATAGAAGTCTGTTTTTTTGCATAGATATTTTTCAAACCTATATACTGCTGCAGATGAAAAAATGCAGATTCGATGGAACCATTGTGATAGGGGATAAGAGTGAACGGATTTTCGATGAACGGGCTTTGGGGACAAAAATGGCCAGTGCGGTGAAAGGTATTTAGAATTTAATGGAGCACAAATTTAAAATGTTACTTGTCTATAGTATATTGAATGGAGTTTGCCATTTATCATTTTTTGGATCAATCTCAAATTGCACTTTTCATAAACATATACAAATTCTGTTTGCAAATTGGAGTCAAGTTTATTCCATTTGCCTTCATGACAACCAGCATTTATTTTGCCATACATTACCGTTTTGTTTTTATAAATAACCACACAAAGAGAATCCTCCCCAACAATAAGAATCGAATCTTTACCTGCCATTTGAGTGTTGACGATGTTATTTACAATTGCTACATTCCAATTGTTGCGTTTTAGGTCTTCCTGTGAACGCTGAATGCCACAAGAAGCTATCGACCCACATATGAAAATGTAAATGAAGAATTGGATTTTCATTTTTAGTGCAGCAAACAAAAATACCATGAATTTTGAAATAAAAACAGGTGAATTTTATTTAATATTCACCTTCGTATAATTCAATGGTCGAATATATGGAAATGTGCTATAGAAATCAAATTATCATAAATTCAAAAGTATTATAAAAGCACCTAATTCAATCCTAAAGTTTTGCAATTAATATTTGGTGTTTCTATGTGAAAGTAGATGATACTTTCAATCTTTTAAAGGATTAAAATGCCATATTTGAATTTCATTTACATCTGTCCCTTTTTGAAATTTAAATCCAATATTAGTATACTTGTATAGAATTTATTTTATGCAAAACCAATCTACTTTTTCAGGGGCACCTGAATTGATTTCTTACAAAGCCTTAAGGTTGTTTATAGGGGTGTTGGGTATTTTGCTTCCCATTGCCCTGCTGGTGTTTTCACGGGTTAATGGTTGCACCACAGTGCTCGATTCCATTAGCCATTATTACTACTCAAGGGTGGGCGATTTGTTCGTAGGTATTATTTTTACCTTCGCCACTTTTTTAATTGCTTACCGCGGGTATACCAAAGAGGATAAGTTGGATGCTATTGTTACTACTATTGGTGGACTCGCAGCCATGTGCTTGGTGTTGGTGCCCACTTCAAATATAGATGCTGCGCGACATGGATCTTGCTGCGAGTTGTTTCAACTGAATGAGGCAAATGGCAGGCGCGATTTTCAAATTGCATTTCATTTTGGGTCTGCTGCTGTTTTTTTATTGAGCATGTCGTTTATGTCTTTTTTTCAGTTTCCCCGATCTTTTAAGGAGAAGCGAAAATCCAATACCATGTTGGCCAAAGACAAGTGGCTGTTTTGGACCTATAAACTGTGCGGTGTTTTGGTGCTGTTGGCTATTATTTCTGCAGGATTGGCAAGCAAATACGAGTGGCATTTTGGAGGCGTTCATGCGGTATTGGTTTTTGAATGGGTGGCATTGTATGCTTTTGCTTTACCTTGGATTTTGAAAAGTAAAATTGGTTTTTTGCAGGATTAGGATATGGGGGATTAGGGATTAGAGATAAGAGAATAGGGAATAGGGATAAGGGGAATGGAAGTTAGAAGTTAGATGTTAGAGGTTAGAAGTTGGGGAGTAGGGGTAAGGGGTATGGGATAGGGGGAATGGAAGTTAGAAGTTAGAGAACAGAGAACAGAGAATAGAGAATAGGGAATAGAGAATAGGGATAAGGGATTAGAGATAAGAGATAAGAGAATAGGGAATAGGGAATAGGGATAAGGGATAAGGGATAAGGGGTATGGAAGTTAGAGAACAGAGAATAGAGAATAGGGAATAGAGAATAGAGATAAGGGATTAGAGATAAGAGATAAAAGAATAGGGATAAGAGATAAGAGAATAGGGAATAGGGGAATGGGATAAGGGGAATGCGTTTTAGAATTTAGAATTAATCCTTAATCATTCACAATTAATAATTCATAACTGATAATTAATAACTGATAATTGATCCCGATGCTCCACTTCGTTCCGATCGAGGATGAATTCCGCCAGCCAAAATATTGACAGCAAGAATATGAAAATATGTGATTGTGTGATTGAGAGATTGTGTGTTTATGAGTTCATCCTTAATCCTTGAAAATTAATAACTCATAACTGATAATTTATCCTTAATCATTTATAATTCATAATTCATAACTCATAACTCATAATTCATAACTAGTCCCCCTACGTTTTTCTATTTGCAAGCAGTTCTGGCGGACTCCCATCGAAGGGGTTGCCTATTCTTCCGATGGTTTTGGCACCGAGGCCCACGGCCCGTTTTACGGCCCCATCGCCATAGCGGTTGCGCACGCGGTCCATGGCTTGGTATAGGTTTATCATTTCTTCGCTGTCTTCAAACATATTCATTTGCAGGCCTCCAGTTACCAAGTCGCTGTAGCGCACGCCAATGAGGCGCACCAGTAAGCGGCGGTTGTACAATTTGCGAAACAATTCTTTTACATGTTTGATAAGGATATGATCGGCGCTGGTATAGGGTATTTTCAGTTGTTGGGTATGGGTATTGAAGTCGCTATACCTCACCTTAACAGCTACGCAGGCACATACCTTATCGCCTTTGCGCAGTTGGTAGGCCAGGTTTTCGGCCATAGCCACCAAAATACTTTCCAGCTTTACCACATCAATGGTGTCTTTTTCAAAGGTGCGTTCGGTGCTAATGCTTTTGCGTTCATGAAACTGTTCTACACTGCTGTTGTCGATACCATTGGCTTTTTTCCATATCATTTGTCCCGATTTTCCTAGGGTTTTTTCCATTAGTTCTAGGGGCATTTCTTGTACGGTATGAATGAGTTTGATGCCAAGAGTGCGCAGGGTTTTGTAGGTTTCTGTACCCACGCCAGGTATTTTTTGCACGCTAAGCGGTGCCAGAAAAGGTTTTTCGGTGCCGCGGATTATATGTTTTTGTCCGGCGGGTTTGGCTTCGCTGGTGGCAATTTTACTTACGGTTTTATTGGCACTAAGGCCAAAGGAGATGGGCAGTCCTGTTTCGCGCTGTATTTTGTCTTTTAAATCGAGGGTAAGTTGCCAGCATCCAAAGAAGCGGTCCATGCCGGTGAGGTCTATGTAAAACTCATCGATGCTGCTTTTTTCATATACGGGCACACTTTCGGCAATAATTTCGGTAACGGTGTGTGAGTATTCGCTGTACAAACTGCTGTCGCCACGAATGATGATGGCATCCGGACACAGTTGGCGGGCCATTTTCATGGGCATGGCGCTGCGCACCCCAAAGGCACGGGCTTCGTAGCTGCAACTGGCCACTACACCACGGTCGCCAGTACCGCCAATCATTATGGGTTTGCCCACAAATGCGGTGTTGCGCAGCCGTTCCACACTAACAAAAAACGAATCGAGATCCATATGAGCAATGTTTTTATTCATGATTGTAATATGCTCTTGAAGAATGAAAAGTTGCGGGTATGTAAAATTTAAGGCCCTTGGCTGTAGCGAAGCGAAACGTCGGGGCCATGTGAGCAATGTTTTTATTCATGATTGTAATATGCTCTTGAAGAATGAAAAGTTGCGGGTATGTAGAATTTAAGGCCCTTGGCTATAGCGAAGCGAAACGTCGGGGCCATGTGAGCAATGTTCTTATTCATGATAGTATTGTGCTCTTGAAGAATGAAAAGTTGCGGGTATATAAAATTTAAGGCCCTTGGCTGTAGCGTAGCGAAACGTCGGGGCCATATGAGCAATGTTCTTATCCATTCGATACAATAATTGTTAAAAAAGTTGACATTTTTTCGGTAGTAAATTAATCAAAAGGTATCAACTGTGCAAATGGATTTGAAGTTTTATTTTGAACCACAGAACCACAGAGGCACAGAGGCACGAAGGGTTTTAAGAATTTAAGAGTAAATGCAAATATCTCCGTGAATCTCAATTTCTCTGTGTATCTCTGTGTTCCTGTTTTTTGTTACACAGAGTCGCACAGAGGTTTTGGAGATTCACAGAGGGAATGCGAAATTCTCTGTGTGTCTCCGTTTCTCCGTGTATCTCTGTGTTCCCTTTTTGATACACAGAGTATCACAAAGGTTTGGAGATTCACAGAGGGAATACTAAGTCCGGCAATATTTTAATCACACCAATCATTTAAGTCTCAGTTCTCTGTTGTTATTTTGCCGCAGCAATATGCAAGTCCCATTTTTTGATCTTAAACGTCAGTACGACGAGTTGAAAGAACCCATGCACGCT
>JADYZD010000017.1 GCA_020853295.1 Bacteroidia bacterium | reverse complement strand
GTTTGTCACACATTTTGCTCGCTAGCGCTGCAAAATATCCGCCAAACACCAATTAAGCATTGCGTTGTTAATAAATGAACAACCCCGCTGGGGTTGGGATGCAAACAAGAATGATATTCCATTTTTTAGACGGACTCCAACCCTCTCCTCCCATGAAGAGTTTACCTGATTTCAACTCCTACCGTTAAGGGTAAAACTGGTATCATTCCAAGCAAAAAAAAAGGCCCGTTGCGGGCCTCTTTTTTATTTGATTTTTAATTAGAAATTAATACCTGTATTGGTCTTTTTTAAATGGACCAGTTACGCTTACGCCAATGTAATCGGCTTGCTCTTGGCTCAATACGGTAAGTTCAGCGCCTACATGTTTCAAATGTAAGGTAGCTACTTTCTCATCGAGGTGTTTAGGCAATACGTAAACTTTGTTGTCGTAGTTGCTGTGGTTGTTCCACAACTCTATTTGTGCCAAAGTTTGGTTTGAGAATGAATTGCTCATTACAAAACTTGGGTGCCCCATAGCGCAACCTAAGTTTACCAAGCGGCCTTCTGCCAATAGGATGATTTCTTTTCCATCTACATTGTAAACATCCACTTGTGGTTTTACTGTGTATTTGGTGCTTCCGTAGTTGCTATTCAACCAAGAAACATCAATTTCATTATCGAAATGGCCGATGTTACAAACGATGGTTTTATCATTCATCATTTGAAAGTGCTTTTGGGTAACGATATTGCAGTTACCGGTAGCAGTTACAACGATATTGGCTCTTGGAATGGCATTTTCAAGCAATTTTACTTCAAAACCATCCATTGCAGCTTGCAAAGCACAAATTGGATCTATTTCGGTTACCAAAACCCTAGCTCCAGCGCCACGAAGGCTTTCTGCACTTCCTTTTCCTACATCACCATAACCACAAACTACAGCTACTTTACCAGCAAGCATTACATCAGTTGCACGGCGAATGGCATCTACCAAACTCTCTTTGCAACCATATTTGTTATCGAATTTGCTTTTGGTTACGCTATCGTTTACGTTAATAGCTGGCATTGGCATAGTGCCTTTGGCAACCCTTTCGTACAAACGCAACACACCAGTGGTAGTTTCTTCGCTAATACCTTTAATGGCAGCAGCCAATTCAGGGTGTTTGTCCAAAACAACATTGGTAAGGTCGCCACCATCATCCAAAATCATATTTAGAGGTTGGCGGTCTTCACCAAAATACAAGGTTTGCTCAATGCACCATTCGTATTCTTCCTCGGTTAAACCTTTCCACGCATAAACTGGAATGCCAGCAGCAGCAATAGCGGCAGCAGCATGGTCTTGGGTAGAAAAGATGTTGCAAGAACTCCAAGTAACCTCTGCGCCCAATTCTTTTAGGGTTTCAATTAAAACAGCGGTTTGGATGGTCATGTGCAAGCAACCAGCGATTCTAGCACCTTTTAAGGGTTGTTTGTCGCGGTACTCGCGGCGAATGGCCATAAGACCAGGCATTTCTGCCTCAGCCAATTTAATTTCTTTGCGGCCCCACTCAGCCAATGATATGTCTTTTACCTTGTAAGGAACGTAAGATTGTGTATCTGTACTCATGATTTTCGGGGTGCAAAGGTACAGAATAATATGCACAAATTATTGTAAAATTCAAGCGTTGTGAGTTGTTCAGCCCAAATTGCCATTTAGCGAATGGGGTAAAACTATTGAACCCAAATCCGTTAAAAATGGTAGCTGCCGATGCCCGCAAATACTTGATCTACATCAATGTCTAATTGAGGGAAAAGTTTGCCTTGGGCCGACATACCCGCTGTAAATGGGCGCAGGCCCTGATATTCGCCACCTTGCAGGGTATAAATCAATATCATTTTTTCAGAAGGATGAACTATCCAATATTCGGAAACACCAGCTTCTTGATAAAGGGCAAATTTCGTATCCAAATCGTGCCTTAAATTGCCTGGAGAAACAATTTCTAGTATCAAATCTGGCACACCATTACAACCTTTTTTGTCTATCTTTTTTGTATCACAAACTACACATAAATCGGGTTGAACAACAGTACTGTCTTTAATTCCAGAGTCTAAAGGCAACCGAACATCAAATGGAGCAATAAATAACCGACAAGGGTGATTTTGAAAACACATCCTAAACAAATAGTACAGGTCTCCGATAACGGTTTGGTGAATTGAACCCGGCGCTGGACTCATATTTACCACTTTTCCTTTTATCAATTCTACCCGTTCTGAAAAGGTCCATTTCAGATAATCCAGATACGTATAAATCTTATTTGTACTTAAATGAAAAGAACTTCCATCTGGTTCCTGGAATACCAAAACAGGTTGGTTTTCAAAATCTGGTAAGGGCTTTATATTTTGAGACAAGTTTTGCCTATCTCTAATAAGAGCAATGGCGGTTTCAATAACTTTGAGCTTTAAAGGCGAAGAATTATCACCTTCTTTTATGGCTGTATGAATGACAGGCTTCGAAATTCCAGTTTTAAGGGCAACAGCCTTTTGCAAACCATGAAAATAACCGGCCTGAATTATTGGATTTTTGCTATATATTTTACCTTTACCACCCAAACACCACAAAAATACAAATAAAAAGCAAATATAAAACCAAGCCCCTTCACAAAATGTTAGGATTCAATTGTTTTTCGGGTACTTAAAAACCGCAATTGCAGCCTCTATTGGTATGGCTCTTGGATGCTGAACGGGGAGTGCCGCAAGCAGAGATTATTGTTACACACAACAAAATAGCAATGGCAAGAGAGAATTTCCGGTTCATGGTACAAAGATAATTGATACTACCAATACAACGGAATTTTTGCCCTAAAATTGCAGTTCCTAATGACAATTCTCAATATTTTTTCAGACGGACTGCATTTCATTACCCATCTCAACGATTATTTAACAGATTGGATGCGCGAATATGGCAATTGGCTTTACGGCATTTTGTTTCTCATCATTTTTGTAGAAACTGGCTTGGTGGTTATGCCATTGCTCCCTGGAGATTCGCTATTGTTTGCTGCCGGCGCTTTGGCCGCAGACCCTAAAAATGATTTTAGCATTTTTATACTTTTACCACTGCTGATTTTAGCGGCATTATTGGGTGACAATACCAACTACTATATTGGCAGTAAATTTGGTGTTCGCATTTTCGACCTGAAATGGAAATTACTGAAACGAGAGTACCTTGACCAAACGCATGAGTTTTACGAAAAACATGGTGGTAAGGCACTCATTATGGCCAGATTTGTTCCAATAATTCGCACATTTGCTCCATTTGCTGCAGGACTTGGCACCATGAGTTACCGCAAATTCATTGGCTTTTGCATTGCTGGCGCCGTTTTATGGGTTTGCAGCATTTCGCTTTTAGGATATACGTTGGGCTCTCATCCTTGGGTTCAAAAGAATTTTGAAATTGTGGTTTTGGGAATTATTGGTATCAGTTTGGTGCCTGTTTTATTTCAAGTTATTAAAAGTAAACTTCAAAAGAATTGAAACAATTAGGGCTCATTGGCAATCCCATTTCACACAGCCAATCTCCGGCCTTATTTCAGTCTTTCTTTAAGCAATTTCCACTTGAAAAATGGAGCTACGATTTGTTTCCATTAAATGATGCAATAGAAATTCATGAATTAATTCAAAACCACCCTGATCTGTGCGGATTGAACGTGACCATTCCATTCAAAAAACAGGTATTGTCTTTGATCCATTCATTAGATGTTACTGCAAGTGCAACACAAGCAGTGAATACTATTTCTATTGATAGAAAAGGCCCAGACGCCATTCTTACTGGTTACAACACTGACATTTATGGGTTTGAAAACAGTTTAAAAACTTTTGGTGATTTTTCCAATTGTCAGGCCCTTATTTTGGGCAACGGAGGAGCAAGTCTTGCCGTGCAGTTTGTGCTAAAAAAAATGAACATCCCATTTTTAATTGTTAGCAGAAATTCCAGTAAGTATGCCCTTGATTATGGTGCTCTGTTGCCCGAATTGGTCCATCAATCTGAACTCATCATCAATACCACTCCACAGGGTATGTGGCCTCAAATTGATTCAAAACCTGTGCTACCCTATTCAGCAATTTCTTCGCGGCACTTCTGCTTTGATTTGGTATACAATCCTGCCGAAACAGCATTTATGCAACAATGCAAAAAACACGGGGCAACTGTGTGTAATGGTAAAAAGATGCTAGAATTGCAGGCTGAAGCCGCTTGGGAAATTTTCAGACGTTAAACCCGTTTTGAGCCAATTT
Source organism: Bacteroidia bacterium (assembly GCA_020853295.1). Lineage (GTDB taxonomy): Bacteria > Bacteroidota > Bacteroidia > NS11-12g > UBA955 > JAGXTF01. The sequence continues at coordinate 4,016 of JADYZD010000017.1, read as the reverse complement.
TAACAAAAAAATATAGGGTTCAATTAAAGCTGCACTATTCTTGCAATGAATTAACTGATGCTGAAAAAGTTTTATCTCGTACTTGGCCTAACTGCTGTTTTTGTTTCTTGCAACCTGTTTCGCAAAGAAAAACCCACATATGACTGGGGCACCTATGAAGGTGTAGATACAATTATAGACATTAACACAGCTGATAATATTGAAGAATGGACTGGTCCAAAAGAAATATTGTATAAAAACTACAGGGCCAGCGAAACCAAAAAATGGGATTTAGAATACACCCATTTGGATTTGAAATTCGATTTTGTGAATCGCACTGTATTGGGCAAGGCGAATATTGGTTTGCATCCGCACTGGTATGAAACTGACACCTTGATTTTGGATGCACAAAGCATGCGTATTCAAAGTGTGGATCAGGAAATCAATTCCAAATCACCAGATGCATTATTGCCAAAACCAAAATGGCATTACAAAGACAGCCAACATTTAATGGTTGTTTTTGCAAAAAAATACAATAAAAATGAACGCGTAAATTTAACGATTGAATACACCGCCATGCCTTATCAAAGCGAGTCGCGGGGAAGCATGGCCATTAGCGGTGATCGGGGTTTATACTTCATCAATCACGATGCAAAAAACCCTACAAAACCGCGGCAAATTTGGAGTCAAGGTGAAACAGAAAGTAACAGCCATTGGTTTCCAACCATTGATGCACCCAATCAAAAAATGTCGCAAAAAATCGCCTTAACTGTGCCCGACACTATGGTAACTTTAAGCAATGGAACCCTCATTAAAAGTGAACAATTGCCCAACAATTTGCGCAAAGATTTTTGGAGCCAGGATCAGGTACATGCCCCCTATTTGGCTATGATTGCTATTGGTAATTGGGCAGTTGTAAAAGACAATTGGAGAGGAAAACCAGTCAATTATTTGGTAGAAAAAGAATTTGAAAATAATGCAAAAATGATTTTTGGAAATACACCAAAAATGATAGAATTTTTTAGCAATTACACCGGTGTAGATTATCCTTGGGACAAATATTCACAAGTAGTTGTTCGGGATTTTATAAGCGGCGCGATGGAGAACACCACCGCAACTGTACATATGGAAGAATTGCAACATACTGCTGCCGAACACTTGGATGAAACCTATGAAGACTATATCAGTCATGAGTTATTTCACCAGTGGTTTGGAGATTATGCAACCACGGAAAGTTGGAGCAATATAACACTGAACGAAAGTTTTGCTACCTACGGAGAATACCTTTGGAGAGAACACTTCTACGGAAAAGACAATGCCGAACAATTGCTCGACGAAATACGCAAACAGTACAAAACTGGAGGCGCTGGCGAAGGCAAAACATTGGTAAGGCATGAATATGAAAATGACGGTGAATTGTTTGATTATATTTCATACCAAAAAGGGGCTTGTATTTTACACATGCTGCGCAATGAAATTGGCGAAGATGCATTTAAGGCGGGAATCAAATTGTATTTAACCAAAAGGGCATACCAATCTGCAGAAGTTGCTGATTTGCGCATGGCTTTTGAAGAAGTAACAGGCCGTGATTTGAACTGGTTCTTTAATCAATGGTACTATGATGTAGATCACCCAGAAATACAGTACAGTTTTTGGAACGATGTAGATGGCAATGTGTACCTCAATATTTTTCAAAAACAAAACCAAAGAAATACATTTTCCTTGCCTTTAAAAATTGAATATTCGATAGAAAACACTACGATAAAAAAGGATATATTTATCACAACAAGATCCACCAATATTCTTTTAGGTAAATCCATGCCTGAATATTTTATTCCTGACGCAAACAACAATATACTGGCCGATTACATGATGGCACCAAAAGATATTGTTCAAACCACGGCCATGATAAAAATGCTTCACGAAGGAATGAAAAAGACCAGCTCTAAAGCAGTGGCATTTCATTTATTTGAAATGGCATGTAAACTGGCAGATGTAAATGGATTGGACGAAAACCATAGTGATTTGGTAGCAACATTTTCTGAGTGTTTTAAAACAGCTGCATATAGCCAATACGACCATACGGTAGCACGGGCACTTACATTTAGCAATGCGCATCCAGAGTTTGCCCTATTTGGCAGTAGGGGATTGGGTTACACAGGCGTTACACCAATAGTGGAAAACAGGTCCCTCTCTTTTGGAACAAGAATTACGGCCCTTTATGCTTTGTATTATTTAAGCGCCCCAGCCGACACATTGCTCAAGTACACCAAAGACAGCAGTATACAAGTATCAATTGCGGCTATGGAATTGTTAAGGGAGCCCATTTTTTGGTTGCCTTATGCCCGAATTACCGGAATATTTGATTCTAGGAGTAAAGTAGCCGGCGCTTGGGCCAACAAAATGGTGGCAGGTGGAGATGCTGAATTTGATGAAGTATTGTTTACACTGGCTCAAAATTCAAACGTTAAAACCAAAGATTATTTGAATTTGGTAAAATCCATATTCTACTACGTAGGCGAAGACAGGCAGGTTGTTGTTTCGGAAAAACTGGCTGAAAAATTGAATACAAATAACAAAACCGGACACTTAAAAATACTGCTTTACCAAATACAAAATGAAATAGAAAAAGCAGATGCTATGCTTAAGGAGCCCGAATTGGATGGCGAATACCGGGAAATATTAACCGTAAAAAAACAAAACTTGAGGGGTATTTTGAGCAAATATCCTGAGTTAAAGTAGCAGGCAATTGCTTTAAATATGGGGTTTTAGAATAATAGCGGCCAATACACCATTCTACCCAATTTAGGGTTATTTTCGCGCATTGAAACAGTGACTGCAGCGGAATTAAAATCAGGCGAAAGGGCGAAAATCATTCAAGTATACGAGGGAATGATATCGCAGAAATTGCTGGAGATGGGCTGCATTCCGGGAACTGAAATTGCATTAGAATTCACCTCACCAGCTGGCGACCCCATTGCTTTAAATATCGATGGGTACATTTTGGGTTTAAGGTTGGATGAGGCAAAGCAAATTGAAATCACACTGATTGACAATTGAAATCCACTGATCCACATATAGCGCTTATTGGAAATCCCAATTGTGGAAAATCAACCTTATTCAATAGGCTCACAGGATTAAGACAAAGCACCAGCAATTTGCCAGGCACCACAGTGGAACAAAAAAGTGGCATTTGGAAAAGCGCAAATGGCACATATAAGCTAACAGATTTGCCAGGTATTTACAGCCTGTTTACCGACTCTGATGAGGAAGGCATTGTGGTGGATACCTTATTGGGCAAGAACAAAGAAAAGCCCAATTTGTTGGTGTTTCTTTTAGACGCATCAAACCTGAGGCGCAATTTGTTGCTTTTTACCCAAGTGGCAGAAATTGGCATACCCATTATTGTAGGACTTACCATGTCAGACACAGCAGCACGCAGGGGCATTGGCATTGATTCAGAAGAACTTTCAAAATCCTTGGGCGTACCTGTAATTCTTATCAATCCTAGAAAAGGCAGTGGAATTCAAGAATTGGAAGCCGAAATTCAAAATGCAAAATCGATAGAAGGCAATGGTGCATTTGAAGACAAATTGCAAAGATTTAGAAATGGCGAAAAGCTTAGGGGAATTGGAGAAGAAACCCTTTCTAGATATGTAAAAATAGAACAAATATTAAAAATTTCCATCAGAAAAAAAGAGGGAGTGTATGCATCTGCCACACGCAAACTCGACCGAATATTCACCCACCCCATTATGGGTTATTTGGCGTTTGCAGCCATTATGCTCACCATTTTTCAAGGTGTGTTTACATTGGCCGAATACCCTATGGGTTGGATTGAAAACGGATTTGGGCACTTGGCTACGTTTATTGGCAACAATTTAGATGATGGATTTTTAAGAAGAATTATTACTGGTGGCATTTTACCTGGCTTGAGTGGGGTACTGGTATTTTTGCCTCAAATAGCCATTTTGTTCTTCTTTATTTCTGTTTTGGAGGACAGTGGTTATATGGTTAGGGCCAGTTTTATTACCGAT
>JADYZD010000016.1 GCA_020853295.1 Bacteroidia bacterium | reverse complement strand
GCTGGAAATGCAGTGCTTTGGATTATCGTGCTTTTTGAATGCTTTAATGCATTGTTGTTTTTGATATTTAATAAGTCCATTGCCCATTTGTACGGAGTTTCAACTGAAGTGGGTGTGTATGTGTTGCCCTTGCTTATGCTGGCTGCTGTTTTTCAATTGGCAGATGGCATACAAGCAGGTGCGATGAACTTACTCAGGGGTATTAAAGATGTCAATTGGGCTTCAGGAATTTCAGTACTTTCATATTGGGTAATTTCACTCCCGTTGTCCTATTACTTGGGCATTGTTTTGGAATGGGATATTTATGGAATTTGGCTCGGATTTACTTTGGGATTATTTATTGCTGCATTTTTTGGGGTACTTCGCTTTTATTTGCGACAAAAGACATTGAACTTTGATACTTATGAGGACTAGGGTACTAAATATTTTCTGCTGTGTTGCAATTTTTGGTTGCACCTATGCACTTTCTGCTCAAGGCAGGGACGAGAAATTCTTTGACATAACAGTATCTCCCTCTTTGGGATTTAGAATTCTTGGCAAACACACTGTACCCATAAGCTACAAGGGCACAAAACTGGAGTTTAAAGATTCCTTAAACAAAGCAGACAGGCCCGGGCAAACGGTGAATTTTGGCATTCAGTATACCACCAAGAGAAATGCCTTTAAGGCGTTTAGTATTGGCTTAAGTTATACCGATTTTACCTTTAGACGTGTGGCCAATGACTTAAAAATTGGGTATGAAATTCATCCTAAAGTGGGCATCATCGCTGGGGTAATACAGGCTGGGTTTTTGGAAGTACACTACGATTTTCACTATCGCTATATTGAATTGCCGCTGATGTGGCATAAAAGTGCTGAGGGTTACGGAAATTTTCGCGATTTCGATTTGTGGTATTCTTATGGTATTGCACCTGCATTGTTAATCAATGATAAAACCAATATAAAATTGGTGGGCTTTACTTTAAACGGCAGTAATAATTTTCAGGTTAAGGATTCATTAATCTCTGGAATGCCATTTAACATGGTAGCCCAGGTTGGGTTTAGAAGCCAATACCATATGTACAAGAAGTTGTATGGTTTGGTGCAGCCCCGTTTGCGTGTGCCTTTATTGCCCAGTAGCAAAGGTGCTCAGCAAGTTTGGACCCCGCAATTTTCCTTAGATATTGGATTGGTGTTTGTTTTGGGCAAGGAAAAGTCCCGTTGAGCCTGGGTTTCGGAGAATTTTAAAAAGTGTGTTAAAAAAAGTAGCCCTTACACTGGCAGGTATAAGGGCTTCCGGAGGGTATTGATTCATCGAGTGAATCAAAATCTTAATAACACCAAAGCCGTAATGGCTTTTTAGTAATTCAAATGTACATTTATAAATCGTTACGAAATTGTATTAATTTACGAATGCCCATTTTCAGTTTACAAAAATCAGCTGCAATTTTATTCAATTCAACTTTACTTAACCACTTTCTGTGGATAAACAACCTTGGTTAAGCGCAAATCCTTATTTGCCGTTCATTTTGGCCTTCATGTATTCCCTGTTTAAAGTGGCTATAACACTTAATGGGATCTCTTTAGGGCATTCAGCGGCACAGGCACCTGTATTGGAACAAGCACCAAATCCTTCAGCGTCCATTTGATTGACCATAGCAACAACCCTAGCTTCTCTTTCTGCTTGTCCTTGTGGCAACAATGCCAATTGGGTAACCTTGGCACCAACAAATAGCATGGCACTGGCATTTTTACAGGCACTAACACAGGCGCCACAACCAATACAAGTAGCAGCCTCAAAAGCCTTGTCAGCAGTTTCTTTGGGAATGAGTATGCTATTGGCATCTACTGCATTACCGGTATTTACAGAAACAAAGCCCCCAGCAGCAATAATGCGGTCAAATGAGCTGCGGTTTACACTTAAATCCTTAATTACCGGAAAGGAGTTTGCACGCCAAGGTTCTACAGAAATGGTATCGCCATTGTTAAAACTGCGCATGTGCAATTGGCAAGTGGTAATGCCACCTTTAGGGCCATGCGGCCTTCCATCAATAACCATGCTGCACATGCCACAAATACCCTCACGACAGTCGTGGTCAAAAGCAACAGGGTCCTTGCCCTCAGTAATTAATTGCTCATTCAATACATCGAACATTTCTAGAAAACTCATGTCCGGATTGGTATTTACATCGTATTCTTCAAACTTGCCTTGGGCCTTTTCGTTTTCTTGTCTCCAAACTTTCAGTTTGATTTTCATTTCATTTTCCATTTTGTAATTCTCCCTGATAATTATTTATAGCTACGTTGCGCAATTTTAATGTTCTCGTATACCAAGTCTTCTTTGTGCAAGGTCCAATTGTTGTTTTGCCCCATTTCCCACGCAGCAACATATTTGTAATTGTTGTCATCGCGCATAGCTTCACCTTCCTCTGTCTGATATTCTTCACGGAAATGGCCTCCGCAACTTTCATTGCGCTGCAGTGCATCTAAACACATCAATTCTCCCAATTCTAGAAAATCAGCTACCCTGCCTGCTTTTTCCAACTCAGGATTAAAGGCGTCTTTTTTACCTGGTACCCTCACATCTTTCCAAAATTCATCCCTCAAACTCCTGATTTCTTCAATGGCCTCTTTAAGTCCATTTTCATTCCTGGCCATTCCGCATTTGTTCCACATGATCAAACCAAGGCGGCGGTGGAAACTTTCAACAGATTGTTTTCCGTTAATGCCCATTAATCTATTAATGTAATCCGCGCAGCGGTTTTCTGCAGCTACAAATTCATCGTGGTCTGTAGGAATGCTCTTAGTGCCAATTTCTTTGCTTAAATAAGATCCTATGGTATAAGGGATTACGAAATATCCATCAGCCAAACCTTGCATTAAAGCAGATGCTCCCAAACGGTTGGCGCCGTGGTCACTAAAATTGGCTTCACCCAAAGCGTACAATCCAGGTACGGTGGTCATCAAATCGTAATCAACCCACAAGCCACCCATAGTGTAATGCACTGCGGGGTAAATGCGCATGGGAACTTCATACGGATCTTCATCTGTAATTTGCTTGTACATGTCAAACAAGTTGCCATACTTCTCTTTTACCACTTCTTTGCCTAGGCGGATTAAGGTTTCATCATCCGGATTCTCAATGCCCATTTTGTTGGCTTCTGCACGCCCGTATTTGTTCATTAAATTTGAACGGAAATCTAGATACACGGCCATTTTGCTCGGTCCTACTCCGTAGCCAGCATCGCACCTTTCTTTAGCGGCGCGGCTTGCCACGTCACGCGGTACCAAGTTTCCAAATGCGGGGTATCTGCGTTCCAAATAATAATCCCTTTCATCTTCAGGAATATCGTTGGGCTGGCGGTTGTCGTCTTTTTGTTTTGGCACCCAAATTCTACCGTCATTTCGCAATGATTCACTCATCAAAGTAAGTTTGCTTTGATAATGACCGCTTACAGGAATGCAGGTTGGGTGAATTTGTGTGAAACAGGGGTTGCCAAAATACGCGCCCGATTTATGGGCTTTCCATGCTGCAGTTACATTGCTGCCCATGGCATTTGTGCTCAAATAAAATACATTGCCATAACCACCGGTGCAAAGCAGGACTGCATGTCCAAAATGGCGTTCAAGGTTTCCTGAAATTAAATCCCGGGCAATAATTCCCCTGGCTTTGCCGTCAATTTTTACCACCTCAAGCATTTCATGCCTGCTGTACATTTTTACATTGCCGAGTCCCACTTGTCTTTCCAAAGCGCTGTAAGCGCCCAACAAAAGTTGTTGTCCAGTTTGGCCTGCGGCATAAAAAGTGCGCTGCACCTGTGTGCCACCAAAAGACCTGTTGGAAAGGGTTCCGCCATATTCCCTGGCAAAAGGAACACCTTGGGCCACACATTGGTCAATTATGGCAGCTGATACTTCTGCCAAACGGTGTACATTGGCTTCTCGTGCCCTATAATCGCCACCTTTAATGGTGTCGTAAAACAAGCGGTAAACACTGTCACCGTCGTTTTGGTAGTTTTTAGCTGCGTTTATTCCTCCTTGTGCCGCAATACTGTGCGCCCTTCTAGGAGAATCCTGAAAGCAAAATGCTTTCACTTTATACCCCATTTCAGCCAAAGAAGCTGCTGCACTTGCACCGGCCAAACCTGTGCCTACCACAATTATTTCCAAATTGCGTTTGTTTGCAGGGTTTACTAGCGGAACAGAACTTTTATACTTGGTCCATTTTTCGCCCAATTGGCCTTCTGGTATTCTTGAATCTAGCGTCATTTTTGTTGATGTTAAATGGTGAAACTTTTATTGAAGCAATCCCAAGTGCATGGCCAATGGCATTGCTGCAAAAATGAGTGGAACAATAATTGAAAATCCAAAACCCAAACTTTTTATAATTGGGTTGTATGCGGGATGGTTGATGCCCAAACTTTGAAAGGCACTTTGAAATCCATGCAATAAATGGTACGACAAGGATATGCAACCGAGCACGTATACCACAACTGAAATCAAGCCATCAGCGCCAAAAACTTCCATCATCTCGCCATACAAGGTTTCTTGACCACTGGTAATTTCATCTGTAAACCGGCTTACTATCCAAAAATGTTTGAGGTGCAATACCAAAAACAGCAGCAACAATGTGCCAAGTAGGCCCATACTGCGCGAGTACCAAGTGCTGTTGGCATTTCCTGCAGATTTGCCATACTTCTGTTTTCTGCGCATGCCATTGTTTTGCCACAACCACAAGCCCTGGAAAATGTGCCACAACAAACCTATGAATAAGCCAATTTCCATGGTTCGTATAAGCCAGTTGGTGCCCATGAATTCAGCAGCTTCGTTAAATGTTTCCCCGCCATCGTTAAAAAAGATGGTGGCATTTACGCCGCAATGAACCAATAAAAATGTGATGAGGAAAATTCCTGTTAAGGCCATCGCAAACTTGCGGCCTATGCTGGAATTAAAGAGAAATGATAGTACTTTCATCGTTTACAGATGCGCTTTTTAAATTGTGCGCAAATGTAACAATTTGAAACCAAAGACGGTTTGCCGATTTTTAACCATTTTTCTTATTTAGAATGGTTAAACACAGCGTACCCTGGGTTTAGCCCTGAAGGTATTTTTTTAAATATTTTCCAATAATATCAAACTCGATATTTACCAGGTCACCCGATTTTAACTTTTGTAAGTTGGTGTGCTGCGCTGTGTATGGGATTATAGCCACTGAAAATGCATTGTTCTCACTTTTTACCACGGTTAAACTAACCCCGTTTACACATATAGAACCTTTTGGTACCGTTACACCTGCCACTGGGTTATGTGTAAATTCTATGGTTAACTGTCCGCCTTCATTTTCAACAAACACCACTTCTGCCGTGCCATCAACATGGCCCTGAACAATGTGTCCGTCAAATCTGCCATTGGCAGGCATGCACCGTTCTAAGTTGATTTCAACCCCAACTTCCCATTGGGCAATGTTTGTTTTTGCTACTGTTTCCCTAATTGCCTGCACCGTGTGTTTGTCCTCATTTATCTGCACCACGGTAAGGCAAATGCCATCATGACTAAGGCTTTGGTCAATTTTTAATTCACTTGCCAATGAACTCTGTATCACAAAATCAAACCCATCACCATTGGGTGTTTTGGATATGAGGCGGCCCATGCATTCTACAATACCTGTGAACATGCAGCAAAGTTAAGCGGTTTTTGTTGGCAGGCCAGTCTTTCATTGTCTGACACATTGTCACCAGAATGGTTTTGGCAAACGAATTGACAGTTGCACTATGAATGAATTCCGAGGAAACCAATAAAGAAGAAATAGTAGACACTGAAAACAACAGCCAAACAGAAAATACGGATTCAATTGAAGAGAACCCAGTTTCTGAACCAAGTGCTGAAACTGCTGAAGATACCAAGGCAGTGTTGACAGATGCCGATGCTTTGCAGGCAGAAAAAGACCGTTACATGCGTCTTTACAGTGAGTTTGAAAACTTCCGCCGCCGCACTGCACGCGAAAGAATGGACCTGCTCCAAACAGCAGGTAAAGATGTGATTTCGCTAATGCTGCCAGTTGTTGATGATTTGGAAAGGGCCCTAAAAGCGTCAGAAGGAGCTGGATCTGCAAATGCCGAAATAATTGAAGGCTTTAAATTAATCGCTAAAAAAATGACAAGTACCTTGGAAGGCTTGGGACTAAAACCCATGAATGCTCAAGGTGCAGAATTTGATGCAGAAATACATGAGGCGGTTACAAAAATTCCCGCGCCTGATGCAAGCCTAAAGGGCAAAGTGGTAGATGAACTTGAAAAAGGATATTTTCTGAACGATAAAGTAATCCGCTTTGCTAAAGTAGTGGTAGGGGAATAATATCATGAGCAACAAACGCGATTATTACGATATACTGGGTGTAACCCGAAATTCCTCTGCAGAGGAAATAAAAAAGGCTTACCGTAAATTGGCCATCAAATTTCATCCTGATAAAAATCCGGGTGATAAAGAGGCTGAAGAGAATTTTAAAGAAGCGGCTGAAGCTTACGATGTGCTAAGCAACCCTGAAAAAAAGCAGCGCTATGACCAATTTGGACATGCGGGCATGAGCAATTCTGGTGGTTATTCCGGCGGTGGGTTCAGTATGGATGACATCTTTAGCCAGTTTGGAGATATCTTTGGTGACAATGATTTTTTCGGTTCTTTCTTCGGAGGATCACGCGGCGGTGGGGGCTCTAGATACCAAGTTGGAAGCAATATTCGCATAAAGCTTAAACTTACCATGGCGGAAATGCGCAATGGTGTTGAAAAGAAGGTGAAGTTCAGGCGCATGGTTTTGGCCAAAGGTGTGGAATTTGCCGATTGCCGAGCCTGTGGTGGTTCTGGTGCTATGCGAAAGATTACCAACACATTTTTGGGCCAAATGGCTACCACCACCACTTGCAATGTGTGCGGTGGTATGGGAAAAGTAGTTACCAATAAGCCCCGCGAGGCCAATGAATACGGCCTAGTACCTGAAGAGTTTGAAACGTCCATTAAAATTCCAGGTGGCGTTGCAGAAGGCATGCAGCTTTCTGTAAATGGCAAAGGGAATTATGGCCCTGGTGGCGGTCCAGCGGGTGATTTGGTAGTGCTTATTGAAGCCATTGAACATGAAGACTTGGTGCGCGATGGAAATAATGTAGTCTACCAATTGTGGCTCAGTTTTCCAGAGGTGGCTTTGGGTGCTCAAGTGGAAGTGCCAACTATTGAAGGTAGGGCTAAGATAAAAATTGATCATGGCACCCAGCCAGGTAAAGTGCTTCGTCTAAAAGGCAAAGGATTCCCTGATCTCAACGGTTATGGTACCGGCGATCAACTGATTGTGGTGAATGTATATGTACCTACAAAGTTGAATTCTGAGGAAAAGGAAACCCTTTTGAAATTGCAAGACAGCAAACATTTTAAACCCGATCAGAAAAACAGCGAAGGTGGTTTTTTTGATAAAATGAAAGACTTGTTTTAAGTCCACTC
>JADYZD010000015.1 GCA_020853295.1 Bacteroidia bacterium | reverse complement strand
ATCGCGCACCGGATCCACACTGCCATCCACGTGGATTACATTGGGATCTTCAAAGCAACGCAATACATGCAAAATGGCATGGGTATTTCTAATATTTCCCAAGAATTGGTTTCCCAAGCCATCGCCTTTGCTGGCGCCTTTCACCAAGCCTGCGATATCCACTATTTCTATGGTGGTTGGCACCAAGTTTTGGGGATTCACCAATTCTGCAAGGTGGCTCATGCGCACATCAGGAACGGTGATTGTACCTACATTGGGTTCTATGGTGCAAAAAGGGAAATTGGCAGCCTGCGCTTTCGCACTGCTTACTGCATTAAAAAGGGTTGATTTTCCAACATTGGGAAGACCCACGATTCCGCATTGAAGTGACATACTATTTTTAGTTAGGAGTTAGGAGTTGGGAGTGAAGAGTTGACAGTTTATAGTTGACAGTTGACAGTAAACTCGACGGTTGCGATTGGGTTCAAGTTTGTTTATTGAATGCAACACTTGAATTTTAAAGTTTTTAAACTGACTTGAATTAGTTGAGTTCATTGTTCCGTGAAGTTTTAATGATGGCTGTTAGTATTTTTTGTAATTCTACAACATCAGTCAAATAAGGTTTGTAATTTATATCTTGCGTAATACCGGCTGCCTCAATAAGCTTAATCCAATATTCCGATTCTTGTGCTTCCTTTAATGAAATGGTTAATTTATAGACAAAATCTTTTTTGCTATATCCAGCCAATGCTTCGTTGATATTTGCACCAATAGAAGTACCGCTGCGCAATAACTGTTTGCCCAACACAAAATGTTTGTCCTGAGCCAATTGCTCATGTAATTGAACAATTTTCACTCCAAAGTCAAAAGACTTTTTTAATACTATGCTACTTTCTCTATTTCCCATATTATTTAAAATATAATTTTATTGATTCTATAATTTTATTTATCTCAAATTAAATGAACTTCTCTTTTTCAACTATAAACTATTAACTATAAACTGTCAACTATAAACTATAAACTTTTAACTATCAACTATAAACTTTTAACTATCAACTATAAACTCTCAACTCCTAACTTCTAACTACTATATAAGGTCCCCGATGTCTTGAATAATCTTCTTAGCCAGTGCGTCGGCGGTGTTTTGGGTGTTGCTTTCGGCATAGATTCTGATAATGGGTTCTGTATTGCTTTTGCGCAAATGCACCCAGTCTTCATCGAATTCAATGCGCACACCATCAATGGTATTTACAGGGTTTTTCTTGTATTTTTCTTTTAAGGAAGAAAGCACTGCATCTACATCCGTTCCCGGTTGCAATTCAGCCTTGTTTTTAGAAATAAAATAATTGGGATAGCTTCTGCGAAGTACGGAAGCACTGACATTGCTTTTTGCCAAATGGCTTAAAAACAGGGCAATGCCCACCAATGCATCGCGGCCATAATGCAATTCTGGATAAATAACACCTCCATTGCCTTCGCCACCGATAATGGCATGGTTGTCTTTCATTTTTTCCACCACATTGACCTCGCCCACTGCCGATGCAAAATATTTTTGTCCGGCTTTTTCCGTAATTTCTCTTAAAGCACGGGTGCTGCTCAAATTGCTCACCGTGTTGCCTGGGGTGTTTTTTAGAACATAATCCGAAACCGCCACAAGGGTGTATTCTTCCCCAAACATTTCACCATCTTCGGTAACCAATGCCAAACGGTCCACATCTGGATCGACCACGATACCCAAATGGCATTTTTTATCTTTTACCAAAGAAGAAATTTCGCCCAAATGTTCGGGCAAAGGTTCTGGATTGTGTGCTAATTTTCCATTGGGCTCACAATTTATTTTTTCAATTTTTTTAACGCCCAAAGCTGCCAACAATTTGGGGACAGCAACACCACCAACGCTATTGACAGCATCAATGGCAATATGAAAATCCTTCTCTTTTATGGCATTTACATCCACAAGAGGCAAGGCCAAAATCATTTCAATATGACGGTCTAAAAAATCCTTTTGGGCAATGCTGCCCAATTCATCTACTGGAGCAAATTGCGCGCTGCCTTCATTCACAATTTCTAGAAGCATTTTACCATCAGCTTCAGAAATAAATTCACCGCGATTGTTCAACAATTTAAGTGCATTCCATTGTTTGGGATTGTGGCTGGCAGTAACAATAATTCCACCGGCGGCTTTTTCTTCGGTAACGGCCACCTCAACTGTAGGGGTGGTAGCAAGGCCTAAATCCACCACCTCAAAACCCATGGCTACAAGGGTACTGGTAATGAGTGACTGCACCATAGGGCCAGAAATGCGTGCATCCCTTCCTATTACCAATTTTTTGCCTTCATTTTTTGAAAGAATCCAAGAACCAAATGCGGCAGAAAAGTGAACAATATCTACTGGGGTAAGATTTTCTCCGGCTATACCGCCAATGGTGCCACGGATTCCGGAAATAGATTTTATAAGGGTCATAAAACGGGCTGCAAAAGTACTTCTTTTACGGGGTATTTCAATGTATTTGGGCACAATTGATGCTGAAAATCGTGAATTGAAATGCAGGTTTGGTATCCATTTCAATGCACTCACAGAAATCGCGAAAACTTATAATTGGGGATTAGGGCCGAAGGTTGGACATTTTGGTCTAAAAAACATTGCCTAAAATCTGCAAACAAGGTTATTTTGCAAGCACTAAAGCATGAAACACACATTTACCCTTGTGGCTTCCGCGGTCTTGATTTTTGTGGGCACAACCTCTTTAAAAAAACCCCAACGATTGTCGGTTTCCTCTTCAGAATCCAATTACAAGTTGGCTGTAAGAATTACAGAAACACAGTTTAACAACCTTACTGCCGCTTACCAAGTTTCCAGTCCCACTGCCAGTTTGGGGGGCAAAATTGGCAAGGCCGAATTGCTGGAATTAATTGACAATATGGGAAGTGGTAAAGATTATGTACACATGCGCATTTGTTCCGACAATTTGTACAATTCCACTTCTTTAATGTTTGCGGGTGAAAAAGGATTTTTGCAATCCGCCAGCCATTCCAAATACTTGCGAAACGGCGGCAGTGGCGATGCTTTTTGTCCGCTAAGGTGTGAAATTCAAAATTCAGCAACTGTAAGTGTGGCGTTAACCCAAAAGCAATACGACTCACTCAGCGCAGCTTTTCCTGGAGGCCCTATTGGTGGGGATATCGATAAAGCGGCATTGCAAGAAATTTGCAACAGCCTACCTCCTGCCTCAAATACGGTAAGTTTTAGGTTTTGCAAAGACCCCAGCACGCAAAGCATTTCGGTTATTTTTATGGGTGGCACAGCAAATGGGCAAACGCTATACCTGAGAAATGCAGGTGCAGCAGCATTCTGTCCGAATTCCTGCAACTAAAAAAGGCTGAGAGAAAAATTGCATAAGGGCTGTAAGAAAACGGCCCAAGTGCTACCTTTGTCGCATGCAAAAACAGTTAGTGGAATGCGTGCCGAATTTTAGCGAGGGCCGTGACCTGCATATTATTAAACAAATTACCGATGCCATTGAATCTGTGGAGGGAATCCGCTTGCTGGATGTAGACCCAGGTAAGGCCACCAACCGCACTGTTGTGACCTTCGTAGGTGAACCTGCACATGTAATTGAAGCGGCATTTTTAGGCATAAAAAAAGCCGCTGAAATCATAGATATGAGCAAACATTCTGGAGAACATCCAAGGATGGGGGCTACCGACGTTTGTCCACTGGTGCCTGTGAGCAACATCAGCATGGAAGAAACTGCTGAATGGGCCAAAAAATTGGGCCAAAAAGTAGGTTCAGAATTGAATATTCCTGTGTATTTGTACGAATACGCACAATCAAATAAAGATAGAAACAACCTCAGTGTAATTAGGGCTGTAGAGTACGAAGGCTTTTTTGATAAAATACAGTTGCCAGAGTGGAAACCCGATTTTGGACCTGCCGTTTTTCCTGAAAAAAGCGGTGCTACTGTTATTGGTGCCCGCGATTTTTTAATTGCTTACAATGTAAATTTAAATACCAAAAGCACGCGAATTGCAAACAGAATTGCTTTTGATGTAAGAGAAGCTGGACGCGTGGTGCGGGATGGCAACCCGTACACAGGAAAAATAAAATTGGATGAAAACGGGGAACAAGTGCGCATACCCGGCAAATTAAAACATGTAAAAGCCATAGGCTGGTATATTGAAGAATACCAAATGGCCCAAATCAGCATTAACCTTACAAACTACCATGCCACACCGCTGCATGCAGTGTTTGAGGAATGCCGCAAAAGTGCCGATGAACGCGGCGCGCGGGTAACAGGCAGCGAATTGGTGGGTTTAATTCCATTGCAACCTTTGTTGTTGGCAGGAAAATACTTTTTAGAAAAACAAGGTTTAAGCACTGGCGTAAGCGAGAGTGAACTTATTTGGTGCGCAGTAAAAAGCATGGGGCTTGATGAGTTGGGTCCATTTCATCCAGAAAAGAAAATAATAGAGTATTTGTTGAAAGATGCCAATAATGAAAAACTCATTCAACTAACCGTGAAAGGTTTTGCGAATGAAACGGCATCTGATAGTCCAGCACCAGGGGGTGGTTCTGTAGCTGCAGCCGTTGGCGCATTTGGCGTTTCCTTAGGTACTATGGTGGCCAATTTGTCGGCAAGCAAACGCGGTTGGGAAAGCCGCACCGCTGAATTTAGTCCATGGGCAGAAACCGGACAAAAAATCAAAGACCACATGCTGGCATTGGTAGACGAAGACACCAGGGCATTTAATTCCATTATGGATGCATTTGGTTTGCCTAAAGATACCGACGAACAAAAGAAACACCGCAAAGCAGCCATTCAGGAAGCCAGTAAATACGCCACTGAAGTGCCTTACCGCACATTGGAAACAGCTATATCTGCCATACCCCTGTTGCAGGAAATGGCAGAAAAGGGCAACCCCAATTCATTAAGCGATGCGGGTGTAGGGGTTGCATGCTTGCAAACCGCGATGCAAGGCGCTTGGATGAATGTGTTGATCAATGCCCAAAGTTTGGATGATAAGGCATGGGCTGCAGAGATTACCGCAAAGGCAAAGAATTTGATAGGTGAAGGCAGAACAGCCTGCAACAATATCATTCAAAATATAGAAACCAGATTGAATTCTTAATTTAAAGGATTATTGGCAATTCCTGTGGAATAACATCACTGTGGTGTGTTGCCGTTTATTTTCCCCACAACCGGACATGGGCATGCAAGCCAAGTTCGGAATATGCATAAGTCCGTTTAACAAACGGATCCAAACCCATTTCTGTTCCTAGACCTTCATCGAATGCACCAACTATGGTTGTCCTGGCCTTTATGCCCACTTCAACTGGGCCCAAACTAACTCCAAATCCTGCGCCAAGCGTATAAGACCCTATGGCAATGGGTTCAACAATATTGCCTCCCCAGGGTTTCTCTCCTTT
>JADYZD010000014.1 GCA_020853295.1 Bacteroidia bacterium | reverse complement strand
TCTTTATAGGATTGTATTGGTTGATTCTTACATCTCCAATTATAGCTGTGATTTATTTCATAAGTCAATGGAAGGATTTAAAGCAATTGATGAATACCAATGCCCATGATTTACAAAACAACACCCACAACTATGAATAAGACAAAGCGCATATTGCTGTACGATGCCGATTGCAAACTTTGCACTTGGTATACCGGAAAATTTGAAGAAATGGGTCTGCTGGAAAAAGGGGAGAAACAGGCCTACACAGAAGCTGGGCCATATACCCGGCAAGTGGTAGATATGAGCAAGGCTAGGAACCAAATAGCTTTGTTGAATAAAGAAACCGGAAAGGTTTGGTATGGTGTTGAAAGTTTGGTTGAAATTGTTTCCCAGCGCTGGAACTGGGTAAAGCAATTTGCCACAATAAAAGTATTCAGCCGTATTTTTGGCCTATTGTACAACTTTATCAGTTACAACCGCAAAATCATTGCGCCCACCTACAAACATGAGTTTTTATCCTGTTTTCCCGATGAAAACTGGCTGTTGCGTATGGTTTTTGTATTTCTGTGCATGGCAGGTGTAGAATGGACCGCCGGTAGCTATTTTTCTCAGCACTTTCAATCCATTACCCATTATACAAATTTGCCATTTAGAGAAAGCTATATGTTTGCAGCCCAATTGTTGTTTCAGGCCTTGTTGCTGTTAATCACCAGAAAGCACAAGTTCATTTACGAATATTGGGGACATTTGGCATTTGTAGGCTTTTTAGGCGGTTTGATGTTGTTACTAGGCAATACAGTTCTGCACTTTTTGCCCGACTTTGCAAACAAGCCCTTTTTAACCATAGCCTTATTGGGAGCTGTAATTATGTGGATGTATATGGAACACGCCCGCCGCATAAAAATATCCAATTTGCCACAATGGCTCAGCTACAGTTGGGTGGTGTTTCGAATTGTATTGTTCTTTATCATTTTTAAAAACCTATGAACAAAATAGTCATCGCCGGAGCCAACGGTTTTATTGGCCGCAGCCTTATTGCACATTTGCCAAGCAATTACCAAATTGTAGCCCTGGTAAGGTCGATTCCAGTAAAGACCAATGTCAGGGCAAAATATATAGTTTGGGATGGAAAATCGCCCGGAGAATGGCAGCAGGAATTGGAAGGTGCCTTGGCTTTGATCAATTTATGTGGTAAAAGCGTGGATTGCCGGTACACTGAGGCCAATAAAGCCAAAATATTCAGCAGCAGACTAGACAGTACCCGCATTTTGGGTGAAACATTATTCAGCCTTAAACAGGCACCCAAAATCTGGTTGAATGCTGCATCGGCAACCATTTACCGACATGCTGAAGACAGGCCACAGGATGAAAAAACAGGAGAATTCGGTTCTGGCTTTTCTGTAGATGTTTGTAAGCAATGGGAAGCTGCATTTTACAGTTTTCAAAGGCCTGATTTGCGACAAGTGGCCATGCGCACTGCCATAGTACTGGGTGCTGATGGTGGAGTAATGGTTCCGTTTAAGCGACTCACAAAATTGGGACTTGGGGGCAAAATGAGCAATGGCAAGCAAATGTTTAGTTGGATTCATGAATGGGATGTTGTTAAGGCCATTGAATTTCTTATTCAAAATCCACATTGCCAGGGCAGTTACAACCTTTCTTCTCCAAATCCCATTACCAATGCAGTTTTTATGCAAACATTGCGAAAACGCTACCACATGCCTTTTGGTATTGATACTCCAAAATGGTTATTAGAATTGGGTGCGAAAATGATACATACTGAAACCGAATTGATATTAAAAAGCAGGTGGGTACTGCCCAAAAAACTGCTTGATGAAGGTTTTGAATTTCGTTACCCCAATATAACAGCTACCTTAGAAAAGTTGTAGATCCTTTAGGGCATAAAAAAAGGCCCGCTGGTTTGTGGCGGACCTTTTAAAATTACAGAAAGGAAAATTACCTCTCCATAATAATGCTACCGGTAGTCTCTTTCTTATCAGCCATTATTTTGAACTGGTAAACACCGGCTGGCAACATGTCTGTAGCCAATACGTTGTTGCCTTGCAGCAAATTACCAGCCAATACCAATTGGCCTACGTGGTTGTAAATTTCAATGGATGCAGTGGTTTTTACCTGTGGCAGGTAAATGTTCAAAATCTCAGCAGCTGGGTTTGGATACAATCTGGCACCAGGTATGGTTTTTACTTTAATGCCAGAGAAATCGGGAACAAATACATTAAGTTTTGTAGTGCTGCTGCAGCCGTTTTCTGTAACGGTATGTTCAACTGTTGCAGAGTCGTTTTTAAAGGAAGTTAAATCAAAAGTTGGATTGGCAATATCGCTGCTGTCGTTGCCCACTTTCCATTTTTGTGTTCCATTGCCATTTGCAGCGGTAAACGTATAGCTGAATTGTACATTGGAGGTAGTAAAACCTGAATTTGGAAGCGGTGTAACAGTGGCTTTGCGTTTGTTGCCAGCTGGGCTTACGCAACCGCTTGCATTTTTAGCAACCGCCCAAACTGAATCACCATTGGCTACAGTGTAAGTATGGCTAAACAATTTGCCAGCACTTTTAAGCACATTGTTTTGGTAATAGAATAATGAATCGATGTTTGCATCTGCATCGATGGTTACTGGCATTGCTGCTGTAGTGTTGCTGCAAGCAGTGAATGGGGTAGAAGGACTCAAAACCGGAGTTCCCACTTCTAAAACCGTAAAAGCAATGGCTGGTTGGGTAGTGTAACCGCACAACAATGCATTGGAATCGATTACGCTGAAATCATAATTACCAGATGAGGAAACAGTTACAAACTGAATGGTATCGGTACCTTTAAACACACCGTTTACTTGAATGCCTATTTTCATGCCTTTCAATTTGCCCAATACCACCTTAATTTGCCCGTTTTTACAAACTGAGGTTTTTTCAGGAGTTATGGTGTAATCAATAGGTGTGCAAGATTTGGTTTTTACGGTAATGTTGGAAGTCTCAGATTGGTTGCACAAGCCATTGGTAACAGCATAAACCAATACATTTAAGCTTTTGTTGCCCAACAAGCCTGTAACATCATGCGAAAGGCCATTGCTACCAGAACTTGGGTTGGTAAAGGTTTTACCACTATCCACAGAAACTTTATAGCCTGTGGCACCAGATACTGCAGACCAATTTACGGTAAAGCCAGTAAACGTAATGTTGCTAGAGCTCAAAGCCGGACCAGTAGATTTAGCTTTGGCGTGTATCGTAATACTTGAAGGCAGGCTTACACAACCTTTAGAATTTTTGGCATATACAGCATAGGTTGCAGAACCAGAAGCAAGTGTTTGGTTCAAACTATCTGCTTTTTGGTAAGGGCCGCCTTTAGAGGTATAGCTAAAAGAATCGGCTGTACCTGAAGTAACCAAAGCACCCAATTTAAAGGGCACATTAGAACAAATGGTGTCGCCCGAAAATGATTTAAGAATCTGTACACCTGGCAATTGGTTAACCAAAACCCTTGTAGGTGCAGATGTTCTTTTACAGCCGTTGGGTGCAGTAACCTGCACTGAGTAATTTCCTGAATCTGCTACTTTAATAATTCTAGCTGTTGGACCATGGTTCCACAAATAACTATGGCCTGCCAAGCTGTTGCAGCTCAATTGCAAACTATCGCCTTTGCAAATTTGACTGGTAGTAGAAGGAGTAAGCACAGGATTGCCTGCTCCAGCAATGGGAGTGAAATAAAAGGTGTCAGGTGGAGAAATACCTTTATTGTTCTTAACTGCAAGCACTACCATATA
Source organism: Bacteroidia bacterium (assembly GCA_020853295.1). Classification (GTDB taxonomy): domain Bacteria; phylum Bacteroidota; class Bacteroidia; order NS11-12g; family UBA955; genus JAGXTF01. The sequence continues at coordinate 4,922 of JADYZD010000014.1, read as the reverse complement.
TTTCTTCAAAACGGAGAAAGATTGCACCGGTGCTGAATCTGTTTTAATAATTGGGATATTTGGATTGGAATTAATTCCATAAAACTCCCAGCGCCAAGATGTGGGTTTACCTGTTGATGTGGTGCCGAATGTCAAATTCACATTGGTACAATATAAAGCGTCTTTAATTTTGGCTTTTGCTGTTGGCAATAATGAAGAAGGACCGATGCTCCATGTTTTGGCATAAATCACATCCCCTGTAGTATTGCTTTGGCCATTTCCTTTGTTAAAGGTTACGTAAAAACGCACATTTCCAACATTGCTGCTCGGTGCTTTCCACCTAATTTTATAAGAACTAGAATCGCCACTGGATGTAGAACTGCCGGTATGCCCAAGGTACGAACGAGGATCAGAATTCACGGTTAAAGACATTGACTGGGTTCTGCTATCAGGATTGGAGAATGTACCTGCATTTTTGCTGGTAGACTCTGCCAAGCATACGATTTGAAAACCAGAAGAGGCCATGCCTGATTCTTTGTGGTGCAATACAAAATCATATGTAGAATCTGGGATGTAACCGTTACCCGTAAGGTTCATTTTTAAGGTAATCCTATTATAAGGAGTACCGCTGGTCGTTAGACCTCCAGCATGGCAACCGCCAGTAGCACAATTGCTTTCGGATGGGGCATTGGTATAACCCGCGCCAGGTCCAGTTCCGTTGGTTTTGCTAATAAAAATCACTGCAAAGCCTGAAGTGAGTAATAAAGTTTTGAGTATCTGTCTATTCATATATCGTAATTGTTGCAACAAATTTTGAATAAAATTACAGAATAACAACCGTTAGTTTAGTGTATTTGACGAAGTGCTGACAAAGCAACTGCAGCAATACTGTGTTCAAATTAACCTAACGCATTTGAGGTTAATGCTTTTGAACGGAATCTGAGTCTCAAATAAAAATCAGGCCGTAGGGACTCAAATGAGTATTTGGGGAAATTGGGTTAAAATCCCATTCCATTATTCTCTGATGAGGTGTATAGCGCCATTGACCACCTTATCATCACTTTCATTTTTGGCCTTAGCTGTTATTTGGTAAAAATATACCCCTTCTGGACAATCGATAAATTGGTTGTGAACTTGTCCGTTCCAGTGCTCGCCATTTGGCAAGTCGTAGATGTAAACGGTTTCGCCCCAGCGGTTAAAAATGCGAACATGCACACCGGTATAACCTGTATAGAACACTTTCCAAACATCATTAAACCCATCTTTTCCCGGAGTAAATACATTGGCCAAGCGCAGGTCATAAATATTGCAGTCACGGTACTCCACCTTCATGGTATCCGCTATTTTACATCCATTTGTATCGGCAATCGTCAATATCGCTGTGCGGTTAGAGGAAATGGTGCGCAAATAAGAAGTGCTGCCGTTTTCCCAGGTAAAAATATACCCTTTGTCTGATGGCAATTCTATTCGCACCGGAACACCAATACAAGGCATGGTATCCTTTGGCAAAATGGGTTGTGGCCCATCATATATCATTAACAAACGAGAAACTGTATCGGGACAAGTACCATTGCGGGTGTTGAGCATTTGCACATTGAAAGTACCGCTTTGGCCATACCCATGGCTGCTTGTAAAACCAGTGTCAAAATTACCATCACCAAACGACCATGAAATACTTCCCACACTATCCCCACGACTAGCGAACAACACTTGTTTGTTCCTATCACACAGCACAGCGGGTTGCATATTAAAATCCACATCACTGCGTTCGAATGAGGCGGCAGAAAGCATGGCATAGCTTGAATTTGTAGCCATCCCATATTGGTATGCAACAAAATTAGAATCGGATTCCAATGCCCATGTTTTGTTGTAAGTCACGGATACCGTAGCATGCCAAAAACTTTTACCGCCAATTAACGATTGTATATACAGGGCGGGGGATATGGAAACTTTGTTTATGGTTGCAGTAGGTTTGGGAATTTGCTCAAACCACAACACCAAGTGGTGGGTGAAATTGGTATTTCTATAAACTGAAAACAGTGCACTATTGACCTTTTGGTTGGTACCGGCTACTTGCACCATAGAAGGATCGCCCATGGTAATGGGTACCGCACCATTGCAGCCAGCACTGTGCAATACTTGCATTACATTTACCGGTTTGTCTGATTCCAATAACAATACCCCAGAGATCTCTTTTACATAGGTTTCACCAGCATTAAGTACCTTTTCTAGCACACCCCCAAAAAACACAGAAGTATTGGCAGATTGCGCCAAAACCTTAATACTATACTTTGTATTGCCAGGGACAGCAGGTACAAAAAATCGGGTTTGCCACAGTGCAATTGGCCAAAGTTGCTCGTACATGGCATCGCAACTGTTGCAGCCACTATTGCCAGGAAATGCGGAACAGCGGGTACCACAGAATACGGCAATGCGCTTGCAAGAGCCTGTTACTTTAATGCGGGTGCCGCACAAATCCTGATTGCCCAAAGCCTGAACTACATATACTTGTCCAAATTTCAGTTTACGGGTAATGATGGTGCCTGTGCCCCCCAAACCAGTAAGGTCGGTCCCTGCCACTATTTCTATATTGGTAGTACCTGTATCCATGGCTATAATGGCCACCTGACTTTGTTTTCCATCGTCTCCCCCAATATTGTTTACCAAATATTCTCGGGCATTTTCAATGGCAGATTTGGGTAGGAGGGAAGTAATATCCATGCTACCATCTACCGTATTTACAGCTTGCACCTGCATGGGTCGTTTGCTGCTTATGCGCACACCAGTGCCTTGGGCACCAAAAGAAAGTGGGCTATACCAGTAACTGAGTTTGTTTAGGGTTAGGTTGTTTTGCCTGCCTGGGCTTACAGGAAAGGTTTCTGTAAGGTTCAATTGTGGATTGTAAATCCGCACCGTGTCGCGGGTGAGAGGGGTTACAATTACATGCTGCACTGAGTCTTTGGCCAAATACACATTTTCGGTAAAGGTCATCCAAAACTCTGTACCCAACAACGACCTACTGCCCTGACCGAGCAAAGAGGAATATTGGGAGAGAAAAACAGCGAAAAAGAAAGCTACACGCCTCACGGATAGACTGCAAATTTACGACAATATAAAGAGAGTAGAAATGAAAGTTAAATGTCATTATCGCCAAAATCTGTTATTTGGTCAAATCTTTGCACAACGATTACAATCCATCTTATTAGATTTGCACCCATAGATATGAATATGAGAAAATTATTCTTGGCCGCTGTGGCGGTTGCATTTTCAACAAGCGCAATGGCTCAGGCCACGCTGGTAGAAAAAGTAGAATCAAAACCAGGTGAATTGGTTATTCCTTACGAAAGGTACCAATTGCCAAATGGTTTGACCCTAATCATCAGCGAAGACCATTCTGATCCTGTTACCCACATCAACGTTTCTTATCATGTGGGTTCAGCACGTGAAACGCCAGGTAAATCAGGATTTGCTCACTTCTTTGAGCACATGCTGTTTCAAGGTTCTAAAAACGTAAAAGACGAAGAACATTTTGAATTGATTAAAAGGTATGGTGGGGAAGTAAACGGAAATACCACCCGCGACAGAACGGTTTATATCGAAACTTTTCCGAGCAACTTTACCGAAACGGCTTTATGGATGGAAGCAGACCGCATGGGTTTGTTTTTAGAAGCCTATACCAACAAAAAATTTGAAGTTCAACGCAGTACAGTAAAAAATGAAAAAGACCAGCGCTACAACGTGCCTTATGGTTTTTTAATGGAGGTAAAAGACCAAAACTTATATCCTGCTGAGCACCCTTATAGCTGGTCTACCATTGGTTTTGTAGATGATCTTGACCGTGCTGACAGCAGCGATTTGCGCAACTTTTTCCTACGTTGGTACGGACCCAACAACGCCTGTGTAATTGTATCGGGTGATGTAAATCCTGCCGAAGTGGTGAAATGGGTAGAGAAATATTTCGGCAGCTTTACACCTTGTCCTGAAGTAAAAAAACAACGTGTGGCTCCAGTGCGCTTAAAAGAGAATACCATTAAAGGTTATACCGACCCCAATATTTATGTACCATTGGTGTATACCACCTATCCTGCTGCAACTGCTTTGCATGAAGACGAAGCTGCCATGGACGTATTGGCCTATTTGATGGGCGGAACCCGCAATTCTGTGATGTACAAAAAATTCATCGACCAAGAATGGGCGCTGCAAGCAAATTGCACAAACAATCCTTTGAGCACCATCAACCACGAACTTGCCGGGGAATTCTCTTTTGTTTTGGTGGGCTACCCTTGGTCTGACATTAAACAATTGCAAAACATGCTTAAAACTGTGGTAGACAGTTTTGAATATGCGAATTTTAGCGACGATGACTTAAACCGCGCCATTGCCAATATTCTTAGCGGATACAATGGTGGCTTAGAAGATGTGAGCAACAAAGCCAACTACATAAGCAATTACTGGTATTTGAACAATTTGAAAAAGGCCGATGGCACTGCATTTAACTTGCAGGATGATGCCAACAGGTACAAAAATTTGAAGCGTGAAGATATTATGCGCGTTTACCGCAAATACATCAAAGGCAAGTTTGCTTCTACAGTGGTGTTAGAACCACCAGTTGAAGGCACTACCGATGAAGAAAAGAAAAAAATGCGCTATGAAAGCATGAACCCCAATGCCAATTACCAAAACGCAGTGGCTGAGGCTGAATATGCAAACCTTAAACATGTTCCTGTAAAAGACAATTTTGACCGTTCTGTTCGCCCTGAACCAGCTGCTGCAGTGGCTGTAAAAGTGCCAAAAATTTACCGTAAAAAATTGGCCAACGGACTTGAAATTTTGGGAACCGAGTTTTCTGAAACTCCAATGGTTACCATTCAAATGAACATCAAAGGTGGTAGCTTGTTAGAAGGAACCAAAGAAATTCCATATTCAACCGCTTCATTTATGGT
>JADYZD010000013.1 GCA_020853295.1 Bacteroidia bacterium | reverse complement strand
TGGGACAGTTTAGGCAATTGCCTTCTTACACCATTTTGGGCTACCGCGATACCAATGGTGCTTTGGCGAACAAAGACCGTTTGAAATACATAGTATCGCAGCAGGCAGTTGCTGGATTTCAGTTTAATAAAGGCACAGAAACCAAAATTACTTTAGAGGGTTTTTATAAAAAGTACAGCAATTACCCATTCTCGGTGCGTGATTCCATCAGTTTGGGAAATCTGGGCACTGATTTTTCAGTTTTGGGCAATGAGCCTATAATTTCATCGGGCAAAGGCCAAGCTTATGGAGCTGAATTTTTGGTTCAGCGCAGAAGCAAAACAGGCTTGTACGGCATTTTGAGTTACACTTTGGTATGGTCGTTTTTTGAAGACAAAAAAGGGGATTTGGTAGCCTCATCTTGGGACAGCAGGCACACCCTTAGCCTAACAGGTGGGTACAAATTGAAACGGAACTGGGAAATTGGGGCCAAATGGCGTTTGGTTACCGGAAGGCCATTTACGCCAGTAGACGAGGCGGCTTCATTGGAAAAGGCCAACTGGGATATACGTGGTATTGCATTGCCCAACTACAATTTGCTGAATACGGGAAGGTTGGGCAACTTTAACCAATTGGATTTGCGGGTGGATAAGGTGTGGTATTTCAAGCGCAGTTCATTAAACCTGTATATCGATATTCAGAACTTGTTCAACACCCAGTATTTGGGACCGAATACTTTGATTGCGGCACAAAATCCTGACGGAAGTTTGGTAACCGATAGCGGGAATCCCAGCAGGTACAAAGCGGATTATTTGCCGAATTCAACGGGAACAGTTTTGCCTACGATTGGGGTGATTTTTGACTTCTAAAAAATCGGAATACAAAAAGAGGTTGTTCAGAAAGTCCTGGATTTTTATTTGGCCTATTTTAGATAAGATTTTCGTTATTGGGTTTGTCACATATTTTGCGGGCTCAGGCCAGCAAAATATCCGCCAAACACCCATTATAACATTGCGTTGTTAAAAATGTTCAACCCCGCTGGGGTTGTGGATTTTCGACATGGTGATAAATCCGTTAATGTATCGGAATTCCACCCTCTCCATTCAGGGAGACTGTGCCTGATTTTATATCAGGCGGGTGAGGAAAAATGGCAATTCACAGTATTGTTGTCAATTAGCAGCCATGTGATGTTTGCTTTTTCATTTCAGTGTGTATGGGCTTGATTATCATTTTAGGGTTTGCACATATTTTGCCAAAAAAATTGCCTTATTTCTCTTTGCATTTCTTGACATGATTTTCGTTATTGGGTTTGTCACATATTTTGCCAAAAACATTTGCCTTATAATCCCTCTCCACGAATGGAGAGGGTGGCAGGTTGGTACTCCAAACTGACGGGTGAGGAAGCTAACGCTGGCAAAATATCCGTCAAACACCTTCTGTAACTTTGCGTTGTTCATAAGTGATGAACCCTTCCAGGGTTCTGTGCAAGTGTTCCCATTCCAATGTAAAATAGACTACAGAGGAGTCATTCACTCATTAGCTGATTACAACGCACACCTCCAACCCCTGCCCGTTTTGTGGCCAGCGGGGTTGTTCATTGGGTATTTCTGTCGATTTTCCACACAGCACCCATCCTTGTTGGAGCCGTTTCTATAATACATATATTCATATTTAGGGAAGCACAAAAAAGGCTGCCAATGCTTTTGGACAGCCTCTTTTTTATGGAATTTGAATTGGATTAATAATCGTAAGTAAAACCAGTTTCAGTGGGGTAGATGCACATTACAGGAATGTTTTCACTGCGGTTTACCAACTGTTGGGTAAGGGTACCAATAACCCTTTCAGTTAGGCCTTTTTCGGTATGTGTCATTACCAAAACCAAGTCTGCTTTTACATTTTCGGCATAAGACAATACTTCTGTAGCAAAATTTTCAAGCATTTTGTCTTCAATTTCAGAGGTTACAAACCTCACATTGGCCGCAGTAAGGTCGTGTTCCACATGTTTAATGGTAGCACGGATGCGGTTGCTGGTAAATTCATCGCTGCTCCCCGTGTAAACGATATGCACTTCAGAATCAAACATTTTACCTACATGTACGCCCCATTCTACTTTTTGGCGCGACTCAATAGACAAGTCGATAGGCATAATGATTTTTTTGTAGCCTTCGCGGATGGGTTGGTTTTTCACCACTACTACCGGCACTTTTGCATATTGTATGGTGCGAGAGGCATTGCTGCCAATCACTTGTTCGAAACCACTAGCGCCATGGCTGCCCATGATGATGGAGTCGAAATTTTCGGCATTGGCAATGTCGGAGATCACTTTGTACACACGACCCGATTCAATACGGGTATGGATTTCTACATTGTAAGTATTGCGAATTTCGGTGGCAAGTTTTTCCAAGCGGTTTTCGATGGCTTCTTTAACGAGTTCGCCTTGGTTGCCCGAAAACAGGCCACTCAGGAAGTTTTCTTCTACAATACTGAGTAGGGTAATGCTGTTTTTGAAAGCTTTGGCTACAGTAACAGCGTGGTTTAATGCATTGTTAGCTACCTCAGAAAAATCGGTAGGAACGAGAATTTGATTGTTTGTTTGGCGTTGCATAAAATAAAGCAGTGCAAAGGTACTTTAAATTCTCAATTACCATGTTTTTTTAGCATTAAAAAAGCCGTTTCACTATTCAGTGAAACGGCTAAGAATGAGAGATTTATAGGACCTCTAGGGTCTTATTGTCTTGTTATCACCACTCTGGTAGTGATTTGAGTACCGTTAACTTGGGTTTTAACAAGGTACACACCTTCAGCCCAGTTGGTGGTAGAAACCTTGGTTTCTCCTTCAACATTGCCTTGGGTAATGATTTTGCCTTGCAAGTTTACAATGGTATAAGTACCAGTGCTGTTTCCGGTGTAGATGTTAAAGTAGTCGCCAGCAGGGTTTGGATACACATTAATATTGGTGTTAGAAACACTGCTTACAGAAGCGGT
>JADYZD010000012.1 GCA_020853295.1 Bacteroidia bacterium | reverse complement strand
TTGTTTTGTAAATTATCAAACATAAAAATCTGGGTTGCAAATTTAACCCGATAAAATGGAATCAGCGCATCAAATAAACAGTTCCATTAATTCGGTGGGGAACCCCATCAAATCCCAATGCTTTTAAGCTCCAGATATACAGTCCAGTTTGAGACAACTCCCCACCAAACCTGCCATCCCAGCCCAATTTTGGATCATTGGTCTCAAAAACCAATTGTCCCCAACGGTTGTAAATCCTAAACTCATACCGTTCATTGGGGTCGTCAGAATTTTGATGGATGTAGGCGGATACGGGCTTAAATATCTCATTTAGGCGGTTGTCATCTGGGCTAAAGGCAGTCGGCACGTAAACGTAAGATGAGGGTACCAAACAAACTTCATTGGACCAAGAAGTATCAAAAGTACTACTGTCTTTCACAGCAAATACCCTAAAACATATAGAATCAAGTTGGTATGATTCAATATTAATGCTGTCTACTTTAGTAATGCCGCCTCCAATCGTTCTAATGGTTTGAAAAACTCCTGCCTGATCTTTGAGCTGCAAATTATACTCTTTTACTCCACTATGCCAGTAATTATAGGGGTTCCAAGTTAAGGCTGTACTGTTTCGGTTTTGAGAAGCCGACTGCAGCCAAATGGTATTGGAAACAGAACCGGGCCGCGATTCTTGATGTCAATGGTCTTTAAAAATTACCCTATAAAAATTTATCCTGTCTTGAACAGACGCAGCCATATCTTCATATTTTGTGCCTCCCAATTCAATCACTTTTGCAAAAGAACCTGGAGTGCCTGATGAACTTCGTTGCAATTCAAAAGAGAACCTGCGGTAATATTTATAGTAAGGTTGCCAAAAAACTTCGGAGTGATCGTTCATGCGAACCGTTGCCAATGTGGTGTTCACAAAACTATCGGGTTTGGTATAAATAGGCTTTTTACAAACCATATTGCTGCGCGAACGCCAAATCCGATTTCGGTGCACTGCTTCTATGTAATAACAGTATGTACTGTCGCACAAGAAACTATCGGTATAGCGTTGTCTTGTATTTTTTACATCGGCTATTTTAACAAAATTGGTACTTCCCTGTGGGGCCCTAAATACTTCATAATGGCTCAATTCAGTACTCCACCAATCGTAAGAAAGCCAGTCAAGTTGTATGTTAAAGGGTTCAAATGCAGAATCTCGCAGCACCATGGAGCAATGGCTTACAGCATATTTCCCATTTTGATGACAGGTATCTTCAATAGTTAGTGAAAAGCAAAACCGCCTATTTCTGGGTTCATTGCCATAAAACGCAGAAAAGCTGGTGTCACTTCTGTTGCTTGAATTGTACCTTTCCCAAAACCCCAAACTATCTAAATACACATGATAGGTCATGTAATTGCCCAATTTGCTGCGTTGCCAGTAAAAATCGAGCCATTGGTTGTCTCTTACAGTGATAAATGCCAAGTCAGGCCTAGCCGGACCAGCAGTGTCGTTTATGTAAATATTGCGGGATACCTGGTTCTGACAGCCCTTTGCATCAATAACAGCTAAATTTACTGCATGGTTAAATGGGGTAGAATATTTCCAAACCGGATTTGGTGAAGTGGAGGTGTCGGTATACAGCGGCAATTCACCAAAATTCCAATCATATTTTACTATGGGATATGCAGAAGTGGTTTTGTTGTAAAAAAGAACAGGATTTATTACGCAGGAGGAATCTGTGTTGCTGGTCCAATCTGCCACTGGTGGATCCCAAACTACAATTGAGTCTCTTTGGAAAGTATCCCTGCAACCATTGGGGTGTTCGGCAACAATAATGGGATAGAAAACCCCTGGTTTTAAATAAGCATAGGTGGGGCTATTTTGATTTTGCAAATCTACTTTGCCATCATTATCAAAATCCCAAAAAATACGCGAGTAAAAACGGCTCTTATTTCCAAATTTCACCAATAAATCATTGGCGCATCCTTCAGTATTTCTCAAAAAATTTATAGAGCTAAAAGTATGTAATGCTTCAGCACTCTTTTTAACACGAATGGTATCTTTACCTACAAATAATGCTGAGCAACCAAATGAGTCGTAAAGCAAAAGGCGTGGTATAAAATCTTGCACCATCAACGATTTATCGGTAACCCGATAACCATAAACACCAAGTTGGTTGGAATCAAGAACTACCCCGTTGTCGTAATCCAAAAACATTTTGTTAAAATCCCTACTGGAATTTTTAAACTGTACTTTCAGAGGTTCGCATCCGTTCGTGTTGGTAGTGGTAAAATCAGGAATAGGCCCTACAACGCGCAAATATCCTTTGCGGAGCAGTGTATCACGACAACCATTGCCATCTTGGGCAATCAATTGTATGTCGTATCCCGGATTTGTATTGTTTTTTACATACAAATGCCCGGCAGTTTCATTAAACCAAGTAGTTGCACTATCTCCATCTCCAAATTTCCAATAATTCAACAGAGTGGTATTGGTGGTATTATAAAATTTCACCAGTTTCGGTGCACAATACACCACACTGTCGGGTGTAAAAAAGTCGGCAGTTACTTTAAAAGCCGAGATGGAGTTCACCCAAGTGTCGTTACAACCAGGGGAGTTTGCTATGATCCCGATAAGGTGATTCCCAGCTGATTTGAATTTTAAAATTGGGTCTTTTACCGTTAGCGGTGTTAAAAACACCACATCAGTATCATTTGTAAAATACTTAACTGAGGTAGACCAGCCCGAGCTTTGGTTGTATACCTGTAGCGCTTTCCCCACACAACGGGCAGGTTCGCTAAGGGAATAACGCGCATTTAAACCACTATTGAAAGTATAATAACTGGTTGAATCGGCGCAACCTGATGCATTGCGATACACCAATTTTAACTGTTGGCTGCCCTTCTGCATGGTTCCTACCGGATTTTGTTGTGTACTGTCACTGAAATATAAGTTACTGTTGGGATACTTTTTCCATAGGTATTTAACCGGTCCCGACTTTTCATAACTTACATTGTGCCTAATTTTAGCTGTCAAATTCACTTTCAGTGGTGCACATCCATAGGTTTTATCATAACCCACTTCATAAGAAATACCGCTGGCCCTAATGTAACCTGGGAGTACCAATTCTGTAGTACACCCTCCGCTGGATGTATCTTTTAAGGTATAAGTAGCTTGCCATCTACCTGTTTTATACAATGAAAAAACAAGGGAATCTGCCGTTCCAAAAACCGGACTGACTATGGAGTCGACATTTTTTATTTGCCACAAGCCCAGCAAATTCGGATTGTTGCCTTTGCCCCTAACAACTACAGAAAGCGGTTCACCTACACATACAAAAGTATCTTTTAAGAAAGCATTCACAACTGGTGCTTCCACAGTGATTGTGTCTACCAGTAACTGGGAATCTTTACAACCTGTAGTGTTTGAAACTACCAATTTGGCATTGTACTTTCCAATTTTGGTATATACATGCTCTGGCTCAACCACAGTGCTGGTTTTAACCGGCTTATCATTCTCATCAAAAAATGTCCAATTAAAGGTATTTAACTTACCAGGGGAGCCTGCACCAACTATAGAAATCAACTTGACTTTACCACCAGGGCATACTGGAGCTGGTTCTACTGTAAATCCCGCATTGATAAAACCATAACTTACCCCATTTTCAACAAAAGCTGTATCTGCACATCCGTTGCTGCCTGTGGCTATTAGGGTAATATCATAGCTTTTTGCAACATTTGACGTATAACTAAAATTCTTGCTATTGCCAGTAGAAACACTACTCCCACCATTTGGGGCTATACTCCAGCTATAGGTAGTTGTCCCGGGCGATGGTAAACTCTTGTTGGTAAATGTGAGTGAAGTAGGTGTGCTGCAGTAATAGGGATCCAGTACTGTGAAATCTGCCTTAGGCCCCTGAACTTCTACTTGAGATGGGTATTTTGCAGTAGAAACACAACCGTTGTTTGTTTCAGTAATAATGATATTGGATTTACCGGTATCCAAAAATTTAATCAATGTAGCTGGGCCTATGCCCGTGGTAAGTTTTGCTGCTGCTGGTGATACTTTCCAAACCGGGAATGGCGTATTGTTACCAGTAACTTTTGCCGTAAAAGCCTCACTAATACACAATTTGTTTTTCGGAACAGAAATTTTTAAGATGGCCGTATCCCCTAAGAAAATAATATTGTTCCATGAATAACTGTAACTGCAGCCTTGGTGGCTAATTACTTTTAATCCCAAGTCAAAAGTATCGCCTTTGGCGTAGTAGATTCCCTTGGGATTTCGACCCACTTTAGTTGCCGGATTGGCCCCTGGAAACTTCCACTGCATTTCTTTTACCGAAAGCAGAAGTGTATCTAGAATTGCTGAAAAATCTATATAAGCAGGCGCACAACCTGTTCTTTTGCTCAGAACTGGTGTAGCTTTAATGGAATCAAAAAACCCTACTGCACTATCTAAAAACATATTCCCCTTGCAGCCCCAAGAGTCTTGAACAGAAAGGTATACACTGCGGTAGCCAGTTTTCCCTGTAAACAAGTAACTCATGTTTACAGGTGCATTGTAAAACACGGAACCATCAATGAGCCAATCGCGTTTTACAGAATTTGGGGTAATATCTTTAAAAAAAACAGTATCGCTGCGGTTGCAGAAAAGGGTATCACTGGTGGTGAATTTGGCTTTTGGAGAGAGCCTTCCATAAAAAGCATTCTTCTTTCCAATTAAAAATACCACTCCTGAAGAAGTTTTTATCCTCACAGCTACATCATACCATCCGGTATCAGTAACGATAGATGCATATTGGTCGGTTGCCGCTTTAAACGCAGTACCAGAGCCTATTTGCCACTCAAAACTTACACAAGATGAGCAGTTAATAATGCGCATAGAAACCTTGTTCGGCACGCATACGTCCGTTGTAAGCACTTCTATTGTGGCTCCGCCTTGGGCAAAAAGGCCACAGAAACTGCTTAAAATTGTTAAAAGGGTGAGAAACCCTAATCTCATCCTACTTTTTTGTTAAACAATCTTTCAAAAATACTTATTTTGCGCGTCAAATGAAACTTCGCAATTTGTATTATGCCTTTTTGACACTCATAGTGGTGCTATTGTTGCCTACTGCTTGCCAATCCAATAAAAAGAAAAGTGGTTCTGTATCCAACAAATCATACCAAATGGCCCGTGAGGCGCAGGATTACCAATCTGCAGCTACATTTCTTGTGGAAATGGCCAAAGAAGACAGCGCAGCAAATACTTGGGTATACGATAGTTTGGCTTTCTACCACTACTTGTACCTATTTACTCCAGGCGTAGTTCGCAATACGCATACCGCCAAATACTTTGCACAAAAAGGGTTAGAGGCAAATCCAGGAAACGATTTCTTGGCTGAAATTAAGGCGAAATTGGAGTTGGAAGAACAAAACATCAATCTAGCGGAATCTACATTCCAAGGTTTGTGGAAAAAAACCAATGACCATACCTATTGGTGGATTTTGGCTTTCATCCAAGCACATGCAAAACAAAACTACAAATCTGCTGACAGTATGATTGAAATGGCACTATCAGAACCCGCAACAGACAATAAAACCGTGCGTTTGGAACATATTCAAGAACGCATTAGGGAAACTGTTCCCGCAAAAGCTGCATTTTTATACCTAAAATCCACCACCCTTATGGTTCAAAACAAGGTTATGGAGTCGGCCAATTTGCTGAATGAAGCACTGAAAATAGCCCCTAATTTTTACGCTGCAAAACGCAGTATTTATGACCTTCAACAGGCCTCACAGCAGCGCAAATAATTTTCATGCAACACATTTTTAAAAAATTCCTAGTTACCGGTGCCATGGCGCTTGCATTAAGCGCCTGTGTGAGTACAAAAAAATTCGACCTGCAAACTTCAGAATTAAACGACACCCAAAAAAAACTCAATGATGCTGTAATTGCCCAACAAAACCTGCAGCTGGATTTGAAAAAGTTGAAGGACAGCATTCAAACTGCACGTAAAAATGACCGACAAAATGAAATCGACGATGTGTATTCCCTGTACCGAACTGCTGTAAAAACCGCAGACTACCCACAGGCATCAGCCAGTCTGCAAAAATTGTTGTTGTTAGACAGCAGTCAAGCATACTGGGCATACGATAGTTTGGCCATTTACCATTATATGTACCTCATTGTACCTGGCAGCACCAAACGCAGTCCTGCTGCACAATACTTTGTAGATAAAGGCCTTAGCATCAACCCCAAAAACGACTATTTGATGGAAATGAAGGGCAAATTGCTCATTGAAGGCGGCAATGACACTGCAGCTTACCGCATTTTTAATAACCTTTGGAACAAGACAGGAGATTTCACCTATTTGTGGAATATGACTT
>JADYZD010000011.1 GCA_020853295.1 Bacteroidia bacterium | reverse complement strand
TACCCGACTAGGGTTTGAAAGCAGCGGCAACATACACCGCACCATTAGAAAACTAACCGAGAGCAATTTTAGGAGTGACTCAGCATATACCCTTTTTGGCTTGCAGTATTTTCAATATGCAAAAATTGAGGGAGAGATTCGACTGAAACAAAATATAGATGAGTTGAATAGCATAGCGTTGCGCGTGAATTCGGGCATTGCGGTACCTTATGGAAATAGCAAATACATTCCGTACGATAAGCGCTACTTTATTGGAGGCAGCAACAGTTTAAGGGCGTGGCGACCTAGGCGGCTGGGACCTGGAACTACTACCGATGCTTCAAACTCATTGATTGACCGGTCGGGAGAATTTTTACTTGAAGGAAATTTGGAATATCGATTTACGGTAATCAAACACCTTATGGAAAGTGCATTGTTCTTGGATGCCGGAAATATTTGGAACATCCGCAGAAAATCACAAACTGCACCAAGTGCCAGCAGTCTGGTGCCACAGCGTATTTTTGAGGAAATGGCAGTGAATACCGGCTTGGGGTTCCGCTTCGATTTTACCTTCTTTCTGTTTAGGGTAGATTGGGGAATTCCCTTGCGCGACCCTAGTAAAATCGATGGTGAACGGTGGATGATTACCCAAGAAAATTTGGTAAATCCCTGGAGTTTTGTAAAACGAGAAACCGCACTGGCATTCGGAATTGGCTATCCATTTTAAGCCAACTCATCCACCTATTTGGCTTTTTAGGTATGGTTTTTGCTGTTCACATTTTGAAATTATGAAATTGAAAATCAAACATTTGGTAATTGTGGGATTTGCAGCCGGGCTGGTTTTCTTGCAATCATGTAAGGATGAAGACGGCAATATCAACATTTTCAGCATTCAAGATGATATTGCTCTAGGTGCCCAAGTAAGCGCAGAATTGGAAAGCGACCCAACCTTTAAAAACTCCATCATAGATTCTGCCCAAAGGCCTGACATTTATAAATATGTATATGGCTTGCGCGATAGCATCTTAAATACTGGATTGGTAAGATACAAAAATGAATTTCAATGGAGAATACGTGTAATTAAAGACGACTCCACCTTGAATGCATTTTGTACCCCAGGTGGATATATTTATGTGTACACAGCATTGATTAAATTCTTAGAAAGTGAAGATCAACTTGCTGGGGTTATGGGACATGAAATGGCCCATGCAGATAAGCGCCACAGTACCGATGCAATGACCCGCCAATATGGATTGCAGGTATTGTTCGATATTGTATTTGGCCAAGATAAAGGCCAATTGGTGCGCATTGCAGCAAATATTAAAGAATTGAGCTACAGCAGGAAAAACGAATCTGAAGCGGATGAATATTCCGTAATTTGGCTTTATCCTACCAGCTATAATGCAAAAGGGGCTGCTGGATTTTTTGAAAAATTGATACAACTAGGACAAACAGGTGGTAATCCCGAATTCTTAAGTACCCACCCCAATCCAGATAATCGGGTGCAAGCCATTACCGATAAGTGGCAAACTCTAGGCGGTAAGACAGGAAATACCTACCAAAGCCGTTATACAACATTTAAAAACTCCCTGCCCTGATTCGCAAATTATTCATATTGTCCCTTGCTATTTTTGCGCTAACCCATAGTGCAAAAGGCAACTATACGGATACCTCTGGTAGTGATTCTGCTGTTGCTGTTTACCAAGAAGATACAAGTAAGACTTACATTGTAGAAATCAACAGGCTTTTACAAACCGCAGACAAGCAATTGGGCACGCCTTACCGCTGGGCTGGTAAACAACCTGGGGGCTTCGATTGCAGTGGATTTGTGCTGTATTGCTATGGACATACCCTGGGTATAAGCACACCAGCTAGTGCCACTAGTTATACCACTTTTGGTACACCCGTTTCTAAAGCAAATGCACGCCCTGGCGATGTGATTTGTTTTCAAGGATACAACAGCAGAGGCCCATCACCGGGACATGTTGGCATCATTACGGAAGTCACCACAAATGAGATTTACTTTATTCATTCTGCTTCACACGGAGGAATTCGCTACGATAAATTGAGCCAGAAATATTACGCTGACCGCTTTTTATTTATCCGCAGAATTCTCAACTAAACACATTAATTGATAAATAAAAAACCCCGAATATTTCGGGGTTTTTTATTTATTCCGTTTCAGGAATTTCTTTTTCTTTGGTTTTGGTTTTCGATACCGTTATGGTCAACTCTTCAGCATCCTTTTTACGGTCAACTTTGAGCTCGGCACCTTCTTTAATATTGCCTTTCAGTATTTCTTCGGCCAATGGTTCTTCTAAATATTTTTGAAGTGCCCTTTGTAATGGTCTTGCGCCAAAATCAGGATCAAAACCTTTTTCGCCTAAAAATTCTTTAGCAGCTTTATTCAATGTAACTTTATAACCCAATTTTTCAATTCTTGTAAGCATTTTGGCCATACGCAAATCCAAAATACTCATAATTTCTTCTTTGCCAAGATTATTAAATACAATCACATCATCAATTCTATTCAAGAATTCTGGTGAGAAGAATTTTTTCAATTGAGATTCAATCACCATTTTGGTTTCAGAATCCTTATTGCCTTCTTTGCTAGAAGTGCCGAATCCCATGCCAGTGCCAAAATCTTTCACCTGACGGCTTCCAATATTGGATGTCATGATAATTACGGTATTTCTAAAATCAATTTTCCTGCCCAAGCTATCGGTCATTTGGCCTTCATCAAGGGCTTGCAACAGTAAGTTAAATACATCTGGATGGGCTTTTTCAACCTCATCAAATAAAATAACGCTATAGGGTTTGCGGCGCACTTTTTCAGTAAGCAATCCACCCTCTTCATAACCCACGTAACCTGGAGGGGCACCTACCAATCTGCTAATGGCAAACTTCTCCATATACTCACTCATGTCTATTCTTATCATGGCGTCATCGCTATCAAATAAAAATTCACTGAGTGCCTTAGCCATTTCAGTTTTGCCCACACCCGTTGGACCAAGAAAAATAAAAGAACCTATAGGCCTGTTGGGGTCTTTAAACCCAGCACGGGTGCGTTGAATGGTGCGGGTAAGTTTTTCAGCGGCTTTGTCTTGGCCTACTACCCTTTTCTTTATTGTTTCTGCCATATGCAGCAAGCGTTTGCTTTCATCTTCGGCCATTCTTTTTACAGGAATACCCGTCATCATGCTCACCACATCTGCAATATCATCTTCAGTAACGCTAAATTTCTCCTCTCTGGTTTGTGCTTCCCATTTGGCCTTAGCAGTTTCCAGCTCCTCAAGCAGTTTTTTCTCATTATCCCGAAGTTTGGCAGCTTCTTCAAAATTTTGACTTTTAACTACTTTATTCTTTTCAAGTTTTATTTCTTCAATTTTGGCTTCAAGTGTCAATATTTCGCTAGGTACATGAATATTGGAAATATGCACCCGTGCACCAGATTCATCAAGAATATCAATGGCTTTGTCAGGCAAATGCCTATCACTCATGTACCTTACACTTAGTTCAACACAGGCTTTAATGGCCTCTGGAGTGTAAGTAACTCCATGGTGCTCTTCATATTTTTCTTTGATATTGTGAAGAATTTCAACTGTTTCATCGGCACTGGCAGGTTCAATCATCACCATTTGAAAGCGGCGTTCCAATGCACCATCTTTTTCTATATACTGCCTGTATTCATCTAAGGTTGTAGCTCCTATGCATTGGATTTCACCACGGGCCAGAGCTGGTTTAAACATATTGCTGGCATCCAACGAACCACTAGCACCACCTGCACCAACAATCGTATGAATTTCATCTATAAATAGAATAACATCGTCTGCTTTTTCCAATTCCATCATTAACGCTTTCATGCGTTCTTCAAATTGGCCGCGGTATTTGGTTCCTGCCACCAAGCTGGCCAAATCCAAACTCACTACCCTTTTGTTAAACAACACACGGCTAACTTTTCTTTGAATAATTCTCAAAGCCAAGCCTTCTGCAATGGCAGTTTTACCCACACCAGGTTCGCCAATAAGCACCGGATTGTTTTTCTTTCTTCTACTTAATATTTGCGAAACCCTTTCAATTTCTTTATCCCGGCCCACAATAGGATCCAGCTTACCATCCTCGGCAATTCGGGTAAGATCCCGCCCAAAATTGTCCAATACTGGAGTTTTAGACTTGCTTTTTCCTTTGCGCGCTTCTTGGGCCTTTTGCTCCTCGCGGTAAAAATCCTCAGGAGTATCGTTATCATCATTTGGCAATTCATCACGCACAGCATCTACTCCCTCTTCTAAGGCCGCTTTAAAGACATCGTAATTTATTCCAAACTGAGACAAAACTTGCGACGCAACATTGTCCTCATCCCGCAAAATGGAAAGCAGCAAGTGTTCGGTGCCTATTAAATCTGTTTTAAATATTTTGGCTTCAAGTGTCAATATTTCGCTAGGTACATGAATATTGGAAATATGCACC
>JADYZD010000010.1 GCA_020853295.1 Bacteroidia bacterium | reverse complement strand
GTAACGGTGCCAGTGAAATAAAGAATTGCAATGATGGCTGCAACCGCTAAGCGGATAATACGATCGGTGGTTCCCATGTTGGTTTTCATAATGAATTGTTGTTTTAGTGTGGTTCAAATGTAGGTATAGGTAAATGACATTTGTTGTGACAACTATCACGCGAAAGTCGTTTCAATAAAGACAATTGAATCCATTTGGGTATTTTGGGGTGGCATTTTGTCCGAAATAAATAGCCTTTCAATGGTTTTATGCCAAGATACAGGGGCAAAAACAACCAAAAAATGTGCATCTTTGCAGCCGCAATTTTTACTTTTTAAAAAAGACCATGAAAAAAAGAATACTTAGTTTATTCGTTGCCATAGCAGGTGTTTTTAGCTTGCACGCCGACGAAGGAATGTGGCCACTTGTAATGTTACAAAAAATTCAAGACCCTATGCAGGCCGCAGGATTAAAATTAACCGCCGAAGACATTTACAGCATTAACAAAGCCAGTGTTAAAGATGGTGTGGTAAGGTTGATGTCTAAAGGTGGCAGAATGTTTTGCACCGGTGAAGTGATCAGCAGCCAAGGTTTGTTTCTTACCAACCACCACTGCGGTTATGGCGCTATTGCAGCCCTTTCTACCAACGATGACAATATATTGAGCAATGGATTTTGGGCCAAAAGCAAGGCTGAAGAACGTCCTGCAAACTTCAATATCGGTTTCCTTAGAAAAATTGAAGACGTTACCCAAAAGGTACTCGATGGTATTGCCATTAACCAAGATGAGGCTGGCCGTGCAACTGCTGTTACTGCAAAAATTAAAGAAATTCAAAAAGCCTTAGTTGATGCTTTGGGTGAAGATAAAGCCAATTACTCTGTAGAAGTAACCTCCTTTTATAATGGCAATCAATACTTGGCCATGTATTATGAAGTGTACCGCGACATTCGTTTGGTAGGCACCCCACCAGAAAATGTGGGCAAATTTGGAGGCGAAACCGACAACTGGCGCTGGCCAAGACATACCTGCGACTTTAGCATGTTCCGCATTTATGCAGGCACCAATAACAAACCCAGTGATTATGCTGCCGCAAACAGCGTGTACAAAGCAGAAAAGTACTTTCCAGTAAGCCTAAAAGGTTATGAAGATGGCGATTTTTCAATGATCATGGGTTACCCAGGTCGCACTACCCGCTACACGTATAGCGAAGGCATTAAATACCTGAGCAGCAAAGAACGTCCAATGCGTGTGCAATTGCGCCGCGACATTATGGATGTGTATGAAAGCTACATGAAAGTGGACAAAGTTGTGCGCTTGCAATACAGCGATAAACTTGCAGGTTTAGGCAATTACTGGAACAAGTTTAAAGGTGAGGCCGCAGATTTGAGCAAACCCGGTTTGTACGAAAAACGCAAAGCTGCCGAATTGGATTTTGAAAAATGGGTAAGAACCAATGATAAAGGCTCCATCTATGGCGATGTTACTGGTTTGTATGATGAAGCCTATAGAATGTTGAATGAATATGGGTTATACCCTGTTTACCTTCAGGATGGAGTAAACAATTCTCAAGTGATGGCATTTGCACTTCAAATGTATGGTTTGGATGGTCAACTCAATGATAAAGAAAAAGCCGCAGCAGCTAAAGAAGGTTTATTGAAAAAAGCTGAAGGCATTAATGGCATGTTTGCCAATTTCTATGATCCTATTGAGAAAAAAGTATTGGCTGCAGTTATTCGCCGCATGAGTGAAGATTTGGACCACAAATACCTACCAGCATTGCTTAATGAACTTGTTGCCAAATACAACCGCGATTATGATAAAGTTGCTGATGCACTTTGGAAAAAATCCATGTATTCCAACAAAGAAAAATTGGCAAAATTCTTGAAAAATCCAAGCGCTAAAGCCTTGTTAAAAGACCCCATTTTTAACATTGTAAATGCCTATATGAATACCCTTACTAAGGATTTGAAACCTAAGTATGATGAAATCAACAGCAAATTGGACCGTGCCAACCGCTTGTTTTTAAGTGCCGCCCTTCAAATGGACAGCCAAAAAGCTTGGGCACCCGATGCCAATGCTACCATGCGCCTTACTTATGGCCATATTATGAATTATGAACCCCGTGATGGTGTACACAACAAAACCTTCACCACTGCAAAAGGATATACCGAAAAATACATCCCTGGTGATTTTGAATTTGATGCTCCTGTTGCCTTGTTGGAATTGATCCGTAAAAAAGATTACGGACAGTATGCCGATAAAGATGGTGAATTGCATACTTGCTTCTTAAGCAATAATGATATCACCGGTGGTAATAGCGGAAGTCCTGTTATTAATGCCAATGGCGAATTGATTGGTATTGCATTTGATGGAAACTATGAAGCCATCAGCAGCGACTTTATGTTTATGCCTGAAACCCAGCGTACCATCAGTGTAGATATCCGTTTCGTGTTGTTTATCATCGATAAATTTGGCGGCGCCAAAAACATTGTTGATGAAATGACTTTGGTAAAATAAATTGAATTGAAATATAAAAAAAGGCCGCGAAGCAAAGCTTCGCGGCCTTTTTTTATAGCCTGTGATTTGCGGCTATTTCCTTTATTTGTTCCTTCTTTACACTTGCGTTCTTGGCATAACGTTTCCAATCACCTACCACATTTTTTATAGTTTCAATATGTTTTGCAGCACCTTTAATGTTCATAGATATCGCCACTTGCATTAAATCTTCTACAGCAATGTTTTCAGTTTTGCCATTGATGCTCATTTGGTGCCGCATGGTCCACCCTTTTTCGGGGTTGTACGCATAATTCATGTCATAGGCTGGAGCCAACTTCCATTCTCCCTTTTTATTTAACAGAAATGCAATATTCTTGGTATGGTCATCTTGGTTTCTGGCTACCACATTAAATACCATCCGCAAAAACATTTGTTCAGCAGCTTGGTATGGCAATCTCAGTTGCCTCATAATTTGAAAAGCCTGTTCATAACCGTAAGCACCCGGCATATTAAAATCGAAATGGGCAATGCCACACAATGATTGCATGTGCAATTTTTCACTTCCCACGCGATCGAAGCGCTTGGTCATAAAATGGGCACGATCATTTTCTTCCAACAATCTGCTCTCCATCATTTCTATTCCACAGTCAACTGCCATTTGGTAATAGGCATATTCAATGCGGCCATAACCTGCTGGATTTCCCAAATCAGCATCATGTATGCCATCAAATTTCAATATCCAGTATTCAAAATCTTCACCCGCTGGTAATTGTCCAGATCTTACTTCTCCTGTTTTTTCATTAAATGCCACTATCGCCTTGGCCCTGGCCCCTCCCGCTGAAGTGCCCACTTGTATCATGCTGCGCAAAGCCTGCAAGCGGTTCTCTTTTAAATTGGTTTTTAATTTCTTTTTTTGGTGGATCAAATCACTGGCTATATTCACCAGTTCTTTCATTTCCAATATTTCACTTTCCTCCATAAATGGCTCGGCCGCTGGCTGAAACTCCAATGCCCCCATGCCTCTGGTTCCTATAAAACACAAACGTTCTACAGGATTTACATCAGCCGCACTTCGTCCTTTTCGCGCAAGCCATGCATCAATAACGGCATTGCCAAACCTATCTGGCAAAACATCGGCTAGAATGCCCGGCAAGCCTTTATACGTTTCTTGGTTCAAACCTGGGAAAGAAAAAATCCGGTTTCCATTAAGCATATTGTTTATGGGCATGATAATGGGTGCCACATCCAAGTTGGATTTTATTCCTTCTGGGGCAAATTCCAACACTGCCGTTTGGGTTTCTTCATTCCACCATACGGCACCCACCAAGGTGTCCCACAAAAATATTTTAGCTACCATTCGCTATCGGTATTTTTAGGGGTTTTGTTTTTGGCACTGGCCCTGTACCGTATTTTTTCTTGTGCTTCGGCCAGCATTAATGGACTGATTTGGGGTTCTACAAAAAAATGGCTGAGAATATCCAAGCGTTGCATGGCGCGCAGCACCTGAACTATGGTAAGCATGGTAGCTGGCCTCCCATTTTCCAATTTGCTAATGGTAACCCTATCCAAACCTGCCCTGTCGGCAAGTTCTTGCTGACTATAATTGGCTTCTAAACGAAGGGTTTTAATGTTTTGGCCTATTTCCTCAACAATACGCCCATCGGTAAGTATGTATAAATTCTTGTAGCTCATAATCCTCATTAATGCGGCTTTTTGCCAATAATGTTGCTTTTACACCACAAATATACTATTCTTATTTCACATTGATGTTACTTTCTAGCTACATTAATCTAATTTTTTAGCCATAATGTTGCTTTCAAGCATCAACCGCCTCAATTTCCCATTTTGCACTGTGGTATTTTATTGTAGCACACAATCATTGCAATTTTTGATATTTTCACCTAATTTGCCAAATCTTATACCAGCATCTATCAATATTGGGTTTGTTTTAAATGTATCTATGCTAAAAAAATATAGCTACTTCTTGCTGCTTATCTTCTTTCTGTTTGCTGAGTCATGCAAGGATACAAAAAAAATTTCCTCCTGCATGGGATATGTAGAGATGCCCAAAATGTTTAAAGATTATTTTCTATTTCAAGACTCCAGCTACTGGGTATATAAGGATTCTATTTCTGGTGATATAGACAGCATTTATTTACAAGAAATGCGCAAAGAGGATTTGTGGCCTTACAAAGTAGTAGGAACAAAAGATTGTCCATGTTATGAATCATATTATTATAACTTATACTCATACAATCAGGGAACTCAAAGAGTGAAATTACAGTCCTATTTTAGCAAAACCCCTATAGATTTAACTAAGGAAAACTTTGTTTACAATATTACTCTAGCCAACTCCAATAAAATGGAGGATAGATTTGTGACAATTGGATATGATTCAATTTCACCAGAGACCCCTGTCTTTGGTGGGTATATAGACAAATTGGACAGCTTTAAGGCAAATGGCAACTCATTCGGAGAAACACTGCGCTTGCATTATCCATCAATTAACCCAAATGATTGGGTCAGGGAGATTTATTATACCCGTAATATTGGTATCACTAAATATCGGGACAATTACAACCATGTGTGGGAAATTGTGAAATATAAAGTGAAACAATAAATTGAAAATTAATTTACCAGAACAATTCTTTCTATCCCCGCAGAAATGGAGAAACTTTTATTAAATTTGATACATTATACATTTGCAATATCCGTTCAAGTATGACAAGAAATTTCAGCCTTTTGTTTTTTGTATTTTGTATATGTTTAACCAGCAATTGTAAGAAGGAGCAAGGCACCAACCTGATCTGTTCAGAAGCCAATACTGTCAAATTTCCATTGAAATGGCGACAGTATTTCTTCTTTCGAGATTCCACCTACTGGATTTATAAGGATTCAGCAACTGGTACAGAAGACAGTGCATATGTAATTAATTCAAGGGAGGTGGATTTAAACAATGAGTATGGTGAGACATTGACAAAAAAATGTTATGAAATATTGCAATATTCAATAAAAGATTTCACAAAAAATACGGCGGCACAGATTTGGCTTCAACCAACTGCAGTTAATGATAATATCAATTCTAAAGAAAACCATCATATTGATTTTGGAATTGAAAAATACAATTACGCCGGAGTTTATAGATTTACTTTTACCGATTCAGTATTAACAGCTAGCAATCAAGAAGGAGGTCTTATTTACTTCATTGATAACTT
>JADYZD010000009.1 GCA_020853295.1 Bacteroidia bacterium | reverse complement strand
TATTGCGGTATATTTTACCTCAATAAAAGCATTTTCAGGGAGTTTCAAATATGGGTTACTGCATGATGTTATTTAGGCAATTACGGGTATATTTGTTAGAAATAGTTAGATTCCTTTAATTTGGAGCAGTCGAATTATGTTGAAAACAAGCATGAGCAAATTGATATAATAAATTGCATAGACTGCAAATTATAAATTTTTAGGTTTTGTGGATTCCCCCGAAAGTGGTTCATTTAACGTTCTATTTCAACTAGAAATGAGTTAGTTTGTTGTTGTATACTTCCTCAGAATTGATTTAATTGCAGATATAAAATTGAAATCTGAGGTAAATTTTGGCGGGTCTCAACCCGTTACACTGTGCAAATACCAACTCAGGTAAAAGAAGTATGATATATGATTTTTCGCAAACTCCAGAAAGCTTCCAAACCAATTTGAGAATTGACATTCTTATAAGTATGATTAAAAGCTCAATTAAGCGTTTTATGGAAAAGGACAATTATAATAAGTTTGAAAATCCAGAAAGCGTATTTTCCGAAATAGAATTGCTTTGCAATGAGATAAATAAGCCAGTTGGGTTGAAATATTTTGTTGACAAATATAAGAATTTAGCTAATGTTAATGATGAAAATGTAAAGTCTTATTTATATTCTATGTTGGCACCTAGTAAACTACAGTCGCTTCGCAATTGGGTAAGAGGTGATATAAATATGAAGGAGAATTCCAAGTATAATGTTGAGGTAATATTGCATATTCTTTTGGATCCAGAAATTAACAGAGAAACGTATGCCAATCAACTTTTAAGTATAAATAATGAACAGGGTGCATGCAATCTAAATTTTGGAGATTTCATTAATTTATTAAAGAAATCACTTGAGAAATTATTTTATAACAGAGGGAAAGAATATGTAATTCCCGAAGTCATCATTTCTTTACTTGAATTTATGAAGAGAGAAATATTTTATTCAAATTCCACAAGGCTCTTTAAACATGAACCTGATGATTCTGACATTCTGGTAAAAGATTATTTACACTCTGTACTGAGTCCAGAAAAGCTCAATGCACTGAGGGTTTGGCTGAATAATAATGAGAGAATATTGATTTCTAATGATAGAGAATTAGGTATAATTAGCAGTATCTACGTACCTGATTGGAATGGTTCGTAATATCCTGATTAAGTTGGTATAAGAATTTTAGTAGAGAGTAAGAAAATAAACACGTCTGAACCGTGATGTGAAATGATGGCAAGGATGTGCAGGATGGATGCAGGGCTATTTCAATATAGAATATTTGGGCAAATTGACAGCCCAAATATTGGTAGTGAAAACCATGATGTTTGATAATTCTCATTCTCAACATTAAATTGCACTTACAAACAATGAAATCTGAGGTAAATTTGGTGGTTATCAATCCGCTACACTGCGCAAGGACTAACTCAGTTAGATTGCGGTAAATAAATAATTTGAATTTGATATTACTCTTAGCGATATTGATGTTTTTCTTATATTTACTTTTTTTAACAGCCGCGGGCGTGGTCATTTTTTCTGTTAAATCATTAAACTTAAACATTAGAATACTTGTATTTATTCTTGTTGGAATTATGCTGTTTTTATTTTTCTTTTATGATTTCTTATTTGGGGGTTTTGATGAATACTAATTTCTATTATTCTAGACATCGATAGTTTGTCGATGCCTGAATAACGTTGACCGTTTATTGGGTTTGGTTTTTATTCAGTTTTATTGAGAATATTTAAGAGGTGTATGTTAGGATGGGGCATTGTTTGTCCTATGAATGAATATTTTATTTTACAAAAAAGTGTTGCTCAGTACATAACATTCTGAGGCGGCTTTACGTTAATCAAATACTCCTAAACCATATGTATGTCATGGCTAACTCATATGGATGGCATAAGGATGTCATAAGGATGTGATATGTAAATAATCGCAATTGTAATACTATGGGCAAATTATTGGGACCATTAAAAATGACAGGAAGGTTGGATGGCATTACCTTTTATCGACGCGGCGACAGCATTATTGGGCGTAGTTCCAGGGGTGTGAATGGAGAATTGGTAAAAACAGCGGACAATTTTGAACGCACCCGTGAAAATAACGGTGAATTTAAACTGGCAACCATTTTGAGTAAACATATACGGGGTGAGATTTTGAAATGGCACTCCAATTGCTTTGACACCCATACCCATAGCAGGATGAACGGGGCCATTCTTTCAGTCATTAAAAATGACAAAATTCATGTAAGGGGGAGCCGGCGATTTACAGATGGTTTGGGCAAGCCAGAGGTGGTGCAAGCATTTATAAAAAACAGTATAAATATACATGCTGAAATGGACCATTTGATAAAAGGTAAATGGGATTATACCGACACATTTACTGATTTAAAATTGAACATCAATTACCCTTTAAAAGATGTAGGATTTCCTGCAACAAATACCGTGGCAAATGTGCAACGGGTGCAGGTATTTATTAATGAAAACACTATGGAGAAAGGGAGTGTGGGTTCTGGAATACAAATTATACAACCACAAAAAGGGGCCTTAAGTATGGCCTTTGCCGCACCTCTTACCCCTCCATTATTCAAGGGAATTGTTATGGATTTGGTGGTGTTGTATTTTACTCAAACTATTAGCAATGATGAATATATTTTGCATGCAAAAAATTTAAATGCGGTTGATATATTGGGAGTGGAAGTGAGGTAAGACCTGACGGAAATATACATACCAAGGTGGGTAAGGAAACCTTTGGACATTGAGCCAATTATCAAAATGTGTTTCAAACTATTTCTATTGATAATTCATATTGAGGCAATAGGGACAGCAATTAAGGACCACCAAAGAAAATTGAGGAAAGTTGACTTGGGATAGCATGTTGTTTTTTACAAATATTACCTATTTGATGCGCCAACTCTAAAGAATTAGAGAATGTGTCCATAGCTTTTTTTACTGGGAATTCTTGAAGTGTTAGAAGGGCATATTACATGGAAAATGAATTGTGTAAGACAGAACCCAATGATGTTCTTAGGGAATCTTTTATTAAACTTGAATACAATAGCAATACAGGGGTGTTTTTTCCGTTCTTATACATACAAAATAAATGTGGAAATGTGTTCAAAATCGTATAAATTTGACTTTTATAAGTAATACCACCCATACTGCAAATGAAGCCTATAGTACACACCGCCCAAAACAGTTACACTCCTTTTGGTAGTGTAATGCAAGGGCGTGCATACTCTAGTACAGCCTACCGCTTCGGATTCAACGGAAAAGAGAAAGAGGCTGATGGCACTGCTGATAATTACGACTTTGGTGCTAGGATATATGATGGTAGGCTGGGGAGGTGGTTGGCGGTGGATCCTAGTTTTAGAGAATTATGTAATGTTAGTGTATATAAATTCAGTGCAAATTCACCAATCATTTATAATGACCCAACGGGTAAAAAAGAATTTCTTAGAATTATTTTTAAAGACGCAGATGGAAATATCACTGAAATTCAACAAGTAGAAATGAGTGATGAATATTATGAGAATAAAAAATGCACATCCTCTCTTGGTGGTCATGATGAAGAATGTGAATACGAATATTATGACATATACAATGTCGTTGAAATGACAACAGACGAAAATGGAATCATCTCGGCAAGTGGATATACAGAGACTTCATCGCATCCAGTGGCTACTAGGCATCCGATTCTTCGATGGGTGCCAATAGTTAGGACTGCTGAAGATGATGAGTATTCACAACCAGGCGGTATGCGTATTTCAACGAGTGCTCGTGATGGTGCAATAGATCCTACTAAAATTGAATCTTTAGGCCCAGCTGATGGTCTTAATATTGATGTGCTGGTTGCGGCATTAAAGAAAATCAAACCTGATGCTGTGCCTAAGGTGTTAGAAAAGTCCATTGAAATCAAAGAAAAGCTTTTGAAGTATAAGGATAAAATAAAATCAGATATAGAAATTAAAAAGGAAACCAAAAAATGTTTTGTACACCTCTGTAAAAATAAGTCATGTGTCCGTCATGACCCTAAAAAGGTACAGGTAGACCCTAATATTAAACATACAGAAATAGGAACACATGAGTCTCATAAAAGTGATGGAACCGGTGGCACTGTCCCAGTGGATTGTAAGGAAATTGAGAAATGAAAAAACTATTTATATTGGGCTTATTAGTCATTGGATGTAATACAAATTATATTTATGAGATAATTATAAGAAGTAATGCTGCAAAATCAAAAATCATTACTAAAACGAATTCTCTAAAATTGGATACTATATCTAATTCCCAGATAGAAGTTTATCGCCATGGGTATTTATATGATTCAGGCTTCGTTTATAATGGTAAACGAAATGGTTTCCATAAATTATCTAGAATTTGTATTAATGAAGAATTTGCTAAGTCAAGTTTTTTTGAAAATTGGCACCATACTAGTGAAAACTATTTTTTAGTCTATTTTATAGAAGATACCATTTATCAAGTTTCTGCACCATTTAAAGACTCTATTGTGCATATCGTAAAAATAAATGAAACCAATGATAAATTTCAGTTGAAAACCGCTGATTATAACCAAACGGAATATGGCATATTCATTAGTTCTACAAACACATATCTATTTTTTAATCTAAGTGCAAAGTCAGTATACTTTAGGTTTAAGTCCAAAGATCTGAATATAGATACTACTTATAAATCTCAAAACATGCCTTTTCTTAGACTTAGGGATGAGAGATGGGATTTTAAATTGGATTCTGTAGAGTTAATAAATTAGGACTTGGAAGAGTCCGCACTTACAAAAATTAGACTTTCTCCCCCGGTTGGTATTTATGCCTCATAGGCGCAGCTTGAAGCCACTAACCTTCTAAAGTGGAGACATTGCGATGCAACCTATTGTGAAATTACAAGCTTCCCCATTAGGAAACCAAAACATTAATGAAAGTGTAAAATTAGTAACGTTTAAATATCGCACTTAATTATTTGTCAAGTTCGTTTTTTCAATATATAACCAGCTAAGAGTAGTGATTCCGCGTTACAACTAAATGTGAATTTAATTGTTTCTCTTGAAGAATAAATTCGAGGCCTGAGTGGGAAAAAGCGAATAAACTGTTCTAATAGATATTGCTGCTAATGATATCTGGGGTATAGATTCACTTGCAAGCACATCAGACACATTCAAAGGATAAGCACTTATCCCTTAAACTCCGCAAACGCCTGTCCTACCTTATAACAATCTACAAAACTATTGTATAACGGAACTGGAGCCATGCGAATGACGTTGGGTTCACGCCAATCACAAATGATGTTTTGGGACGTGAGGTAATCGAAAAGTTGTTTGCCCGAAGCATCGGTGAGCAATGACAATTGGCAGCCCGCCGCATTTTCTGGGGTAATAATATCAAACTGTATGCGTGGATTTTGGGCCTTGGCCTGTAACAAACAATACCTTAAAAATGGGGTTAGTGTTTGTGTTTTTGAGGTTAAAGCATCAATGCCTGCTTGGCTAAAAATATCCAAACTGGCCCTATGCACTGCCATGCCAAATACAGGAGCATTGCTGAGCTGCCAGCCTGCTGCACCAGGCTCTGGGATGTAGCCCCGTTTCATTTGAAAGCGCACATCTTCCTTATGTCCCCACCAACCTGCAAAGCGAGGCGTGGCCGGGTTTAGGCCGTGTTTTTCATGAATAAAAATGCCAGATACGTTGCCCGGGCCACTGTTGAGGTATTTGTAAGAACACCAAGCGGCAAAATCTACATTGTGGTTGTGCAATTGAAGTTTTAGGTTGCCGGCGGCATGGGCCAAATCGAAACCAGCCATAGCGCCAACCTGATGTGCGGCTTTTGTGATGGCAGGAATATCAAAACACTGACCGGTATAATATTGCACCCCGCTAAAAAACACCAAGGCCAATTCAGAACCATGTTGTTCTATGGCTGCAATAATATCTTCATTGCTGAGACAATACTCTCCTTGTCTGGGGGCCAATTCTATAACCGCATCATCGTAATTGTACCCATGCATTTCAACTTGAGATTGCACGGCATACATATCGCTGGGGAAAGCACCGGCCTCCATGAGAATTTTATATTTTCCAGCTTGGGGACGGTAAAAACTTACCATAAGCAAATGCAGGTTTACGGTAAGTTGGTTCATTACCACCACCTCATGGGGCAATGCGCCCACCAATGCTGCTGACTGATCGGTTAAAAATTTGTGGTAGTGAAACCAAGGTTTTCTGCCGTGAAAATGGCCTTCAACACCCAACAATGCCCAGTCTTCTAATTCATTTTGAATGTATTGCAAAGCATTTTTAGGTTGTAAACCCAAAGAATTGCCGCAGAGGTAAACAATAGGTTCACCATCTTTGTTGGTAGGGATAATAAATTCAGAACGCAAATGGGCTAAATTGTCGGAATTGTCTAGAGATTGGGCAAAAGCCAAGGTGTTTTCGAACAACATAGCGGCAAATTTACCCATGAAAGGTTGAGAATTTGGTTGAATTGCCTAAAATCGCATATTAATTCATTGATATATTGAAATTCGAGGACGAAATAAAACAGAAAAAATTTGCCACAACGGGCCAAAAGGCGTTTTTAAATGTTGTTTTTACTGCAAATTTTCTTCAAGCCGCGGTTCGGGAAAACCTGAAACCATTTGGACTTACATTGCAACAATACAATGTGCTGCGCATTTTGCGAGGCAGGCACCCAAAGTGCGCCAATCCTTCGGAAATTAAAGAAGTGATGTTGGACAAAAACCCAGACCTAACCAGATTGTGCGATAGAATGGTGATTAATGGCTGGATTAGCAGGGATATTGACAAAGACAACCGCCGCAAAATGATGATTTCCATTACCAAAGAAGGATTGAATCTGCTGAAAGAAATGGATGAACACATGGATGTTGCCCAACAGAAAATGAATTTTCTTAGTGATAAAGAGAACCTGCAATTGTCCGACCTGCTGGATAAAATGCGGGGTTAATTTAGCCGGCTTTTCTTATGATGGTCAATCCATCTCTCAGTGGCAACATCACCACTTCAACCCCCAAGGATTTTAAGTAATTGTTAAAGGCATGCATGGTTTGGGTATCCTTATCATGGTTGAGTTCTTGTTCGTTGAGCACCTTCAAACTCCACAGAGTATTGTCAAACAGCATAACGCCCCCAGGTTTTAGAATGGGCATACAAATTTCGCAATAGGCCTCGTATTGTTGTTTTTCGGCATCTACAAACACCATATCGGGTTGAATATTCAATGTAGGAATGGTGGTAAGTGCAGGGCCATGGTGAACGGTAATTTTGCCTGCAAAAGGGGTTTTGGCAATCCACTCACTGGCTTTAAATGCCAATTCTGGGTCGGCTTCAATACTGTGGAGTACACCATTAGGAGCCAATCCTTCTGCCAGAGAGATGGCAGAATACCCAGTAAAAGTGCCAATTTCTAGAATGCATTCAGATTTATTGATGGCGGCAAGCATGGCCAGAAATCGGCCTTGTAGGTGCCCACTCAGTTGTCTGGGGTTTACAGTGTTAAGCCAGGTATAACGCACCAGTTCTTGCAAAAGTGCGGGCTCAATAGAGCTGTGGTTTTCGCAATACTTTACAATTTCAGTTTGCCAATCGGGGTGCATGAATTAAATAATTAATGAAAATTTTACCCACGATAATGGGCTCTTGTTTTGGGAGTTGAAATTCCGAGTATCTTCAAGTGCAATAAGGGTTACAGGCATTGTGTGAATGAAAATAAACCATAGAAAAAACAAGGAAATGGGTGTCTTTTAAGGGTTAAATTGTTCAATCTTTGCAAAAATGCGAAAATTTCCATTGAAATCTTTGTTTAAAATTTTATTTTCGCGATTAATTAAAGGGTTATGTACTGGACACTAGAACTTGTGAGCTACCTGGACGATGCGCCATGGCCAGCCACCAAAGATGAACTGATCGACTACGGAATCCGTTCGGGTGCCCCGCTTGAAGTAATTGAAAACCTTCAGGAACTTGAAGATGATGGCGAACCGTACGAAAGTATTGAGGAGATCTGGAGTGATTATCCAACAGATGAAGATTATTTCTTCAACGAGGATGAACTCTGATTCATAAAGATGCTTACAACAAGGCTGTTCGAAAGAATGGCCTTTTTTTATGGTTTAAAAGCAAGGGTTACGGCTGCGTCCATCTTAATGGTTTTGCTGTTTACCACACGTTCTGCATCTTCAAAAATTAAGGATTTGGCTTGCGTGAATCCACTTTGAAGCAAGAGGTTTTCAACCTCATCGGGTTCGTACAATTGAAAACCAAATTGTGTAAAGGGCAGCTGTTGCATTTTGTTCTTAGGCCGGTAACCCAAAATGAATGTCCCATTAGGTTTCAACACCCTGAATATCTCTTTCAATTCAGTTTCAGGCTGCTCCCAAAAATACAGAACGTTTATTCCAAATACAGTATCAAATACTTGTTTATCAAAAGGCAAATCACTGATGTTGCCTAATACGAAGCGTGCTTTTCCACTGAGCACTGCGGGTTGGTTTTCAGCCATGGCAATATTCACAGAAGCTTCGGAAAAATCGATTGCAGAATACTGTACATTTTGTTCGGTATTGAGAATTTGGGGTACCAAATATCCATTTCCTTGACCCAGTTCTAAGAGGTGATGTTCGGGTTGAATTTGAAGTTGATTGAGCACTTCACGGTACAAAAGCGTGTTTCCCCGGGTCATATAATCCATTATTTGCAACGCACCATCACCGCTGGGTTTGCGCAACTGGGCTGCTTGTTCTTCTGGGGTAAATGCCATTAGTACGGTTTCTTTAGAGCCAGTAAAGCATTTACAATTCCTGCTTTAAGGCTTTCTATATTGTCTTTATCAGTGGCGCTAATGAATACCGCTGGACTGTTTTCTTTAGCCAACCAACTTTTTTCAAACTCAGCAGCAGTGAGGCCAGTGCTGCCGATATAAAATCCATCTTCTTGACTTCGGAAAGCATCTATTTTATTGAACACAATAATTTCGGGCTTATCTGCCGCACCAATTTCCATGAGGGTGTCTTTCACACTTTTCATGTGTTCTTCAAAATTGGGGTTAGAAATATCCACCACATGCAGCAACAGATCGGCCTCAATACTTTCTGCCAGCGTGGTTTTAAAGCTTTCTACCAGCATGGTGGGCAGTTTTCTAATGAACCCTACCGTGTCTGACAAAAGGAAGGGCATATGCCTGCCGCTGTCATCGTTATAAGGCAAAACCACCTTTCGCACAGTTGCGTCTAGGGTGGCGAAGAGTTTGTTTTCAACCAGCACTCCAGAACCGGAGATGAGGTTCATGATGGTGCTTTTGCCCACATTGGTGTACCCCACAAGGGCTACCCTAAATTCACCTTTACGGCTTTGGCGTTGGGTTTTGGATACTTTTTCAATTTGCAACAATTTTTCTTTGAGCAAGGAAATGCGGTTGCGCAAAATCCGCCTGTCGGTTTCAATTTCGGTTTCACCCGGTCCTTTCATACCAATTCCCCCTTTTTGTTTAGACAAGTGGGTCCACATACCTGTAAGGCGTGGGAGCAGGAAAATACTCTGTGCCAGTTCAACTTGTGTTTTGGATTGGGCCGTTTGTGCGTTTTTCGAAAAAATATCCAGAATTAAATTGGTACGGGTAAGAATTTTCACATTCTCCATGGCATTTTCCAGGTTTCGAATTTGAGAAGGCGACAATTCATCGTCAAAAACCACCATATCAATTTTGTTATCGGCTACATAAAGGGCAATCTCTTTGAGCTTTCCTGAGCCCACAAATGTTTTTGAATCAGGGTGTTGCAGTTTTTGGGTAAACCATTTTTGCACAGAGGCGCCTGCAGTATTTACCAATTGTTCCAATTCGGTTAAAAACTCTTCAGCATTGCTTTTTTGCCCTTGTATTTCCACTGTAACCAGTACAGCTTTTTCTACTTTTACTGCATTTGAATGCATGGTTTCTGATTTTATGGGCATGTATCTTGCAAAATTAAGCTTCTCCATTTTGGAATCCGCACACTTCTCTCGAATTTTGAAGGGTTGAAGCACAAAATATTTTTAATATTGGTGTTGTGGTGTTTTGGGGAAACTGCAATTGCCCAAAAACTGTATTTCTCAAATATCCCCCGATTAAATACCAAAGCGTATTACAATAGGGTAATTGGAGAGAATGCGGGTGGCATTTATATTTTAAGGTTCCGCGACCAAGATTTGCGGGGTGGTTTTAGCATTGAACGCTATAGCCACAATATGGATTTTGTGCAGAGTGAAGGATTTGCGCTGGGCAAAAATGAAAGGCTTCTGAAATTGTATTCCACAGACAGCGGATTGACTTTTGTGAAATATACGGTGTCAAAAAATGGAAGTTCGGTTCAAATGATTACCTGTGGTTTTGAAATGGACTTACATGGAGAAGGTAAAGAAGTGTACCAAAACCCGGACTTGCGCATTCAAGAGGATGCCATTTTTGCCAGTTACAGCTTGGATAGAAAAAAACTGGGAATTTGGATTGCAGAAAGTGATGACAAGAATGAGGCAAGGTATATGGCCATTCTCACAAATTCCAGTGGAGATGTATTGCACAGCACAAAAATTGCTACGGGAAAAGAATTGAAATATGCAGAAATTAAAAATGCAAGCACATTAAATAATGGCGCTATGGCCATGGTTTTTGTGTTTACCAATGAATCGAAAAGGATTGCTGAACCGGGGTATAAGGAACATTTTATCATTTCAAAATCAGCAGCGGAAAATGGGGTATTTTGTGGTTTGGGAGACCATAAATATTTTCTTGCAGATTTTGATTTGGAAGCCAATGAATATGAAAACAAATTTTTAATCAGCGGTTTTTACGACTATAAAAAGCCCCAAACTGCGCATGGAATTGTAACGTATAAATTTGTGGGTGGCGACTCTGTGGTTGCAGGCAAGCAAATTCCATTTGACCGTGAATTTGTAAGTGCGTTAATTGGCGCCAAACCCGAAGACCAAGGAAAGGATGCTGAGAATTTTTACGTGCGCAAAATTGTGCCGCGCAATGATGGTGGTTATTTAATGGTGGCCGAGAATTTTGAAATTACCCAGCAAATGGAAACCTTCTATTTGAATGGGGTGCCGCAAACCAGCAGCAAATCGGTGTACAATTACAACGATGTGATTTTAATATCTATGGACAGCAGC
The DNA here is from genome assembly GCA_020853295.1 of Bacteroidia bacterium. GTDB lineage: Bacteria > Bacteroidota > Bacteroidia > NS11-12g > UBA955 > JAGXTF01. The sequence continues at coordinate 1,593 of JADYZD010000009.1, read as the reverse complement.
GGGCAAATGGAATGGAGGCACAATATCAATAAAAGGCAAAGTTCATTTGCAAGTATGGCATATTTGCACAGCATGGGCATTTATGTATGCGAGAACAATGTAAATTTATTGTACAACGACAATTCGGGGCAGAGCAATAGGGTAATTCATATTAGGCTTGCGAGGACAGGCGTTTTGGAACAAAAAATTGTACTGAACAGCGAAAATGAATACACTGCCATTATACCATTAGAAGGAAAACAAACAGGATATAATAGATTTGTAACCCCAGTAATGCAAAACCGACAAACATTGTTGTTACAAGTAGTGGATAAGGAATAAAGCATGTTAAAAATATTTCAAAACATTAGGCCTATTTCTGCCATTTATGTGCTGGTTATTGGCATTCTCTTGCGCTTACCGGCCATAATATTTGGCGGCATAGAGGGTGCTAAAATTGAAGTGTCTATGATGCAAGGATTTTTTGCATTGGTCAATCAGAATTTTACATTGTCTATTTTAATGGGTTTGTTGCTCATTTTTATACAGGCCATATTTTTTAATAAATTGTGTATAGACCATGATGTAATTTATGCACACTCCTATTTGCCTGCTTATTTTTATATGGTAATCAGCTCGGTATATCCTGAAAACTTGCTGTTTAACCCAATTATGATTATTAATTTTGCCATTTTATTTGCATTTAATTATTTGTTCCAATTGTATCAAGGAATAAATACTTCTAAATTATTATACTACGCCAGTTTGTTTCTGGGCACGGTTTCTTTGGTAATGCCGGTATATTATTCTGGTATTGTTTTTATTATTGTTTCCACCATAATTTTTAAAAATATTACCTTAAAAGATATGTTGGGAATCATTAGTGGTTATTTATTTCCGGCTTTAATTGCTGCAGGTGTGTATTTTTTAATGGGGAAGCAATATGCTTTTCCAAAATTGGAATACAAACTACAATTTGAATTTACAAGCAGGTTTAACGTATACGTAGCGTTGGGAGTAATAGGTGCGTTAACCATAGCAGGCTTGCTTAAAACAGGTTCTAATTATACCAAAAACAATATTAAAACCCGAAGAATAACTTTATTGATGGTGGCATATTTGGCATTTTCAGTTTTGGTAATTCTGATTAAATTGGAACAATTGCAATTGTTTTTCCCTATTCTTACCATTAGTTTGGCGGCAGAAACGGCATACTTTTTATTGGGGAATAAGAGCAGAAGGTGGAAAGAATTTTTCAATTACGTGCTTTTGGCTACGGTGTTCTTTAGCCTTTATGGCTCTAATTTTCAGTGGAAATAAAGGAATATATTTATTTCTTTTTTAAATCAAATCGCAGAGAAATAATATTGGAATACAATCCAGAACCACCGGCACCAAGACCGGCAAGGGCATAGTCTAAGTGTAGGTTATCCAACTGAAAACCTATGCCAGTTGTGGGTTGCAAGGTCAATCCCGTATTTCCATTTTGCTTTAATTCTCTTTGGAAATTATACAAACCTGCCCTTAAAGAAAGTTTGAATTTTTTCTCTTCATTTTTAATTCCTCCTTCCACACCGATGCGCACATCGCCACTGATAAAAGAACTGCTAATTA
>JADYZD010000008.1 GCA_020853295.1 Bacteroidia bacterium | reverse complement strand
CTACGTTTATGATTGCCAAAGATCCTTTTTTACAGCAGTTTGTGCGTGAATTTACAGAAATCAATAATGGCAGGGCATTCTATACCAGCCTCACTGGATTGGGCGAATATCTGTTCGAGGATTTTGAAAAAAACAGAAAAAATAAGACCCGGTGATACGCGTCACCAATTATGTGAATGTATTGTTTCAATTTTGCAGAATAAATGAACACGATTTTAGAAAATACAATTAAAATACCAGCGGAAATATGGAATTCAGCTATAAGCTATACCCAATATTTTCAGTTGTTGGAGGATTTAAATAAGGAAGGCAAAACTACCGGTGAGCTTCAAACTCCCGATCGTTTGGAACATGCTAAATTGAATATTTCCAGAATGAAAAGAATCCATCAGCAATATGAACCTGCTGTTGAATTGCTTGAAGATTTAAATGGAATAAAAAACGGAATTAAATTTTTATTTATTGTTGAAGGTTGGTGTGGCGATGCGGCACAGCAGGTCCCAGCTCTTGAAAAAATAGTCAATAAAATGGGCTGGGAATCACGGTACATTTTAAGGGATGAACATGAAGAAATTATGAATTTGTTTTTGACCAATGGGGGCAAAAGCATTCCAGTGGTGATTGCATTAGATGAGGAAAATAATGTTCTGGGAAAGCATTGGGGTCCAAGGCCGGCAGAATTGCAAAAATTGGTGTTGGTATGGAAAGAGGAAATGGACCACGAGGCTTGGCACAAACTGTTGCACAGTTGGTATGCGAAAGACAAGGCTAAAACTGTGGCGCTAGATTTTGCCCAATGGCTGATCCAGAGCACGGCACAAGGAAATTCTTAAGTTGCCGATCCATCGCCGGATTTTACATATTTGCGTATTTTTTCGAGTAGGTTATTGAAATCATCGGGGAGTGGTGCTTCAAAAAACATGTCTTTACCCGTGGTGGGGTGTATAAATCCCAATTCGCCTGCATGCAAGGCTTGACGGGGCATGCTTTCAAATGCGTTGGCAATAAATGACTTGAATTTTGTCAATGCCGAGCCTTTTTTTATTTCTTTACCTCCATACATTTCGTCGCTAAAAATGGGGTGCCCGATAGACGACATGTGTGCGCGTATTTGATGGGTGCGTCCTGTTTCTAGCCTGCATTCTATAAGTGAGGAAAAATAAAATTCTTCAAGAACCTTGTAATGGGTAATGGCTATTTTCCCAAATTCGGGATCGGTGTAATTTTTTGAACGCCTTCTGTCTGCAGGATCGCGGTTCAAATATCCGGTTATTGTACCTTCTCGGTTTGCGAGTTCGCCCCAAACCAGTGCAAAATACCTGCGGTGAATGCTATGGTCGTAAAACTGTTTTGCCAAATGTGTAAGTGCTTTTTCTGTCTTAGCAATGACCAAAAGTCCACTGGTGTCTTTGTCAATCCTATGCACCAAGCCAGGTCTGTGGTATTCATCTCGGGTTGGCAAGTTTTTAAAGTGGTATACCAATGCATTTACCAGAGTTCCTGTATAATTGTTATAACCTGGGTGCACCACCATGCCTGGTGGTTTGTTTACGATAAGCAAATCTGAATCCTCATAAATGATGTTCAGCGGAATATTTTCTGGATAGACCTCAGTGTCGCGGGGCACTTCTGGCAACATAATCCGCACATCATCATGCGGTTTAATGCGGTAATTGCTTTTTACAGCTTTGGTATTTACAAGCACAAAGCCCACTTCAATAGCTGCTTGTACCTTGGTGCGACTGGCATTGGCGATTTTGTGCATCAACCATTTGTCCAAACGCATCAATTCCTGTCCGGGGTCGGCAGTAAAATGGTAATGCTCAAATAATGAGGACTCGTCTTGTAATATTTCTTCTTCCAAAGCTGCAAATTTCGGTGAAATCTACAACTTTAGAGACGATATGTCCATTTTAAATCTAAAGCAGTATTTTTTGTACCGCAAATCCGGTGGAGCTTATAGACTCCATTTCAGCCAATTTGTGATTGGGAAATGCAGTGGTATTAGAAGAATCGGAGCCATTTATACCCAGAATAAGGTCTATTCCTGAGGTTTTATTGGCAAGTTCGCTATCATTGATGCAGTCCTGATGAACGAAATGGTTCAATTGGCTAAGCACAATTACCTTGTCGCAATTTTCTGTATGCTTTAAATGCTGCACCGCTGTCTGCAATTGGGTTAAAGGATGGTTAAATGTAATTCCTTGATAAAGTTTGGAGGGTAAACTATAGTGAAGTGCTTGACCCACTCCTGTAATTCCTATTTTTTTACCAGCAATTTTTATGGTGGTATAAGGTAAAATTTTGCCTTCAAGCGCTGTACCTTTAAAACAATAGTTGCAATTAATGATGGGAAAATTGGCGTGTTTTATTACTTCTGCCAATTTCTCAACACCGTTCCCAAAATCAGCATGACCCAAAGATGTGGCATGGAAGTTTGCTTTATTCATCCAATTGATTTCAGGCACGCCAGCAAAAAGGTTAAAATTTGGCATGTTTTGAAACATGTTGCCGCTGTTGAGTAAAATCACATATTTATGCTCCGCAAAAATTTCATCTATTAAGGTTTGGTATTTTACAAATTCGTGTTGTAAGTCTTTTTCGCCTAGGTGGTAGAACAGGCCATGGGTGTGCACTACAGCAATTTGGTCATTCTCGGAGTTTGATGAAAATGCAAATTCAGGATTTAAAAGGAACATACCGCCTACAATTCCTGCCTGTTTTATAAACCCCCTGCGCGAAGTCATTGGGCAAATTTAAACAATTCTGTTCTTCAATTGCGAATAGAAATATCCGAATTTGGTTATAAATTCGCCTTTAATGAAACGGGTATTGATGGGTGTTTTTTGTGTTTTTTTAATGGTAAATGTTCAAGCTCAAAAATCCAGTATTCGGCATTATTCAGTTCATTCCATTGCTTTTCCAGATTTGCAAAACACCCAAATGTATGCAATAGCCAATGCCCCAAATTGTGTTTTATTTAAGTTTAACCACAGTTTGTACGGCCCTAATGATCCCCATTTTGATGTTGTTTTGTATCAAAAAAACACCAGAAAAATAACAGTCGTAATTACTGGCGAAACCATGGATTCTGCTTTACTCAATATTGATGAATTTCATTTAACCAATGATTCATTGCTGCTCAAAGGAAGTATTTTTAGTTATGAAAAACGGAAGCGTTTAAATTGGACCAGATTGCTTATTAATGGCTTATGGAGAGCCGATTATTTCGAAGAATTTACCAATGAAAAATCAGGTACTGATACTTTTAAATATTTCCCTGATTTTGAGGTATTGGCCAAGGTGGGATCCAATACTTATGCATTTGCAGACTACAAGGTATATTCAAAAATTCATCCTGCTTATACCAATTCTTATTTTAATGAACGGTATTTTTATATTTACAATTATAACAACGATTCTTTACAAAAATTGAAGCCACCTGCAATGCCAAATACCTCCGATATCAAATTGCACGAAGAGGCTTATTGGGTCAAAAATAGAATTGAATTATTGGGTTTATACCGCAATAAAGATGTAAGAAGTGGCATTGTTCAGGGTGCTTATTTGGGCAATACCAACCAACAAATTGTGCAGCAATTTTCGTCACTTACATGTCCTGTTATAAAAGGCAAAAGAAATGTAAAGTGGGTGCCTTGTGCTGCTGATTCTAAGCTAGGATACAACAGCACAACATTTGATTTGAAGACAGCCACCATTAGAAATTGGGAATTGGAAAATGACCAAATTGTATCGGTATGCTATGATTCCACGGCCATTTTATGGACACATTTGTTCAACAACTATTGCAATACCAATCCATATCCAATTTTTATTGCACAAGAAAATGCCATGGCCATGCTCACCTATAAGAAAGAACCGGGCATGTATATGATAAAGGGCAAATATGGGGCAGAAAATTGCAACGTGGTGCTAAGCCGGATTGAGCCCAGTGGGGCATTTAGAGTGTATATTGGCAAGCCCATAGGCAAGCAAGGTGATATCCTCATTTATCCGGAGACATTGTTTGATTTGGATGGGCATCGGGTGGGTATTTTTTACTGTAATTTGAATACAGGAGCCATATGTGTTGCGGAAGTTGAGATTTAACTGTGAAATTCAAATGACATGATAAGCAGAGATTTGGGCATCTTGGCTTTTAAGGCAAAATAACGCCTTTACTTGTGATTGTTTGAAATAGATGCTGGTGCTTGCAGGCCTTTACTGCAAAGGCTTTAGGTGAAAATTGGCTTAGAGCATGGTGCGGAATTTGGTTTTGGCATAAAATTAGCAGGCATAGGGAGTATGTTGCCTCCGTTTTTTTCTGCAGTTG
>JADYZD010000007.1 GCA_020853295.1 Bacteroidia bacterium | reverse complement strand
CATTGACGGAACCGGGACGGCCAGAACATGCTCCACAATCATAGCCTGCATAATGGGTGTTGTTAATGCTGCTTGCACCGTGCCCAATTACATAAACAATACTGCTAAGCGGTTTTGTGAGTCCTATACTCTTTAAAACACTTTCAACCCGATCTGCCATTTCATGTACTTTGTACCCTATTTGAAGTCCAAAAACCTGCTCATTTTTATTTTCAATGGTGAGCATTGATTCTTTATGCACATGCCTAAAAGAATAGGTTGTTGCAGGGCCGATTGTAGGTTTAAAAATATTTAGAAACAACTTAAATGCCGACCAAAATCCAATTGTTTGTGAAATAAGCCATCCCAGTATTAATGAATGGCTTTTGTTTGAGTAATGGGTATCGGGGCCTGTTTTTTTACCAGAATGAAGTTCTCTAATAATGTGTTTAGGAGAAAGAGGTGCAGGACAAATTTTTGTATAAAACTTGCCATGTTCGGGTTGAAAATAACAGTCAATTCCAAAGTGACCGGGGGTGCCAAATGTATTGCAATCTGGGGCTACATCTTCTATATGCCTGCGGAAAGAACATTCTCTGTCATCTATACAAAATAGCGCATCAAAACCAATGTCCTTTTTTATGCTTGGCGAAGCAGGTGAATTTTGAAGTGCGCCCAACACATTGTTGTAGTAAGTCCACTCATAGGCTTCCTGCCAAATTGCATATAAGTTGAACAGCTCGGAGTGTTCAATTTTTCTAAATAAATTTAAAGGTTTTTTATTTAAAGAAAGGGCAATAGGTTTCCAATTTTCACCAAAATGACTGTCGAGTGTATCAATTTCTAGAAGGAGTTCAAATGCAATAAAATCATGTAGACTTACTGTTCTTTGATCGAGGAGTGAATGTGGATTTTCTTCGAGAACAGCCACCATTCCAGACCAACCGGGGTGGGCAAATTGCTGGTCAAAAAGGTAAGTTTCAAAACAGTCAGGGTCGCCCACAACAATATCAAGCAAGTGTTTTAGTTTGCATTGGGTGTGCAGGAGTAAATGTTTCGCCCGAGGTGTAGAAAAAATACTGGCCAAGCTGTTTAATTCAAGACTTCTCATTGAGCTGAGAAAACTTTTATGCATTACTGGAAATGTTTTGGTAGCAATTCCTTGGTCCAGAAAATTGCTGATATACCGAAACAAAATAGGATGCACTGCTTTATCCAGATTAAGGTGATAATTGTTTGCCCAATGGCTTCGCAATTGCCCAATTCTAGAGGATACAGACTCATCAATGTTTTCATGGATCAATTTGTTTTCCCAAATCTCAAATCCGTTGGGTCCAAATTTTTCAACAATAATTTTTCTGAGTACATTTCCATGTATATTTCCTTGGTGATATAGGGCTCGGTACTCCACTAATGGCAAGTAAGTTTTATATCCAAAAACCACAGATCCTGTGTGTAAAGCACTGTGAAATTCTAGGTTTTGTAAGGCATGTAAAGTATTGTGATGGATAAAATCCTTCAGTGGGGACTGGGTTGGTAAGAAATGCTTTAAATCAAGCAGCGTTTTCTGTTCGTTAAAACGGTTTGTGTCTTTTTTCATAATAAATAAATGTAATAGCCGTTATGCCTGGCATAGGCGATAGAATAAATAGCAAAGAAGCAGGCTGTTTTTTTAAAAAAATCAAGCCTAAAAGCACCTATTAATAAGTGCTGATATTGGTTAAAAGAAATGCTAAATTAAAAAGACACAAAAAAGGACATTGGGATTTTTGACTCCCGTAAAACCTTTCTTGTTTGGTAGGGTGCCCAAAGATTTTTGGTGGAAATAACAATCGAATGTGCTTCCACCCAAATATACAAGGTGATCCAGATTGTCCAATAAATCATCTATTTCCGTTTCTTCAATATCAATAATTTGAAGGTTGGATAAAGGCGATTGGATACTTATTACCTGTTCTTTTTTTAGTTGAGGCTGAACAGAGATGTTGGGTGTAAATGCACATAGGGATGATTGTGCCAGAATAATTAAAGACAGCAGAATCGCAAAACAGCGCTTATACACAACCATTTATTATCAAAAATTATGCCTAATTGCAATCAGCGGCGATAAAAATTCCTTGAATAACCTTGAGTTGGGATATTTACTTTCACTATTCTCTAATCAGTATCTTTGCAGCTGTAAATGAGCAACGAAGAACTGTTTAAAAAGATAATTTCTCACTGTAAAGAATACGGTTTTGTTTTTCCAAGTAGTGAAATTTATGACGGCTTAGCAGCAGTATACGATTACGGTCAAAATGGGGTAGAGCTGAGGAACAACATCCGTTCGTATTGGTACCAATCCATGACTCGATTGAACAACAATATTGTGGGTTTGGATTCGGCCATTTTTATGCACCCCAAAATTTGGAAGGCCAGCGGACACGTGGACGGGTTTAACGACCCCATGATTGACAATAAAGACAGCAAGAAACGCTATAGGGCCGATGTATTGTTGGAGGATCATCAAGAAAAACTGCGCCAAAAAGCAGATAAGGAAGTAGAAAAAGCCAAAACACGTTTTGGTGACACGTTTGACGAAGAAATGTACCGCAGCACCAACCCTAGGGTATCGGAATATATGGCATCCATCGCCCATATCGATACTACCTTGAAGGAAGGTTTGGAAACCGGGAACTTGGAAATAATAAAGAATTTGATTGAGGAATTGGGAATTGTTTGCCCAATTAGTGGGAGCAAGAACTGGACCGATGTGCGCCAATTCAACCTCATGTACAGCACACAAATGAGTGCAACAGAGGCCGATGAAGCTTTGTATTTAAGGCCAGAAACCGCACAAGGAATTTTTGTGAATTTCTTAAATGTTCAAAAAACTGGTAGAATGAAGATTCCATTTGGAATTGCCCAAACCGGAAAAGCATTTAGAAATGAAATAGTAGCCCGCCAATTCATTATGCGCATGAAAGAATTTGAGCAAATGGAAATGCAGTTTTTTTGCAAACCGGGCACTGAATTGGATTGGTATGCATACTGGAAAGAGATGCGCATGAAATGGCACCTTTCTTTGGGTATTTCTAAAGATTCTTATCGTTTTCACGACCATGTAAAATTGGCTCATTATGCCAATGCCGCAGTGGATATTGAATTCGACTTTCCATTTGGCTTTAAAGAGGTAGAAGGCATACACAGCAGAACCGATTTTGACCTTGGCAAACACGAAGAGTTTAGTGGTAAAAAATTGCGGTATTTTGATGCCGAGGCGAATGAAAATTACATTCCTTATGTTGTAGAAACTTCTGTGGGCTTAGATCGCTTGTTTTTGGTGTTGCTCAGTGCCTGCTATGCAGAAGAGCAGTTGGAAAATGAAACCAGGGTGGTACTCAGGTTTCCACCGGCATTGGCACCTGTAAAGGCGGCTATTCTGCCTTTGGTTAAAAAAGATGGGCTTCCTGAAATGGCACAAAAGATATACGATGAATTGAAGTTCGATATGAACCTGTATATCGAAGATAAAGATACCATAGGAAAACGCTACCGCCGCATGGATGCCATTGGCACTCCTTTTTGCATTACGGTAGATTACGATTCATTAACCCAAGAAGATGTAACTTTAAGGTACCGCGACAGTATGGAGCAAAAACGCGTAAAAATCAAAGATTTACGGGATATTTTGAACGCAGAAACATCCATTGCCTCCTTGTTAAAGACACTTTAATGTGATTTTTTAAAAAAATTGCCAATTTTCAGGCAACAAAATCATATTTCTGCTGTCAAAACTGTGAACGGTTCAAAAAAGGATGTACTTTTCCAGAGTAAAAACAATCGCATTGCAGAGCAAGTCAGTTTCAGAAACCGATATACTCAAGGCAGCCACCACTGGCGATGCTGATGCTATTGCTTGGCTTTACCGGGAATACGGACCTGTGCTTTTAACGGTTTGTAAGCGGTATTCCGATAGTTTGGAGAGTGCTGAAGATTTGTTTCAAGAAGGGTTTTTGAAAATTCTGGATAAACTTGGCTCATTTCGCGGTGATTCTGGAATTAAAACCTGGATGTATCGGGTAATGTCGAACTACTGCATCAATGAACTTAGGCGGCCGTTAAACAAAGTGAAATGGGCAGATGTTGAAGAACTTGACCATTTTGTGGAAGAGGTAGAAGTGGATGATGATAGGATTTCTGTAGACAGTTTGGTAGAAATGATACAGAAGTTGCCTACCGGTTATCGCTTGGTTTTGAATATGTACGCAATGGAAAGTAAAAGTCATTCAGAAATAGCTGAGACTTTGGGAATATCGGAAGTCAGCAGCCGCACGCAGCTTTTTAAAGCAAGGCGGATGCTCAAAAAAATAATGGAGGAAAAAGGCCATGTCGCCAGATAATAAAAATACAATAGACGAACTGCTCAGGCGCACCTTAAGTGATGCCCCGAGTCGTATGCCCGATGCGTTGCTCAACCGCATTGTGGCAGAAAAACAAAAGCAACAGCGGCGCAAGTTGTTGTTGTTAAACTCGGTAATTGCCGTGTATATACTTAGCCTGTTTATAGGCTACATGGGTTTTTGCCCAAGTAAAAGCAGCAGAGATTCTGCCTTTACCAAAAGCGAAATTCAAGCATTGAATAACAGTCGCTTGGGTGAAGACAATACCCAAACACAGCTTACTCCTGAGGCCAGTGAATTGAGCAATCACAGCGCAACAGTAAATGAACCATCCAATGGGCCAACTCCTTTGGTAAATGATAAATCGACAAAATCCAATACCCCTGCAGGGCATAAATGGGGTAAGGCAGCGCAGAATCCTGTTATAGCAAGCAACCCAAGGCCTGGTGTATCGGGTAGCAAAAATGCTTCTGGAAAACCGGTTATTCCTGTCATACCTCAACCAGAAACAGTT
>JADYZD010000006.1 GCA_020853295.1 Bacteroidia bacterium | reverse complement strand
ATTTTATTCAGTGCATTGTTTACCGCTTTTTGCTCCCATTTATCGTTTAACTGTAATGAAAGGATTTTGCCCAAATAGACAACTGCTATCAAGGAAAAAACCACGATGTATACAAACCTGCGGTTGGAATTGCTGTTGTCCATTTTAAAGCTTTAACGCCGTCCTGAAACTGAAAGGAACAACAAAATAAACAGAAAACTAACGATGGTGCTAAAAATACTTACCGCCATTATCAAAAAGAAGGAAGAAAGTTTAAAATAGTCGAGACTAAAAAATATAAAATGGTGAATAAAAATGAGCAATAGGGTATACACGGCATAGAACCTAAAACCTTTCCAGCCGGGGGTTAAATATGAATATCCCTGCAGTTGAATGGCATCGATATCAATGAGGCCTTTATCTACATAGTGTTTAATAAATGCAAGAGAGACCCCAGCTGCTGCATGCATTCCATAAGTATCGCTTATCGCATCCAAAAAGAAACCCAATGCAAAACCAATAAATAGTGATAAAAATTTATTGGATTGAAAAGGAAGAATAAACAGCAAATAAATATAGGGCAGGGGTTTTATCCAGGTGCCAAAGTTTACTTCTTGCACCAAATAGAATTGGAGCAACACCAGCAATAGACCAATGAAAATATACCTGAGTATATCAAGGAACATTTAGCTGATCCTCCTGAACCTGCAATGTATCTAGTTGCGCCCTAAAATTGTCTTTTACTACAAATACATAACCTATTTTCTTAAAATCTACCGCCAGTTTTATATTGATCTCATAAAAGCTGCTGGTGGCTTTCTTTTTTACAGTTTTGATAGTACCAATAGGCACGCCAGGAGGAAATTTAATGGAATAATTGCTTGTAAGGATTTTCATTCCCGGCTTTAGGTTCTCAAATTTATTTACATAATTTAATTGGGCCAAATCTGGGTCCAAACCATTCCACGTAACCGATCCCTCTCTAAATCCTATTTCAGGAATCATAGGTGTGGTTACAAACTTGCTGTTGAGCACCGGCAGTACCAAAGAGAAATTTTCAGTAACATCAAACACCAAGCCTACAATACCCACGGGCGATATTACTGCCATGCCTTTTTTGATGCCATTATTGCTTCCTTTGTCTATAGTAATAAAATTGTTCCTTAAACGGGTGTTGCTTTTAATCACATGTGCCACTTGGTATTCATATCTTTTGGCCCCGTTGCTGTCTTTCACCACAAAAATATTGGTATCTGTGGGCATTACATTTTGAAAACCGGAATTTAACAGTTGTTGGTTTTGAGCCACCAATGCTTTGTTCTCATCGCTGAGTTTAAAATAAGCACCAACTGAATTTTGCAACCTGGCGGTGGTATTGAGTATGTTCTTGCTGGAATTAAAATAGAAACTCTCTTGATATAGATTAAACCTCAGAACCTGGGCTAACGAAATTCCCAAAAGAAGAATAAATGTAACCGGGAATAGGTTATTCCGCAATAAACGGAACAGGAACTGCATGATTTATGGATTAGGCGGTCATTAAAAATTTGAACTTACCAATATTTTTGAGTGCGATACCGGTACCGCGAACCACAGCTCTCAATGGGTCTTCAGCAATTTGCACTTTTAGTTTGGTTTTGGCAGAAATTCTCTTGTCCAATCCGCGCAACAAAGCACCACCACCCGTAAGCCAAATACCATTGCTTAAAATATCGGCACTCAATTCGGGTGGAGATTGTTCTAAGGCACGCAAAATGGCTTCTTCAATTTTCATAATGCTTTTATCAAGAGATCTAGCGATTTCGCTGTAGCTCACCATAATCTGTTTTGGAATACCCGTCATTAGGTCACGGCCAAAAACCGCATAATCATCAGGAGGGGTATCCAATTCTTGCAAAGCGCTACCAATATTGATTTTGATTTTTTCTGCAGTGCGTTCACCAATCAAAAGGTTGTGTTCGCGGCGCATGTATTCCACAATATCCAAGTTGAATTCATCACCGGCCACCCTAATACTTTCATCACAAACAATACCACCAAGAGCAATAATGGCAATCTCAGTAGTACCACCTCCAATATCAATAATCATATTGCCCGATGGCTGGGTAACATCTATGCCTATACCCACAGCGGCGGCCATAGGCTCATGAATGAGATACACCTCTTTAGCGCCGCTTCTTTCGGCACTGTCTTTTACTGCGCGTTTTTCAACTTCTGTAATTCCAGATGGAATGCAAATCACCATTTTCAATTGTGGGCTAATCCACTTTTGCTTTTGGTTCATCATTTTTATCATTCCACGGATCATGTGCTCAGCAGCTTGAAAATCTGCTATTACCCCATCTTTTAGAGGACGAATGGTTTTAATGCCCTCGTTTTCCTTGCCAAACATCTGCATGGCCTCTTTCCCGATTGCGATAACATTGCCAGTACTTTTTTCCAAGGCGATTATCGATGGTTCATCAACCACCACCTTGTCTTTGAATATAATAAGGGTGTTGGCCGTACCCAAATCTATTGCAAGTTCTTGTGTCAGAAAACTAAATATGCCCATGAAGAATCTTTGCGCAAAATAAGTGTAAAATAATGGTGAATAAAATTTGCTTTGTTCTTTTTTCAGGACAAGCTAAAAATCGAAGCCCAAGGAGAAGTAATTTATGGGGGTTAACCATTGTCTTTCTAAATATCCCCAAGCGTGGTCGTACTTTATAAAATACCCCAAAAAGCGGGTGCGCAAACCAAAGCCAACGCCCAGTGCGTATGGGTTTCTCTGTGAGGTGATGCTGAGGTCGTAATTGGGCGTATTTTGATAAATGGTATTGAATGGGTTGTTGGGGTCGGCGGGTGATTTGCCTATAAAAGCAGTACCATAATCCGCAAAACAAGTGGCAGTGAAATTTTTAAAAAACTCAGATTCCACAGGTTTACCCACAAAAGTTTGAATCAATGGCACCCTCAATTCGCTGTTTATCAGCATAAAACTGCTGCCCATTCTTATCCCACGGTAAAAACCACGCAGGTTAGAAACTTGCATTTGAAACTGGTATGCCTCCCCATTTAAAATGGGTGTTAAAGGTGCATATTGGGTTTTGGTGGTCCAGTTTTCTACAGCACCCAAATAATACGCTACTTTGCCATTGCCCAAACTATAAACCCCTGAAAAGCGGTTGGCCCAAATTACCTTGCGCCATACCGTAATGTACATCCGCACATCGGCATGTAAATTGGCAATTGCGGCCATACCTCCAGGGTTCTTTAAGTATTCCATCCCAATATTGCCCCTAAGCCCCGACAACATATTCAATCCCAAAGAACGTGTGTTGTCATAGGTGTAATCCAACTTGCTTGTTACAAAATACTTTTGAATATCGGGTATGCTTAAGTTGTTGTTTTCTGAACCTTTAATGCTATTGATCTCGTACCTGCCGCCTAGACCCACAGAAATCCTATTCTTTTCATCAATAGGGTATGAGGCCGTATAATTTCCTTGTGTGCTCAGGTGTTGTTTTAGCACATTATCGCCTTCATCATATTTGCGCATGTGCCTGCTGATACTAAAATCATGGTCGGTGCGGTATTTGAGCAATCCAAATCGGGCTGTGTAGTCGGTTATTAGTAAGTCCAAACTGCTCCTAAAGCCAGCCTCCACGATGTAGTTTTTTAAAATATCACTCAGTGAAATTTTTAGATAAGGCATAATTAAGGGATTGCGAATGGCTTCCCTTTTGATATTGTTGCTTTGCAAGTAGCTGCCCAGCAACCTATTTTCTGATTGTGACAGCAAATAATCGGGCTGTAAGCTGTTGAAAAAATGGCTTCGTTTAAAACTGCTAAATGAAATGCTGCTGTCTGAAATTGTTGGGTTTTGATAATCGATATGCGGATACCCGGTTTGGTATTGGTATTGTCCACCAGTACTGTCAAAAATGGCATATTGCACGCTATCTTGCCCTTCTAATAATTTGTCGGATTGGCGCACATTGCGTTCACCAAATAGTGAATCCAAATTGCCTATGGTATTTTTCCAATTTCGGTATTTAATTACCACCGTTTCACTCATTGGATTCTCTGGAACGGAACTGGTAAAAATGTGGTATTTGCCTTGAATTAATAGTAATTCAGCAAGGGTTTTCTTATCGGCAGAAATGCTTTGTGCAAGCACCCCAAGTTTGTAATTGGTTTGGCCGTAAACCTGTGCCGCGGTGTCTGTATTCAACACATATGCATTGTTAATTCCCGATAAATCTGCAATAAAACCTGCAATGGCATTGTTGTAACTAATTACCGAGCCCAAATCTACAGTGTTTGTGTATTGTGTAAGTGCCGTAATGCCGCCGTTTTTAAATAAAAACAAATTGCTTACAGGGCCAATTATAGCGACCATGCTGTCACCTGGATGGCTTCTATTGCTAATAAATAAAATACTTCCATCCTCTCTAAAAATGGCACCATGATCATAATAAGCATCATTGGTTATTTGCTGAATATTGCTGCCATCTGCATTCATGGTGTAGATGTCTGCCAAACCTTTAGATACGGCACTAAATACTATTTTTTGTGCATCTGCGCTGAAGTCAAATTCATTAATTCCTGTAAAATTTTTAAAGGTAATTTTATTTTCAATTTTACCGTCTTTACTTTCTTTAAGGTGGTAAATGCCCTTTTCGTATGTAATAAAATTTAAGTTCTTGGTTACCGGGTTCCATTTGATTTTTGGAAAACCAAAATCGGCAACTTGGTTAAGTACTCTTTGCCCGCCACCATACACATGTTTTACATTTCCTGTGGGCAGGAAAAATTTCCAGATATCAAACCGTCCACGGTCGTTGGTTACTATGGCTATGGTTTGTCCATCGGGGCTTATGGCCAAGTCTGTATGAATGTTTTTTGCAATGGCTTTGGGTACATTTGCAGTGCCACGTGGCAAGGTTTCTGAAATATTTTCAAACAAGCAATCCTTGTAAAATTTTCTCCAATCCCTTAAAAATTCACCAATATTTTTTTGGGTATGAAAATAAATTGCGGCCTCAGCACTGTGTGTGTATCTGCTAATAAAAACCACTGTGGCCAAAGATTCTGAGCCATATTCTTCTACCAAATACCGCCAAATACTTTTGCCTGCCAATGCCATTTCTTCCCTGCTCAGGTTGTTGAAATTGGAAAAACCATGGGTGGTAAATGCATCCATCAAATCATTTTCATTTTCAGCATTCCAGCTTTCGGCCAAGAAAGCACTTAGCCCTTCTGTAAACCAAATGGGCAATTGTTGCGAACGCACACTGGAGAAGCGGTCTTGTAAGGTACCACCAAATATCATTTCGCGTAGAATTATATCGCAAATGGCTTTTCTCAGTTGCTTTTGCAAGTCGTTGTAATCTCCATTAAAATATACCGTACTTACATCTTTTGGCACGGTTAAAAAGCCACCAGCGCTGTGTTGTGGATTTTCATAACCAATATTGCTTTGGCGGTAATCACTTAGGTTTTGAAATACCAAAATTTGCATGGCACCGCCGTATTTATAACTCAGAAAATTTTCAATGCGGTTCAACTCTTCTAAAGCAGTTTCTAATGCATTTTTTGCCAAGAGTTCTTCATCATCATAATAGTCAATGTCTATATTTTCATAACTCAGTTTTTTCCATTCAAATTGGCGGTACTGAACCCGGTTTTGGCCAAATTCGGCATAAATGCCTTGGGAATAGCCCACCTTTACTATTGAGGTGGTTAAAAGTATTACAAATAGAAGCCTCCGGAACATTCTTTTTCAAATTTACTAAAAAGGCAGGTATTTTCAATCAGGAATAATTGAATTGGCTTAATTTTGCAAACAAATGGCAATTCTTACAGAATTTTCAGAAATGGAAAATTATATTGGGTTGGAGTATAAATACGGTGCGTTTAATTATAAGCCATTACCGGTTGTGTTGGAGCATGGACAAGGAATTTATGTTTATGATACCCAAGGTAAAAAATACTACGATTTTTTATCTGCTTATTCCGCTGTAAATCAAGGCCATTGCCATCCTGCCATAACTGAAGCCTTAACTTCTCAAGCCCAGTTGCTTACTCTTACCAGCAGGGCATTTTACCACAACAAATTGGGTTTATTCGAAGAATATGTTACCCAAATGTTTGGATATGATAGGGTTTTGCCAATGAATACAGGCGTAGAAGCCTGTGAGTCGGCAGTAAAACTGGCCCGTAAATGGGCCTATGAGGTGAAAGGCGTGCCTGATGGGGCTGCAAAAGTAATTTTTGCTGAGGGCAATTTTTGGGGTAGAAGTATAGCTGCTGTTTCGGCAAGTACCGACCCTAGTAGTTTTAACCATTTTGGTCCTTATGTACCCGGATTTGTAAAAATACCCTACAACAATATCGCTGCGCTTGAAGCGGAATTGCAAGACCCCAATGTAGCCGCTTTTATGGTTGAACCCATTCAGGGTGAAGCAGGTGTAGTTATTCCTGATGAAGGATACCTTACCAAAGTGAAAGAATTGTGCAGCAAACACAGGGTATTGTTTATCGCCGATGAAGTGCAAACTGGAATTGCTCGCACGGGTAAATTGCTGGCTTGCGACCACGAGAATGTGAAACCCGATGTATTGGTTTTGGGCAAAGCACTTGGTGGGGGCGTATTTCCTGTAAGTGCTGTGCTTGCCTCCGATGAAGTGATGCTTACCCTAAAACCGGGTGAACATGGCAGCACATTTGGCGGAAATCCCCTTGCTTGTGCAGTGGCTATTGCAGCTCTACAAGTGGTTAAAGATGAAAACCTTGCGGAAAACGCAAACCATATGGGCGAGGTATTTAGAGAAAGAATGCGTGCCATTCAATCGCCATTAATTACCGCAGTGAGGGGCAAGGGCTTGTTAAACGCCATTGTTATTCAACCATTCGATGGGAATAAAACAGCATTGGATGTGTGCTTAAAGTTTATGGAGAACGGACTTTTGGCCAAACAAACCCATGGCGATATCATCAGGTTTGCACCTCCTCTAACCATTACAGAGGATGAAGTACATGCCGCTTGCGACATTATAGAAAACACAATAAAAGCACTTAGCTAAAAAATCCCCGCAATTTTTGTATTTTTGCGGCACCGAAAAAAGAAAAATCCTTTGGTTTTCTATTTTCAAATGTTCTTTAAACATGCCCGGGTGGCGGAATAGGTAGACGCGCAGGACTTAAAATCCTGTTCCCTTTGCGGGAGTACGGGTTCGATTCCCGTCCCAGGCACTAAAACCAATCTGATGTCTCAGGTTGGTTTTTTTTTGCCCTCTGCCCAGCTGCACTCTTGCCTGGTTTCAGGGCGTTCTACATGCAGTTGACCATTATCGGCTACACTGCAAAATTTTGTCAATCCAACTTGCTAAGCAATAAGTTACTTTGCCAATAGTGGTAAAGTTTTTGCATTTATTCAATTCCATGTGGTTTAGGTCCATTATTCTGTGGATAGGCTTGTTTTATTTGCCTGTTTTAAAAGCGCAACAATTTGTTTCGCCAGGCAATGTGAGCACCGGTATTACTGTTGCTGTAGAAATTAAATCAGCCAAAGATTTATTGTATGTTAAAAACAACATCAACCGCTTTTATGGGGTGCAAAGGGTGCGTGTAAATGGTGATGTCAATATTTCGCAGGTTGCTGCCGTGCTGGAATTGTTGGATGATTTACAAGATGTACAGTTGCTTAAATTTTCGGGTGAGTTAACAGAGAATGATCTGTTAAAATTGGAATGGGTAGAAAATGTAACCTTGTATTTGCGAAATGGCAAAGAAGACCAGATTTTAATGAACGACAACTTGGGTAGTTTGAATGGTTTGACACTCATTTTTGAAGTGGTTCCAGAGGATTATTATTTTATTGAAACCTTAAAAAAAATAAAATCACTCACCTTAATTGCTCCTTTTGTAACCAAAGAAGCGGCCACCGCGATTGCAAAAGCCCGACAGTTAACCCAATTAAAACATTTTGGAATCAGCCTAGATAAAATTGCAGATTTATCAGAATCCGTGCGTGATTTTCCGAAATTAGAATCCATTACTGTAATTGATAACTTGAGTTTTATTACCGAAAAATACCTTGAAAATTTATCGGTGCTTCGAAAAAATATAGAATACCAATATTCAAATACTCAAAAAACAATTGGTTTCGAATATTTGGCAGCTGAAACGGAATTGTTTCCTTGGGACATTCACCATTTGCAAAGGGTTTTTCCAATGGGCAGGTTTGCCCCATTGGCCAACCATTCAGGAGATACTACCCAAATAGCCAGTTTTGCAGATTTTATGGCACTTAGAAAGCCCGCCGCTACACGCTATGTAAATCCACAAAACAGGGTTTCTCCAGTTCCCAATTTGCATGATGGGGAGTTTGTTTTTAATGCAAATAGTGAAGAAGATGCAGTTTATTATTTGGGCAAAGATGCTGCTATATTGGTGCCAAAAAATTGTTTGCGCACTGCAAAAGATACACTTTACCACGGCTATTACAGTTTAAAATGCCATTGGTTAAATACACCTGGAAAATTGTTTGAAAGTGGCGCGAATTTGAATTTTGATAGCTCTAAATTAAAATATGATTTAACCCCAACGGGTGTGCTCGAAATTGCTGCCACTGCAGGAAAAGATATACTGGATTTTAGAGAGGGTTATTTTATAAAAGTGGTATTCCTTGGTGCAGCCGATACCGCTAAAAGATTTTATGCTTGGGGAAAAAAAGAAGGAAAATGGCAAAATTTTTATGACTACGATTATCAGTTTGACGACAGCAAAATTGTACCCATAGATTTTTATAATTTTTATGGAGGAAAGAAAACTGCAAAAGAATATTTTGGAATTGACCGCAGCAATGCCGAATGGAGGTTTGAATCGGAAGGGTATTTTTATTTATTGGAACCTGGACAAGCAAGGGTGAGCTTGGAGAATTTTAATGGATATTGGGTGGCCCCAATTACAGATAGGGCGCCGAAAGTGGGTGCTTATGTTTTAAAACGCGGGAAAAGTTTAATAGGACTTAAAAAAGAATTTGTAGATAAAAAAACGGAACAAGGAATTGTGAAATTTCAAGTGTTTGATAAAACGGAGACTTTATTTCCAGAATTGAAAGCATTTAACAATTATATTTTTGAAGTTTCTTCGGCCATGAATCCGCGTGATTTTTCCGCATTTTTTATTCGTGGTGCGGTGTATTGTGATATAAGAATTCTACAAATTGGAACTTCGTTTGTTATGGACCTGCGCACAGAAACAGGTATTTGGCGATTAAACATTCAAACACCCAATGATAAGTTTAAAAAGGGGAGTGCCAAGGCAAAAACTGCCATGAATGAATTTATGCGTAGGTTTAATAAATATACCAGTATTCGGAATGCAAGGGAACGCAGTTTTGAACAATATTTAAGTACCACGCATACCAACAATGCTGTGGCCGCAAGAAATGCATTGTTTTTTAAAGCTGCAAACGGTAAAAATATTGCAGCACAAGAATTTAAGATTAGAAGCATGGGAACTTATGCTTGGGCCAGTCCCAAATTATTGCCCGATACTTTTCAAGTAGTAGTAAAATTTACCGATGCAGGTGGAATACCATTGGATGTAAAACGCGCATGGGTGGCTCATAATTCACCATTCGGCTACCGCAGTTTTGCAAATATTGAGAATTACAATATTGTTATTGATCCACAAAAATTGTCTTATATCGCTTGTGTAGATTTTAAAGACCAATTGTATGTAATTAGTGGTGCAGATTTTAGATTGCGTCAGGTGTCGAATAACAGTTTGGTGTATTTGGCTATGGGTGAATTTCCACGCAATGTAAAAAACTTAAAAGAGCTGGAGAAAATACTGGGTATTTCCAAATAATGGTGGATAACCGAATTGTTTTAATTTACAATTCTACAATTATCTTGCGCACATGTCTCCAGGAATCATTGTAGGGGTGTTTCTATTGTATTTTTTAATGTTGCTTTTTGTAGGTTACATTACAGGAAGAAATGCAAATAAAGACTCGTATTTTTTAGGCAATAAACAGTCAATTTGGTGGCTGGTGGCTTTTGGTATGCTGAGTGACAGTATGAGTGGTGTCACATTTATATCTGTGCCTGGAGATGTACACAAAACCAATTTTTTTTACATGCAAACTGTAATGGGTTATGTGGCTGGGTATTTTGTAATTGCATTTGTTTTATTGCCCCTGTATTATAGATTAAATTTAACCAGTATTTACAGTTATTTGGGATTGAGATTTGGCAAAGCACAGCAGCGCACAGGTGCTGGATATTTTGTACTTTCAAGGTTGGTAGGTTCTGCAGCCAGGCTGTTTTTAACGGCCATGATTTTGCAAACATTTTTATTCAACCATTTGGGATTTCCATTTTGGGCAACGGTATCTATAATTATTATCCTTATTTTGGCATATACCATTAAAGGGGGGATTCGAACCCTGGTTTTTACCGACGCTATACAGTCGGCATTTTTGGTTGGCGGTTTGTTGCTTTGTGTTTTTGCATTGCTCAAAGGATTGCCTGGAAAAAGCGCCTATACTTGGGTTTTAGAATCGGGTCATTCAGACTGGTTTAATTGGGACTGGACCATGGAAACATATTTCTGGAAACACTTTTTGGGTGGCGCTTTTATCTGCATTACAATGACGGGTATGGACCAAAATATGATGCAGAAAAACCTATCATGCCGCAGTTTGCGTGATGCCCAAAAGAATATTCTATCCTATGGTTCTGTGGTATTTCTTGTGAATATTGTTTTCCTTTCATTGGGCGCATTAATGATTCAATATTTGGCAGTGCACCATTTAGAAATGCCCACAAAAGCAGATGGATCTCCCTATACCGATGGTTTATTTCCCATGCTGGTGCTTGGTAACCATTTGGGTTTGGCTGCTGGAATTGCATTTTTATTGGGCTTGGCAGCTGCAACCTTTAGCAGTGCCGACTCTGTACTTACCACGCTTACAACCAGCACCTATATTGATTTTTTACACTTAGAATCTTCGGGAAAATATACAGAGAAAAGAAAAAAACAGTTCAGGGATTTGCTGCACATCACATTTGCAGTGCTGCTGCTGTTGGTGATTTTGGTGATTAAGGAAATCAACCAAAGTAGCTTAATAAAAACAGTGCTGATGATCGCTGGGTATACTTACGGTCCGCTGTTGGGTTTGTTTGCATTTGGCATTCTCACCAAATTAAAACCTTTGCCTGTGCTTTCTGTATTGGTTTGCTTGGCATCTCCAGTCCTTACTTATTTCATCAGTCAAATTCCCAAAGAAAGCATAGGCGGATACCGCTTTGGATTTGAGTTGCTCATCATCAATGGGGCCATAACATTTTTGGGATTGTTTCTAGCCTCTATGGTGAAAAACCGCAGTTTGGAAGCGGCCTAAATATTTTTTTTTAAAAAACCATTTACCTTTTGAAATGGACGGGTATTTACCTGTACCATGCCGGCAGAAAAACATATTCAAACAGATGCGCGCTTCTACCAAATTGCATTTCAATCGGCATTTTTGGTCTTTGGTACTTGGGTGCTGGGCTGGCAAACAGAAATATTAAGAATTGCAGTAGTTTTAACCGCCTGTCTTGCAACACAAGCGGTTTTTGTGTTTATGGGCAAACAGCAATGGCACAGTTTGCGCAGCGCCTTTATTACAGGTTTGGGTTTAAGTCTTTTGCTCAGATCTACCCATATTTGGGTTTTGGTGCTAGCCGCCGTTTTGGCCATTGGATCCAAATTTATAATTCGATACAATGGAAAACACATATTTAATCCAGCCAATTTTGGAATTGCAGCTGTAGTGCTTATCACAGGAAAAGCTTGGATATCGCCGGGCCAATGGGGCAGCGATGTATATTATCCCATAAGTATTTTAATTGCAGGTATTATAGTGCTGTATAAAGTACAACGCACCGAAACAGGATTGGTGTTTTTGGCGACTTTGTTTTTACTTGAATTTGGCAGGCGCTATGTGTTTTTAGGTTGGCCATTTGATTTGGTCATTCACCGTTTAAGCAGTGGCTCCTTGTTGGTATACGCCTTGTTTATGATTACCGATCCCATGACCACGCCAAACCACCGCGGTGCTAGGGCAATTTGGGCAGCAGTATTGGCCATTACCACCTTCATTTTATCATGGCGTTTTCAAATTTACGAAGCCCCAATTTGGGCACTGCTGCTCATTACCCCGTTTACCCCATTATTTGATGCATTTTTCAAAGCAGAAAAATTCAATTGGTTTCAATATTCAACAACTCACACAAAAGCAATATGAAAAAGTACATTGTAATCTTGGCATTATCCGTTTTGTTCTTGCAAACACCAAAGCTGGTGGCCTTTTGCGGATTTTATGTAGCCCAAGCAGGGGCTCAGATTTTTAACAACAAAAGTGAAGTAATTATTGTAAGAGATGGTGAACGGCAAACCGTTACCATGCTCAATGATTTTAAGGGAGAATTAAAACAATTTGCCATGGTAATTCCTGTGCCTGTGGTTTTAAAGCGCAGCGATATTCGGGTGATGGAGCAAAGTTTATTTGGCAGTTTTGATCAGTATTCTGCCCCGCGTTTGGTGGAATATTTTGACGAAAATCCATGTTATGATTATGAAGCCAGAGAAGATGCTTCCCTAGTAAGAACCAATGTGGCAATAGTGCAGAAAGCTGGGGGCATTTCAGTCCGTGGAAATAGAGACAAAGTAAATATTGAAGCGCAATATTCTATTGAAGAATATGAAATTACGATTCTTTCTGCAAAAGAAAGTGGTGGATTGGAAGCCTGGTTAAAAGCAAATGGGTACTCTGTGCCTGAAAATGCCAAAGAAGTTTTGGAGCCTTACATTAAGGATAAAATGAAGTTTTTTGCGGTAAAAGTGAATTTGGAAAAGGCCAAAAAATTAAACCGTGAATTTTTAAGGCCCATACAAATTGCATTTAATACCCCCAAGTTTATGTTGCCTATACGATTGGGTATGGCCAACAGCACTGGGGACCAGGATTTGGTGATATATGCATTTACCAAAACAGGCAGGGTAGAAGCGGCCAATTACCGCACAGTAGAGATGCCAACTGCAAAGAGAATTCCCACTTTTTTAAGGGGTGAATATGCCAATTTTTATAAAGATATGTTTTCGGTTGAATATGCACATCAGGGCAAGAATGCTGTATTTGTAGAATATGCTTGGAATGTGTCGCCAAACTGGGGTGTTAAATGCGATCCATGTGTGGGCAATCCGCCAATAGTGCAGGATTTAATCAATGCCGGAGTCTCTTGGATTGACCAGCAGAATTACACGGGCAATGTATTTTTTACCCGATTGCATGTGCGTTACAACCGATCACAATTTCCTGAAGATTTGACATTTATTGAAACACCCAATACAAATACATATCAAGTTAGGCAAATTCTCACACACCCTGCAACCGGCAATTTTGAATGCAAAGAAGGTGTGCAATATTTAAGCGATTTGCGCACCAGAAGGCGCCTGGAATTGGAAGAAATGCAGGCCTTGGCGGGTTGGAAAGCAAGTGATTATCCCTTGTATACTGAATTGGGGAAAGGTGATAAAATACCATCAAATGAGCAAGAACAAGAGCAACAACGCAACTGGATTCCGCTATGGATTTCTGGGGGACACCGCCCACCCGGTTGGATGTTGCCAATATTGCTTATACTGGGAATAGGTGCTGTAGTGGCATTTCAAAAAATACGAGACAAGTGGTTTTTGTCAGATTTATAATGTTTTCATCATTAGGTTGGCCCCGACAATTTGTCGGGGCTTTTTTTTAACGGTTTTTTATAAAATTATACAATTATTTTTGCTTTGTGAAAATCCTAAAATTGGTTCTCAGTTCAATTGTGAATGATGGAGAAATCGAAAACCCCTATTGCAATAATGAGGCACTGGATTAAAATAAAAGAATGCATGTGTGCTTGTTTAGGAATGATTAAAATTCAGAAACTATGAAACAAAATTTACTGCCCTTTGATGGAGAAGTTTTTTATCGTTCAGACATTTTTAACGGTGAAATATCTGATCATTATTTAAGTTTACTATTAGATGAAATTGCTTGGCAAAATGATGAAGCAATTATTTATGGCAAACATATATTTACCAAGAGAAAAGTAGCTTGGTATGCCGATGCTAAATTTGAATATTCGTATTCAAAAATTACAAGAACAGCGAAAATCTGGAATCCAATTTTATTGGAAATTAAAAACAGGGTAGAAGCCAGCACTGGAAATAATTATAATTCTTGTTTATTGAATTTGTACCACAATGGTATGGAAGGAATGGCTTGGCATAGCGATGCTGAAAAAGAACTGGAAAAAAATGGCAGCATTGCATCGGTAAGTTTTGGAGCTGCCAGAAAATTCATGTTCAAACATAAAAACAACGGAGAAAGGGTAGATGTGTGGTTGGAAAACGGCAGTGTATTGCTTATGGAAGGGCCAACACAAGAACATTGGCTGCACCGCCTGCCAGTGAGCAAAAGCGTCCTTCTGCCAAGGGTAAACCTTACATTTCGAAAATATGTGGGTATGTGAATTTATGGTTATTTCATAATTCTCGCTTTTTTAGATACCGTATTTGTCTATATTCGAATATAATTCTATGAATTTAAGATTGGTTTTATACAAACTTAGGGTTTGGATGTTCTTCTTTTCTTTGGTATTTTTTCTATCGTATTGCACCCATTCTGCTGTTACTGAAAGTGAGAGTGAAGATCTCATGGAGAATGCTGATTATGCCAAATTGAATGTGGCCATTCGCAATAAAATCAACGCCATTTCTGATACTGGAACCATAAGTAAAAATTACTTAAACTACGCCGATACCCTTAAAGTGTTGTTCGGTGACAAAACATTTTCTAAGGAGTTGCTGGGGTATATGTTAAACAAAGCCCAACACCCATTAAATTCCATTGTAGAATTTGCCAAAAAGGCCCATTGGCATGGTTTGGAAAGTGAATATTACCACGCCAATTTTTTGGAATTTTGCCATCAAAGAATTCAATCGCATCAATGGGATGAAGCTAAAAAAATCCCCTATGATAGCCTTGCAATGTTGTTGCTTTTATCTGCCGATGCAAGCATGGGTTTGTACCACGATTTAAATTGCGGCAGGGTAGACCCGAACTACACAGGCAGCTTAGACAAGTTGCCAAGAAGGAAGTGTGGAAATTTGAAACAATTGGTGGCATCTGATACCATGTTGGCAGCTATTAAAAAGGCATTCCCCTCATTTGAACCGTATAATGCACTACAAAAAGAATACTCCAGGTTGCTCACTTTAAAGGATACCTCAACTATTGAAAAAATTGCAGTAAAAAAACGCATAAAACCAGGCGATTCCATATCTGTTAATTGGTGTAAAATTTTAGAAAAAAGAATGGTGTTGCATGGTTTGTTTGCAGTGGCATCAACATCTACAACTAAATATTATACTCCTAGGTTGAGCAAGGCAATTACCGAGTACCAATTTGCCCATGGTATGGAGCCCACAGGAGTTTTGGATAAAGAATTGGCTGCGGTATTGAACACCGATTTAAAGGTGATGAAACTGAGGTTGCGTGCTTCCTTAGAACGGTGGCGGTGGTTGGGACCTGTTTCTGAAACTACAAAAATTTGGGCCAATATTGCTGAAAACAAACTCTATGGATTTAAAGAAGATACCCTGAAATTGGAAATGCGCGTTTGCAGCGGAAAGAACAGGGATGCCAATTATTACAAGCGCTTGGCTGAAAGCAAAAAAGACGCAGATGTTGTTGCTCCAGATAATTTGGAAACACCATTAATGAAAGCCAAACTCACCCATTTTGTAGCTAACCCTACTTGGCATGTGCCACGCAACATTATGGTAAAGGAAATTCTGCCTCAGATGCAGCGCGATCCTGGTTATTTGGCCAAGCACAATTACAAGCTGCTCAACCTTAAAAACGAAGAACTGGATCCTTTTGAAATTGACTGGAAAAATGTGAGTAAAGTCAAATGGAAATACAAAATAGAACAGCAACCGGGTGAGGACAATTCACTGGGCAAAGTGGTGATTCATTTTCCCAATTTGTACAGCATATTTATGCATGACACGCCATCGAAATTTGCGTTCAATGCAGATTTTAGGCATGTGAGCCATGGTTGTGTGCGCATGCAAAATCCTTT
>JADYZD010000005.1 GCA_020853295.1 Bacteroidia bacterium | reverse complement strand
TGGCAATCGATTCTGGATACTACTACGCCAAGGGTTATAAAGGATGGAATTTGTTAAAAATGGGCCGCATAAAACAAGCCATTCCGTATTGCCAATATTCTTGGAATTACGATTCTTTTGTGCCCTGGACCAATATCAATTATGCCCATGCTTTAATATTAAAAGGGGATAAAAATGAAGCAAAAAGATTGTACAGAAAAAGCTTTGAATACATGACTGTGGAATCGGATTTTAAAGAAGGTTTGCTTACCGATTTTGATTATTTTATTAGCACGGGTTTAAATGAAACTGAATTCAAAGAATTGCGTGAAGAATTTAACAATTATTATTTAAGAAGTTGGAAAAATAGAATCGTAGGCGATAGCCTCAAAGCCCGTTCACTCACTTATGAAGGGAAAGAAAAATACGATGAGGGCATTCGTTTAATGGTTGCTGCAACCAAAGAGTATTTTAAAGACCCCAAACCCAATTGGGAAAAAGTGCGCACTACCTACAGATGGACTGGCTATATGCACTATAAAAAGAAGGATTACAGCAATTCTGTAGTGTATTATAAAAAAGCGGCAGGTGTAAGCATTGCTGCAGGTTTGGGCGATGACAACCTGATTTCGGATTACGATGATGTGGCCAATATTTACGATTGGCTCGACGATACTTTGCATGAAATGGAATTTCGTTCTAGGGCTTCTTCTCTTGAAGTGGCTTTGAGAGAAAAACGCGATCAAAAGCGCCTGTATATGCTTTGTATTGGTCCCAATACTGCCAACAAAAACGATTCTTTTTCGCAGGCCGATGCATCGGTGTTGAGCACTGCAATGAAAACGGGTGCCGATTTGCATTTTGATTCGGTAACCAACCATACCTTTTTGGGTAAAAATGCCACCTTGGCCAATATTAAAAATGCATTGGATTCTGCCATTTACACACTGGGCGAAAACGATGTATTCATGTTCTACTTTAGTGGTTATGGTCAAACAGGTGCAACAGAAGGCATACAACTTTCCGATGGTTTGCTGCCCATGCGCGATTTAAGCGGCTACCTCAGTCAGGTGCCGGCAGGCAGGCAAATCCATATTGCCGATTGCAATGGACTCAACTGGCGCGAGTGGTACCAGCGCGGCAATTTTAGCCAGCTTTCCAGTGAAAAACGAAGCCTCATGTTCTTTGGACTTAAAAATGCCAGGATTGAAGAACGCATCCTCAACCATTCTGTGTTGTCCAATGCCTTAATCAAAAGCTTAGAAACGAGCTTAGAAGATGGGGTGGCTACTGCAACGGAGTGGTTCAGTCATGCTGCCGCCACTATGTTCGATAACGACCAATTGTATGCCCTAGAAATGCAGGCTTTTGGTCACGATTTTACCATAGGCAAAGCCAAAGTGGCGCTAAAGGTAAAAGACACATTCCCGCCTTTAATTGAATTGTTTGGAGCCGTGGCTACCCGTGGTGAAAATATCAGTTTGGTGAGCAACAAATCGGTGATTGCCGGTCGCATTACCGATAACAACAACATCACATTTGCATCAGCCAATGGCATTACATTGACCATTGCCCAAAACGGCCGTTTTGAATTGCCAAAAGAATTGATTGGTGTTCGAAATATTAGCATTGTGGCGGTGGATGAATTTGGCAACCGCAATCAAAAAGATTTTTTGGTAACCCAGTCAGAAACGGCCAAAACAAGCGAAAGCACCCGTTATGCTTATCTGTTTGCAAGCAAGGATTACGAGTTTTGGGATGACCTTACCAATCCCATTTTTGATGCTGAAAAAATAGGGGAGTTGCTGGAGTCGAATTATGGTTTCCAAACCACCATCATCCGCAATCCGGATCGGTATAAAATTACCGAGAAATTGGATGAAATCCGCAGGTTTAAATACAAATCCAATGATCAGGTATTTGTGTTTTTCGCTGGCCATGGATTGTACGATTCTGTTTGGGGTGGCTATTATGTATGTCCAGAGTCTAAAAAGCCCGCACAAGATAAGTATTATGAAACCTATTACCCCCAACAAAAAATCGCCGATTTGCTCGATGGCTGCAATGCTGGCAATGTGTTTTTGGTAATGGATGTGTGCTTTGGTGGTAAAATGTTTGACAAGGTAGACAAGCACGAATACCGCAGTGTGAATGATGGCAATGAGCTTTCCTCTGATGAGTATGTACGCCGCCAATTGGAAATCCGCTGCCGACAGTTCCTCACCTCTGGTGGCAACAACTATGTAGAAGACGGTGTGGCAGGTACCCATTCTCCCTTTGCCAGTCGGGTAATTTATGCATTAGAAGAAGCCGCCACCAAAAAAGATTACCTCTCAGCATCGGAAATGATGGATTACTTGCGAACCATGAAAACCATGGGCAATGACAAAAAATCAGTCCCCCGCTATGGATTTTTTGGTGGTGATAAAGACGGAGAATTCGTATTCAAAGTCACCCGCAAAATCCGCAACTCTGCTACCATTGCTGGGTTGTAAATGAATACTTCATAGAAGGTGTTTGGGTCTTTTCCCTCACCCGCCTGATTTAAAATCAGGCACCCTCTCCAAAGATGGAGAGGGTAGAAGTCCAATACAAAAAAGAATTTTCTGTCATATCGGAAAGCCATAACCCCAGCGGAGTTGGTGGTTTGCCTTGTTCATGTTATTAAGTAATGGTCTCCTCTGAATTCTATGCTTATTGATTCTTTCTGCGCATTTTCCCTCACCCGACTGATTTTTTAAATCAGGCACCCTTTCCAAAGATGGAGAGGGTAGAATTCCGTTAAAAAAGGGATTTTCAATTTAACCGCAACCCAGAACTCCAGCGGGGTTCATCATTTATTAACAACGCAATGCTTAAGAGGTGTTTGGCGGATATTTTGCCGCGCTAGCCAGCAAAATATGTGACAAACCCAAGAATCAAATCAGCTCAAAATGGATAAGAATAGGTATGGAAACATCATCTTATAATAATTAACTTGAATTGAAGGTGTATTGGCATTTTCCCTCACCAGCCTGATTTTCAAATCAATCACAGTCTCCATGAACGTATAGGGTAGAAGTCCGTTAAAAAAAAGGATTTTCAATTTAACCGCAAACCCACAACCCCAGCGGGGTTGAATACTTCTAACAACGCAAATCTACAGAAGGAGTTTGGCGGATATTTTGCCGCGCTAGCTTGCAAAATATGTGACAAACCCTAAAACGAAATCTTGTCTAAAACAGGAGTGCTATGAACAATTGTTTATCACACAATGTGAGGCTTGCTATTTAACATT
>JADYZD010000004.1 GCA_020853295.1 Bacteroidia bacterium | reverse complement strand
AGCTGATGAAAACCCGGGCTGGTTTTATTCAAAGAACCACAGTGTTTTACAACCCCACTGATTGCTCAGGATTTGATGCAGTTTTAAATCCAAATCAACTGGAACCTCCAATACAATTTACATACACTTTACAAGTAAGGTACCGACTTACCCAACCCGTAAAGGTTGTTGACAATACAAAGCCTACTGAAAAATCTACGGAATTATTGATTATTACCCCTCAGGGAGAAATAAAAGAAATTAAAAAATAGGGCAGTTTTTGAATTTGATTTAAGCTTGAATTTCAACAAACATCGGACAATGGTCGGAATGTTTTGCTTCCATTAAAATTTCAGCCGTTTTAATTTTGGGTACCAAAGAATCTGAAACGCTGATATAATCAATACGCCAACCCTTGTTATTGGCCCTGGCATTGGCCCTAAAGCTCCACCAGGTATACCAATCGGGGTTGGTGTTTACATGTCTAAAGCTGTCGGTAAATCCGTTGGAAAACCATTTGTCCATCCAAGCGCGTTCTTCGGGCAAGAAACCACTGGAATCTTTATTTCCTGCTGGGTTGTGAATATCAATAGGTTTGTGGCAAATATTATAATCGCCACACACAATTAATGCGGGCAATTCAGAAGCCAATTTATTAAAATAAGTAAACATATAATCTAAAAATTGGTATTTCACATCTTGGCGAATATCGCCAGTAGTGCCGCTGGGGAAATAAACTGAAAAAATGCTAAATTCTTGAAAATCGACCCGAATACACCTGCCTTCAAAATCAAAGTTGGGATGCTCACAACCATAAACCACATTTAAAGGTTTTTGTTTGGCAAAAATGGCCACACCACTATACCCCTTTTTTTGGGCGGAGAACCAGTAATGGTGGTATCCCAGTGATTCAATTGCTTGCAAATCTGCTTGTTCCTTTTCTGCCTTTATCTCTTGCAAGCATACCACATCTGGATTTTCTGTTTTTAAAAAATCAAAAAGCCCTTTGTTGGCAGCACTGCGAATGCCATTGACATTATAGGTGAGAATTTTCATTCGGGCAAAAATAAATGAATTGTACTAATTATAAGGTATCACCAATTGAAAAGCCATTTTGTCTTGAAAAACAATAGAAAAGTGGGTAAATAATTGAATTGCTTCATTCATGCTTTTGAAAATTCCCAAAAATTTACTAAATTCGAAATACTATGGGTGTAAAATTAAGAAACTTTGGCCTTGTTATTCTGCTACAATTTTTTTGGGTTCCTGCATTTTCACAGGAATTTTGCCCTGGCAATAATTACAGTGAGGTAATGGACAGTGTAATTGTGCCCAAACACCTAAGTCATTTTTTTGGGGGTGGACAAAATTGCTGGGTGGGTTTAACAGAATTTCAAAATGTCGATTCCAACTTATTGCCAGAAGGAATTGACATTAAAGTAATAATAACTGCAATAACAGGAAAGGCCAATGGTGTTGTTGAATTTACCTCTAATACCGTTGTTAAAGTGGGTGATTTTTTCACAATAAATGCTACAAATGGATATCGGGTAAGATTAAAACATATCGATACTTCAGGATTATCTTGTAAATTAATATTGGAAGGAACACCTAAAAACTACAATGAATCCTATAAATGTACCCGACAGATAGCGGGAATAACGTATACTGCTGATTGCATTAATTATGGTTATTATTTTTCAGGAAAGGGTGTTTGTTACACATGCGATAAAAACAATAATGCGCAGGTTTTTAGCCCCCATGAAATAACCATATCTCCGATTCCGGTTGAGAATATTATACAAATTAAAAACACACCCATGGGAGCTAATTCTGCAGAGATCTACGACATGTGTGGCAAATTGATATTCACTCAAAAAATGGATTCAAATACCGATATACAAGTGGGCTTTTTACGCCCAGGCTGTTATGTAATTCATTTGACAAACGAACTCAATCCGACGATTCCCATTATTACCAAACAATTTCAAAAAATACAATAGGGGCACATTGCCAAATTGATGTATTAGAAGTATGAAAATTAAATTTTACATTGCTTTATTGCTATTGTTTTCTAATTGTAAACTCCATGCAAATACTTGGCATACAGCAAAAAGTGGAAATTGGAATTCCAGTTCAACATGGCAAGAAACAGGCAATCCTAGCTTTAAAACAAACGATACTTTTTTCATTAACCACAGGGTGGTATTCTCGGAAAATCTTCTATTTAAAAACAATAGCATTGTTAAGATTGACAGCACCGGTGGGCTTTGTGGACATCACACCATTACACTAATTGAGGGTGCTCATTTTGACGTATCGGGAAAATTGTACTGCGATTCTCTACTGCTTCATGGAGGCAATATGGATGGATATTCCCCTGCCGAAATTGCCATTACAGAATTTATGCAATTAAAATATTCTGGCTCCTTTTATAAATCACATGGGAATTATTTAAAAGTAGGAGATCAATTTACTTGTGTATCAGAAGCAGGATTTAAAAATTTATCTCAAGAATTGGTTTTAAAACCAATATCCTTAACCGTGTACCCAAATCCCAGTGAAGGTGAAGTGCATTTTGACATTCATGAATCGGGTAACAATTTCCACTTAACCATAACAGACCTTACAGGTTCAATCGTCTATTCAAAAAGCCAAACCCAAGTTCAAGATTTATTTACATTGACCTTGCCGTTAAGCAATGGAATTTACTTTTACTCCATGATTTTTGATACCCAGAAATATGCTACTGGTAAAATACAAATCATCAATCCCAACACTCCATCATCAATAGATGACCAGACTGATAGGTGATAGCGACAAAACCATCTGCCAGAACATAATTGCTATTGCCACTTCGGTTAGGGAATTCTAGTGTTTCATTATTTAAGTTAAAAGCCAAATTCTCTGTGATAACTCCGTGAGAAATGGTAACGGGAATAAGTGAAATTTTTGTATTCTGGGGATACCATTTTTTGAATTGCTTTGGAAGAAGATATACCCTGGAGTAATCATCTACCAACATCAAATTAATGTGTTCAGCATATATAGGCAATGTGGCAATATTGTTAAAATTATGATCGGCACGGCGACCCGTAGCCCATACAATATTGGCCGCAGCATGGCCTTCGTTGAGTAAAAATTCAATTCCTTTTTGGAGGTCTGTAAATTCTTGATTCGGGGTATGGATGATTTGTACCGGTCCCAGGTGTTTTACCTTTTCCGCAATATGGTCAGTGCTGTCGAAATCGCCCAAAACAGCATCAATTTTAATATTCAATTCCAGCACACGGTCCAAAGCGCCATCGAGCACCAGCACGAAAGGGCTCCACTCAAGCAATTGTCCCAACAATTCAAAACTGCAGGCTTCACCATTGGCAATAATCAGAGCAGGCTCTTGTTTGTCGCGTACAACATGGTGGGATGACATGCTGCAAATAACATCAATTTTTATGGAATTTAAAGCTGTGGTTATTTTCTGCATTCACATTAACGGAATAAACCCTAATTTTGAGGTGCATGGGTGTATTAAAGCCATTTATAACCCCAAGAAGGGTGGTGTTGTTTTTGTTTTCCGTATGCATGGGAGTAATGGCCATGCTGCATTTTGAAAACACATCTATGCATGGCGATTCTGGAGCATTTTCTGCCGTATCATCACAGCTGCTTCATGGTAAAATTCTGTACAAAGAAGTGTGGGATATGAAACCACCCGGAATTTTTTTCATCTACGCAATCTTTGAATTTTTGGGAAATGGGAATCCCAATATTTTTCTTTATTTTCAAGGTTTACTTGTGGGATTGGTAGCATTTTGTATGGCCAATATTCAAATACAAGTGTTTGGCAAAAAGGGTTGGATTTCAATCATTATTATCCCCACCCTATTTTATTTTTTTATGAATTGGGGATATTATTTAAACGGTTTTTTTATCGAAGAAATTGGAAGTTATCTTATTTTTTTTAGTGCACTTATTTTTTTGCAGAAAAAAGAAGGTTCAAGTAAATATGTTTATGGTGGAATCCTCTCTGGACTTGCATTCTTATGCAAGGAACCCTTTGTGTTTTTGATATTGGGATTGGTGGTATTTGTATTTGCAAATGCCAAACATAAAACCAAATCCTTACTATTGTTCTTTACAGGAAATGCAATACCAGTAATTGCTGTGGTACTTTATTTGCTCTTCACAGGAGCTTGGGAAAATTATATCCAATATTTACAATTTGCTTTTGGATACTCAGGGGTAGATGGGCAATTGCGACCGGGCTGGTGGAAAGGCGTTCAATCCTTTTTTGAGGAATGGCAAAAATTCACCCCTTTTCTTCGCATGTTTTTTTGGGTAGGAATTGTATCCTTATTCGACAATAAAAGTCCAAGTCAATACCAAAAATACACAGGTATTTGGGTACTATTGTTCTTCCTTTCTTCATTTATTCCGGCATTGGGATTGGTGCAATACGGGCATTACTTTTTGCCCATGGCTTTCTTTGGCGGCCTGGTAGGGATGCAAGGCCTAATGTGGCTTATTGCCAGAATTTTCTTGCTTGTTTCGGCAATATTCGAAGACAAAAGTTGGGCTATTCCTATGGCATTTATTCTTTTAATTATAGGAATCATTTATACCTGTTCTGATGGTTTACGGTTTTTTATTTCGAAAAAATATCCCCAAAAAATAGCGGCGAAAATAGAGAGGGAGGCCATGCTGAAAATAACCAATTCTATTAAAAATATTTATGTGGACATGGAGTATTTTGGATATTATTACTATCAGGGTGGTTTTAAAACCGATATTCCAATACCGTGCCCTTACGGAGGGTATTATGATGGCAGCAGCCATCCTGAATTGGCAGAAAAGAATAGAGAGCAATTTAAACAATCTTTCATTTCAAGTCCACCTCAGGGAATTCTGACGGGAAAAACATTTAGTGCTGCCATTGCTTACAGTGGATTGTGGAATTACACGTTAGAACATTACGAACTCAAAGATTCATTTGCCAATAGCCAAGGCGATAAAACCTATTTTTGGCAGTTAAAATAGGGGGTTACACGAATATTGCCTTTTTTTAAGGCAGCTGGTGTTGTATTTACCCACAAAGCCAATAATTTCGCTACCGAAAACGTTTACATACACAGATGGCAATTAAACCACGCATTTTATGGGCAGATGATGAAATCGATCTTCTTAAGCCGCACTTATTATTTTTAGAGAACAAAGGGTATGAAATGTTTACTGCCTTAAATGGTCGAGATGCTATCGACCGTGTGAAACTAGAGGATTTTGACTTGGTAATTTTGGATGAGAACATGCCTGGTATTGGCGGGCTTGATGCGTTAAACAGCATTAAGCAGGAAAAACCCAATTTACCGGTAATCATGATTACCAAAAACGAAGAGGAGCATATCATGGAGGAGGCCATTGGAAATAAAATAGCCGACTACTTGATTAAACCAGTGAATCCAAACCAAATATTGCTTTCCATTAAAAAGAACCTTGATGAACGCCGTCTGGTGAGTGAAAAAACCACCCAAGGGTATCAAAGGGAATTTATGCAAATAGGCATGTCGGTTAGCGACAAATTGTCGTTTGACGAATGGAAAGAGGTGTATAAAAAGCTGGTATTCTGGGAAATGGAACTTTCCAAAACCAGCGAAGGGGGCATGCAAGAAGTGTTGGAAACACAATGGGCCGATGCCAACCGCAATTTTAGTAGGTTTATCACGGATAATTATATTGGCATGTTGAAGCCAACGGGAGATGAAGGCCCAACGATGAGTCACAATCTTTTTAGGCGTGCAGTAAATCCGCTTTTAGATGGGGATGAACCTGTATTTATGGTGTTGTTGGACAACCTGCGATTTGACCAATGGAGGGCCATTTCTGAAACTTTAGACGAGAGATTTAGGGTGGACAATGAGGATGCATATTTGAGTATTTTACCCACCACCACCCAATATTGCCGCAACAGTATTTTTAGTGGTTTGTTGCCACTAGAAATAGAAAAATCCTTTCCCGGTAAATGGAGCAATGATGAGGATGAAGGTGGAAAAAACTTGTATGAAAAAGATTTTCTGGAAGAATTGCTTAAAAAACTGAGAAGGGATATCAAATTCAGCTACACCAAAATTACCAATTTAGAAAAAGGAAAAAATTTGGTGGATCAAGTGCCCAATATGTTTCAGAATAAATTAAATGTTATAGTATATAATTTTGTAGATAGCTTTAGCCATGCCCGCACCGATTTGCATATTGTTAGGGAATTGGCAGAAGATGAAGCAGCTTACAGAAACGTAATGGCTACTTGGTTCAAGCATTCTCCTTTGTGGGAAGCATTACAAAGAATAAGCGAAAAACCTTGTAAAATTGTTATCACCACCGACCATGGAAGCATACGGGTGAAAGACCCCGTTAAAGTTGTTGGCGACAAAAATGTAAATAGCAATTTAAGGTACAAACAAGGAAAAAGTTTGAGTTATAACGCTAAAGAGGTATTTGAAATTAAAAAACCGCATGAGGCCTATTTGCCTTTATTGCACATTAGTTCTGCATTTATTTTTGCCAAGGAAGCTGATTTTTTTGCCTATCCAAACAACTATAACCACTATGTAAATTATTATAAAAATACCTTTCAACATGGGGGCATTAGTATGGAAGAAATGCTTTGCCCATTGGTGGTATTAAGCAGAAAATAAATGCGCATTTTTGATCAAATAGAAGAGCATTCTGTAAAGGAAGTTGTAGATTTTATTTTATCAATAAACAATTTACCGAAGCATATTTTATTGGTTGGTGATTTGGGTGCAGGCAAAACCACTTTTGTAAAGCGGCTTGTAAAAGCCATGGGCTATACTGATGAAGTAAGCAGCCCTACATTTAGCCTTATTAACGAATACACGGCTTCAAACAACCGCAAAATCATCCACAGCGATTGGTATCGAATAAAGGATATTGAAGAACTCATAGATGCAGGAATGGAAGAATATTTGGACTCAGCCAATTTATGCATCATTGAATGGCCCGAAGTAGGTGAAGTATTGTTAAAACACGAACCCTATTTGCTTGTAGAAATAATGCATTTGCCCCAAGGTAGAAAATATACAATTTCTACTGTATTACCTTAGTTTTACTACCCTTACCAAAGTGTCTTTTAACGGCACAGCTGTAAAAACTACTGTTCCTTTTAAATCAGAAAAATTGCGGCCCCTTTTCACTTCAACTTCATAGTCGCCAGCGCCTTGCTGATGGATAAAATGCAATCTTTTTTGGTCTTTTTCAGGCAATAAAAATGCATTTAATTCTGGTGATTCTGTAAAGGAGGAAATCACAATTGAATCCCGTTTATCATTTTCCACTACCCATTTTAAACCTTGGTTTGCTGATAGTCCCCAGTAATCTTGATCCCAGGTAGCTGGCTTGTAGGCAACAGCATATATTTCATTAAAATAACTGTGTCCATAAGGGTGCCAAAGTGCAAAAGTAAACAAGACATAAGCACCCATTATCCATGCAGTATAACTTGCAAATTTTAATCTTAAAATATGGTTTAATGCAAATACCACCAATAAAGAAATAGGAACAAAAATAAATTGCACATGCCGCCAACTGTTATAAATGGTAGGGCGGAACAGCAAAAAATAGAGCAAGGGAATTGCCAATACACATAAAATAACAGTTTCTACTAGGTTGAATTTTGTTTTTTTAATTTGAACCAACCGCACCAAACCAAATAGAAATAAAGCCAGGGTTAATAGCGGAATTGTCACTCCCATCCAGCCAAATAAGTACCACCAAGGCAAGTGACCTGCAACAATATCTTCGCCCGCAGCAAGGGTATTCCATGGCCAGGGATTTGAGGTTACGTAATGCAACAATTGGGAAAAACCTTTAAAATTCACAATCCATAGAAATGGATAAAACAGGTAAAATGAAACCATAAAAACGCCAATAATTATTCCCACCCGTTTTAATCGCATAACGAAAATTGATTTACCAGAAACCATAAAAGCCACACAGAGTGCAAACAAAATAAAAATTCCATTGAGCCTAACAGTAGCAGAAATGCCGGTAATTGCAGCTAGAAATATTAGGTGATACAGTTTCCCTGTTTTTGCAAATAATACCAAAAAATACAAAATAAAAACCACCAAACTCAAGAAAAAAGTGTCTTTAGAATTGTAATGTGCATGCGCAAATAATGCTGGATATAGTGCGTACATAGCAGTTGCCAATCCTGCGGCCATCGGTACTTTTGCCATGTACTTGGCACAAACATAGAAAGCGCGAATTGACAATAAAAATATTACAAATAAAATAATATGTCTTAGCATTAATTTATCGCCCAGGCTGTGGTTATAAATCAATTGTTCGGAGGCATAATTTATAACTTCAAGAACAGGGCCAAAAAACCCATGCGCTGCAACAGAAGCTGGATTGCCAGTGCCAGAAATGTACTTGGCATTTTCCAAGCCTATATGTCTTTGGGTTAATTCATCCAATGGGATTCCGTAATCCCCTAAAACCATGAAGCCGGCTAAGGCATATAGAATAAAAAACCAATTGAATGGTGTATTCCATTTAATTAGGGCTTGCATACCTTGCGAATAAACGTAAAAATAGTGTGCTAAGGGTAGTTAAAATGTAAAATATCAATCTCATAGGTAAATATTACTTGAGTTTCACAATTTTACAAATGGTATCTTTCATTGGAACAATTGCATGTGCAGTTTGGGGATGCAGTGCAAAGGACCTTGCATTGCGAATTGGAATAATTTCATAATCTGCTTCTTCTTTATTGTGAATTTGTTCAAATGTGGTTTTATCATGCTTGGAGATTAGAAAAGAATTGAGCCAAACACTGTTTGTATTTTGGCAATAAATTTTAATATTTTTTGCCGAATCATTATTTGAAATCCAATTTAAGGCTTTGCTGGTACTAAGCTGCCAATAGTCTTGGTCATACGTACTGGGTTTGTTAAACAGGGCGTAATATTCATTAAAATACACATATTGGTAAGGGTGCCAAAGCAGAAGCACAATAACCTGATAACCCAATAAGACCCAAAGTGGCCATTTCATTTTTGCAAATTGAAGAATAAAGTGCAGACCAACTCCAGAAAGCAAAAGAATAGGCACAAATAAAAATTGCAATTGCCTCCATGAGTCATACAAATTGGGTGTGGTGAAAAATATATAGGATAAAGTAATGGCCAAGAACAATAAGGAGAAAACCAAAGGAAGATTTTGAAACCAAATACTTCTGTTTTTTACAAAAGCAAATATTGAAATAAACAAAAAGACATGGTACAATATGGGTGTTGTAATAAAATACCAAACAGGGAAATACCACCAGGGCATATTGTTTGGCCCAACCCAATTTGCTGCAACCAAGGTTTCATTGGGCCATGGGAAATTTGTAATTCTATGAACCAAAGTGATAAACTCTGTAATAGGGTGTTTCCAAAGTGCAGGAAAAAAAACATAAAATGCCAAGCACAATGCAGAAAATGCGAATGCCAGAAAGCGCAATTTCGATTGAATTTTAAGCTGCCTATTGGGGACCAAAAGTAAGGTAATTGCAAAAGCAGGAAAGACAAAAAATCCCGCCAATCTTATCGTACATGCCATTCCCAAAAGGCCAAATCCCAATAAAATCCATTTGGCTTTATTTTCTGCAATTCCCAAAGAAATGGGATATAAAGAAAATACCAGCAAACACAGGAAAATAGTGTCTTTAGAATTGTAGTGTGCATCGGCAAAAATTCGGGGATAAATTGCCATAAGCAACATCAGAATCCAGGCAGTTTTTTTGGATTTAAAAATGAGCAAACACAGTTTCCAAAAAAACCACAATGCGAGTGAAAAAAAGAAGAAAATAAATGCATGCCTCATCCCCCACTTTTGAATGGGTTCGGGTTCACCATAAAACATACTGTCTATGGTATAGCAAAAGGTTTCGAAAACAGGGCCATAATACCTGATTTCAGGATTGATTTTTTCAATTTGCTGCTCACCAATAAGTACATGGTAATTTTCCTGACCTATTACATACTGTGTGTAGTCATCTAAAGGTACCCCGAATTGCCTAATGGTGAAAATTCCCACAAGGCAATACAAGGCTATAAATAAAAGGGGTGTTCTAGTGAACTTGGATAACAAAACAGTACAATGATACTGAGTAGGATTGAAAATTACACAGTAGCTGGCTGAGAAGCGGCTTCCATATAAGCTTCGATAGGCAAGCATGCGCAAACCAAATTTCTATCACCATAGGTATCATTCACCCTGGCAACAGAAGGCCAAAACTTTTTAGCGGCAACAAAAGGTGCAGGGTAAGCAGCTTTATTGCGGCTATACACGTGTGACCAATCATCGGAAGTAACTTCTTGTGCAGTATGGGGTGCATTTTTCAATACATTGTCCTCTTTGTCGGCCTTACCTTCTTCGATTTCACGAATTTCTTCGCGAATGGAGAGCATGGCATCACAAAAACGATCGAGTTCTTCTTTGCTTTCGCTTTCAGTAGGCTCAACCATTAAGGTTCCAGCAACTGGGAAAGAAACAGTAGGAGCATGGAATCCATAATCCATCAAACGTTTGGCAAAATCACCGGCTTCAATGCCTGCAGAAGCTTTAAACTTGCGGGTATCCAAAATCATTTCATGGGCAGCAAAACCATTTTCACCAGAGTAAAGCACTGGATATTCACCAATTAACCTGGCTTTCATATAGTTTGCATTTAGAATGGCAACTTTGGTAGCATTGGTTAAACCTTCGCCACCCATCATTTTAATATAGGCATAAGAAATAAGCAAAATACTTGCACTGCCCCAAGGTGCAGCAGAAACTGCATGAATGCCTTTATCACCACCCATTTTTACTACTGAATGGCCAGGTAAGAAGGGGGCAAGATGTGCAGCCACACCAATTGGTCCCATTCCAGGTCCACCGCCACCATGTGGAATACAGAAAGTTTTATGCAAGTTTAGATGACAAACATCGGCGCCAATCATACCTGGGCTGGTAAGACCTACTTGTGCATTCATATTTGCGCCATCCATATATACTTGGCCACCAAAATCGTGAATCATTTGGGTAATCTCGCGAATGGCAGTTTCAAATACACCATGGGTACTTGGGTAAGTCACCATGAGGCAGGCCAAATTGTCTTTGTATTTTTCTGCATGGAACCTCAAATCTTCCAAGTCAATATTTCCACGTTCATCGCATTTGGTAACCACTACTTCCATGCCCGCCATAACAGCACTGGCAGGATTGGTTCCGTGGGCACTAGAAGGGATAAGTGCAATATTTCTATGGCTTTCACCCCTTGATTTAAAGTACTCGCGAATAACCATAAGTCCCGCATACTCACCTTGTGAACCCGCGTTGGGCTGAAGGCTCATTTGAGCAAAACCAGTAATTTCACTGAGGTCTTTATTCAGTTCATCAATAATTTCCAAGTATCCTTGTGCTTGTTCCAAAGGAGCAAAAGGATGAAGCATGTTGAATTCTGGCCATGTTACGGGAATCATTTCGGTGGTTGCATTCAATTTCATGGTGCAACTTCCCAAAGAAATCATGCTATGACACAAGCTTAAATCCTTGCTTTCTAAGCCGCGGATATAACGCAACATTTCATGTTCAGCATGGTATGAGTTAAACACCGGGTGCAACATAAAATTGCTTTGGCGTCTAAGGTTTTCAGGAATGTGGTTTTCGGCAATATCTTGAAGGGTAAAGGAAGCACCATCGATGGCTTTTCTGAAAATTTGAACCAAATCAGCGATATCTTCAGCAGTATGGGTTTCGTCTACAGAAATTCCAACATGTTGTTCATCAAAGTACCTAATGTTTATTCCTTGGGCGTCTGCAATAGTCTTAATAGTTGCGGCACTTGGAACTTGTATATATAAAGTATCAAAGAAATTTTTGTTCAATACTTTAAATACAGCGCCGGTAGCTTCTATGCCCCTGGCCAGTTCTGAAGCTAATGCATGCACCCTACCTGCAATTTTTTTCAATCCTTCGGCACCATGGTAACAACCATACATTCCTGCCATTATGCTCAACAACACTTGAGCCGTACAAATATTGCTAGTGGCATTTTGCCTTTTAATATGTTGTTCGCGGGTTTGCAAGGCCATTCTCAATGCCCTATTGCCATTTCTATCGATACTTACACCGATAATTCTGCCTGGCATTTGCCTTTTGTGTTCATCCTTAGCGGCCATATATCCAGCGTGAGGTCCGCCATAGCCCATAGGAACACCAAAACGCTGTGTACTACCAACTACGCAATCAGCACCAAACTCACCAGGAGGGGTTAAAAGTGTAAGGGCTAGAATATCAGCTACAAAACAAGTTTTTACATTATGTGCTTTGCATTGGGAAACAAAATCACGGTAATCTTCAATGCTGCCTTTTTCATTTGGATATTGAACAATCGCACCAAAATAAGT
>JADYZD010000003.1 GCA_020853295.1 Bacteroidia bacterium | reverse complement strand
GGTAACGATAGAGAAGATGGCGCTTACTCTGGCTCTTCTACTGTTAAAACCATCATCATTGAAACATTGCCTACCAATGCCAACTTGTATTACAACGGTGTATTGGTTACCCTTGGACAAACTATTGCCAATTATAACCCAACATTGTTAACTGTTGATCCGACATTTAATGGCGGCGGTACTGTGGTATTTACTTATGCTTGGAAAGATTCTGCACAAGCCAAAGACCTTTCTCCTGCTACGGTTACCATGCCGTTTGAAGGCATTACCCTTTCTGGTACTGTATATAATGACGGTGATGGCAATTATGACCTTGCTGTTGATGGTACTGGTATTGGTGTGCCTGATGCTACCCAACTTTATGCTTATTTAGATAGCGCAGGTATTGTGGTTGGTAAAGTTACCCTACCTCCTGCTGGTACTTATACATTTACCAATGTGGCTACTACCACTACTTATAATGTAGTGATTTCTAGCGACAATGTAGCTATAACAGCTGCTACTCCTACTGCGGCTAACTTGCCTACTAACTGGATTAGCACTGGTGAAGCTTATGGTGTGAACAACACTGGCAATACTGGAATTGAGGCTGGTGCCGCAAACAGTGCAATTGCCGTTGTTACTGCCACTTCAAATGTTACTGCGGTTGACTTCGGTATTGACAAACGTCCTGAATCTGATGACAAAACCGCTACCAGCCAATTGAATCCAGGTACCAATGTACAAGTTCAAGTACTTGCACTTACGGGTACTGACAGAGAAGATGGCGCTTACTCTGGTACATCTGCAGTTAAAACCATTATTGTGGAAACTTTGCCAACCAATGCCAACTTGTATTACAACGGTGTATTGGTTACCTTGGGTCAAACCATTGCAAACTATAACCCAACATTGTTAACAGTTGATCCTACATTTAATGGTGCTGGCACTGTAACATTTACATACGCTTGGAAAGATTCTGCTCAGGCTAAAGACCTTTCTCCTGCTACGGTTACCATTCCATTTACTGGTCTTGTTATTTCAGGAACCATTTACCATGATGGCAATGGAACCAAAGACAATGATGTAAATGGAACACCTATAGGCGATCCTCAAAGCACTCAACTTTATGCATATTTGGTGGATAATGGTGGCAACATTGTAGACAAGAGCACGGTAAACACCACAACCGGTGCGTTCAACTTCACTGCTGTAGATGCAAATTCAAACTACACCGTTCGAATAAGTGCTACCAATTTAACGGTAGGCGCTGCGGCTCCCTCT
Source organism: Bacteroidia bacterium (assembly GCA_020853295.1). GTDB lineage: Bacteria > Bacteroidota > Bacteroidia > NS11-12g > UBA955 > JAGXTF01. The sequence goes on along the minus strand of JADYZD010000003.1, from coordinate 24,822 downwards.
AGCACTGTATTGCCAACCGCCTGGGCGAATGTGGGTGAAGACTATGGCACAAACAATGCTGCTGGAACAGGCATCAATCCTGCTCCTACTGATGGATTGTTAAATGCCAACACCACAACTGTAGATATTACCAACATCCAATACGGTATTGAAAAAACCACCATTGCGATGGATAAAACCTACCTCATTGAACCAGATAGCATTAGGGGCTTGACAGGTTGGGGTTACTCATCTTTCAGCCATTGGATTCAATTGAATGCTGCAAATGGTACTTCAGATGCAGTTGTGAATAGCAGCAATACTGCAATCATGCCTGGTTTGCTTTCAGGTTCTGACTTGGAAGATGGTTTATACCAAGGTGCTACTGGTGCTTCACCATACAAAGTAGCATTCACCAATATCCCAGATTCTACCAAAGACCTACTTGTGTACTTTAATGGTACTGTTGATGTAAAATTGGTACCCAACCCAAGTCCAAGTGATCCATCATATGTATATTGGAACACTGCCAATAACAGGTACGAAATTCCAAATTTGGTGGCTTCCAACTTAAAATTGTATTTCAAATTCTACCAACAGCCTTTCACTTCATTCCAATATGCGTATGAAGATGCAGCTGGTATTTTTGGAGCATTTGCAACATACCGATTGACGTATACCATTCCATTGCCTGTTTCAATTTCTGAATTGAATTGCAACAAAACTTCAAATGGTATTGCTTTGAAATGGTCATTGTATGATTTGCGTGATGCCAAATATATTGAAGTGATGAAAGCTGGAAGTGATTTGAATTTCTCAACCATTTCTACCATCAATGTATCAAATATTGACCGCAGCAAATTCCAAATTGATTATTCTTTCTTGGATATAAACAAAGAAGCTGGAAACAACTACTACCGAATTGATGTAACAACTGTTGATGGCAAACGTATCAGTTCCAATGTGTGTGACCAAAACATACATGTTCAATTTGCAGACAACAGTTTGAAATTGGCACCAAACCCAACCGCTAATTCTACTTCAATTTTTGCTCGATTTGATGAGCCACAAACTTTGAAAATTGAATTGTATGACAATTTGGGCAAAACCATTCAAAACTTCAATTTTGAAATGAACAGCAATTTGGCAGAAATTCCTGTAAACTTGGAGAATACCACACCGGGCGTTTATAACATCCGTGTAACTTGGAATGGCAACAGCCAAATTCTAAGGGTGGTAAAACAATAAAGTTACAAGAAATACAAAAAAAGGCTGCTTTTTACGAGCAGCCTTTTTTTACTCAAATCCACACTTGCATTAACCCTTTCCTATTTTTTCAACGATACTCTCCTAATCGATAGTCAATATCAAAAATCATCATTCTAGGACATCAAATTCCATTCAAATTGCATTACCTTTTTAGCCATATCAAACTCTATAATTCATTAATATTAATACACATATAAGATGGTACTATTATCCAAACAGTCCGAATCAGAATACATAAAAATTGACTTCCATTCATATTTTTAAATGGAATAACGTCACAATTCAATTCTGATCAATAAAAATGTATTCACGGTTAAATAACTATAGCAATCTAAATAATTTTAGACCTTACTATTAAATAATATAAGGCATTTATTTAAGGACAATTAAGATGAATAACATCTTCAAATGCACCCACCATCAATAAACCAAAAGAATTAACGAAATTGAATTCAATTAAGATTCTGAATCACTCAAAATTAAAACCCATTGTTGCAGTAAATCCAACCCTGCTTTGGGTATTGGTAACGCTTGATACCGGGAAAAGACTGCTACCGGTATATGGGGTAAAGTAATTGCTGCTTTTTCCATAAGACAGTGCAAAATCTATGTAATAATCTTTTTCACGGTACCCAAATCCGCCTGTGAATAGGTTCTGGGCTTTTTTCAGAATAGGATCAATTCCAGCTGCCCTAGAACTAAATGGCGATGGATAATTGGCATAACCAAATCTTAAACGATAGAACACATCTTTTTGGTTGGGATCTGGAATATTAAACTCAGCTCCCATGCGCAAAACCACTACACTTTTATACAACCTTCTTACATTGTTATTTTCTGCAGTAAATGCATAATCATCTGCTTTTAACCTTGCAGAACCGTAATTATAAAATTCCGTTTCTACATTAAATAAACCTGTTTTGCTCAACACAAAACCTGCCCCGGTTATTAACCTTGCTGGTGTAGTTACCTTATAATTGTATGTGTTTAAAGGCTCGGTATATGCAGTCACCTCTTTTTGTGTATTTGCCCCAGGCTCAAAAACAGTGGTGAGGTTGTAACCATACTCTTCTTTTATAGAATAGGTTTTAGGAGTATGAATGGCAACAGCAAACCTAAACTGATCATTGGGCCTAAAAATACCGCCCAATTTTGCTCCAAATCCATTTCCACGGTCGTAAATACTTTCATTATAGGTAAGGGATTCAACATCGGCTTTAATTCTTTGTTGGTTATCGATTTCTAAAATATCAAATTCTTTAGAAAATTTCAAAGTAGAATACATCAAACCCAAACCCAAGTAAAATTTATGCGAAAAATTAAGACCTAGTGAAAATTGGGTTTCATACATATTCCCTTTGTTGAGCAAACTGCCTATTTGTTGATTGTTGCGCTGGCTATCGATGTATCTGGAAACATAATATACCGATTCATTTCCAGAACCATCCACCAGGTTTTCAATGGCACCGGCACTATATGCAATGCTGGAAAGTGAACCCAAATACAAATCAAAGGGAACGGCATCTTGTGCATTGGCTTTTGCTGCAAAATAATCTGTAATTGAAGATTTTGTATTGGCAGCATCAAATGCAAATCTATTATGGAAATTGGCCAAGCGGTTGATACCAAAACCATAACTCACATTGGCCAATCCTGATTTTTTTGGCTTGCCGTTATTGTCGTAATATACTTTACTAAAACCCAGTGCTACATTGGGTAAATTAAAATTAAATTTATTGTCTGTTAAATAAGAGCCCAAATATTCGGAATTGTTTCGGGTATTCATCAATTGAACGCCCAGTGTAAATTCGTTTCTGCGCAAAGTAGCAATACCCGCTGGATTGATAAATGCCGCAGACGGATCAGCGCCAATAGCACTGAATGAACCGGCCATCCCTAAGGTACGTGCACTGCCTCCTGCACCTATTGTAGCGTAATTGATAGCATCTTGCTCATTCTGAGCATTTGCTGTTATGGCAATAAAAAAACAGGAAGCTATTGCAATATGCTTCAAAGAAAAGTACGTTTTCAAGATTTAGATTTTATCTCCTGCGACTGCTAGAACCAGACTGTGCCCCACCGGTAGATCCGGAAGAACCTGAAGAACTTGGGCGGGTATAAGTACCACCGCTGCCAGTAGTAGTTGCAGGGCTGCTGTATGATGGCCTAGTGTATCCACTTCCCGAAGAAGAACTGCTGCCTGAGCTTCCAGAACTGCCTGTGCGGCTGCTTTGAGAAGATGATGGCAAACCAGAGTTATACGAATTTCTGCGGGTGCCACCATTATTGTTGTAACTGTGGTGTGTGCCAGAGTTAGACGAACCCGAATTGCTGCTCCAAGAGCTACCAGAACCTGTTGAGCCGCCTACATTTCCACTGCCCCAATAATTGTAGTTGTATGGACTGTAGTATTGGTTCCAGTAAGACCATGATGGATTGTAATAAGGATCATAGCCATACATGCAATATGGATTGTATCCCATTCCCATATAGGGATTGTAGCCATACCTTGAATAAGGATTGTAACCGTAAGGGTTGTAACCACCCATATAAGGGCTGCCATAATTTGGCACCATCATTACACCCATACCCCTGTTGGTATAAACCATTGCTGGAGTATATACGGGAGTAACATTTGAACTGCCAAAATTCCTAAACCTGTCTGAATAGCTCTGGCCATAGCTGCGCGTGGTTCGTTGTGAAGAAGACGCAATGGCATCATTTCTGAACATATTAGGATTGGTTTTACCATACACACTGCCCTTTTGGTCAATTTCTGCAGGTGTAAAATATGCATCGTCATAATTGGCCGTGGTACTGCCCTTTTTCACTGAAGAACATGAGGATACCAGAATGGCAAAAGCAACAGGTACAAGGTACTTTTTCATATTGGGTGTGTATTTGATTTTAATTGCATTCGGAAGTAGCAACTGATTGCTATTACCTTTGCACTAACAAATATACAAATATTATTCCAAAAACCCCTATATCTCATGGCTTTTGAAAAGGTAAAAAGATCCGAAAATTACAGCGAATGGTACAACAACCTGGTAAAAAACGCCGATTTGGCAGAGCACAGCGCAGTTAAAGGTTGCATGGTAATTAAACCTTATGGCTATGCCATTTGGGAAAAAATGCAGCAACAACTCGACCGCATGTTTAAAGAAACCGGTCATAGCAATGCATATTTTCCACTATTTGTGCCCAAAAGCCTATTTGAAAAAGAAGAAAAAAATGCAGAAGGCTTCGCCAAAGAGTGTGCCGTTGTTACCCATTATAGGTTAAAAAACGACCCCGACCATCCAGGGAAATTAATGGTGGATCCCAATAGCAAGTTGGAAGAAGAATTGATTGTAAGGCCCACATCGGAAGCCATTATTTGGAACACCTATAAAAATTGGATTCAAAGTTACCGCGACTTGCCCATACTCATTAACCAATGGGCTAATGTGGTGCGCTGGGAAATGCGCACCCGCCTTTTTCTGCGCACAGCAGAATTTTTGTGGCAAGAAGGGCATACCGCCCATGCAACTAAGGAAGAAGCTATTGCTGAAACTGTGCAAATGCTTGAAGTGTACGCCGATTTCGCCGAGAACCATATGGCAGTGCCTGTAATTAAGGGTGTAAAATCTGAAAACGAACGCTTTGCTGGCGCCGACGACACCTATTGCATAGAAGGAATGATGCAAGATGGCAAAGCACTGCAAATGGGTACAAGCCATTTTCTAGGTCAAAATTTTGCCAAAGCGTTTGATGTGAAATTTCAATCGAAAGAGGGCAAACTCGATTTCGTTTGGGCCACAAGTTGGGGAGTATCAACCCGACTAATGGGTGCGTTAATTATGGTTCACAGTGATGATGAAGGTCTTGTTTTGCCTCCAAAACTCGCCCCAATTCATGTGGTTATAGTACCCGTTTATAAGTCAGACGAAGAACTGGCCAAGGTTTCTGAAAAAGCCTTAGAAATAAAAAAAGCTCTAGAATTGCACGGGCTCACGGTTAAGTTCGACTGCCGCGATACGTACAAACCTGGGTTTAAATTCGCTGAATGGGAATTGAAGGGTGTACCTGTAAGAATTGCCCTTGGTCCGCGCGACTTGGACAACCAAACCGCTGAAGTGGCAAGACGTGATACCAAAACAAAAGAAACAATTGCTTTGGATTCTTTGGTGCCACATGTTGCTGGATTGATGGATACCATTCAAAATGATTTATTTGCTAAAGCTGCCGCATTCAGGGCTGATAAAACATTTGAAGCCAACAATTGGGAAGAGTTCCTAGACATCATCAACAACAAAGAAGGATTTGCAATGGCACACTGGGATGGCACTGGTGAAACCGAAGAAAAAATTAAAGAAATGACAAAAGCCACTATTCGTTGCATTCCTTTAGATATGAAACAAGAAAGTGGAAATTGCGTTTTAACAGGTAAACCCAGTGTTGGCCGTGTTGTATTTGCAAAAGCGTATTAAGGCAATTAAAGATAAAGGTATGAGTATATTTCCGAGGAGGTATATTCTCGTATTTTTTTTGACAATTTTTACTCAAATTATTTTCGCCCAAGATTCATGTGATACAACATGTTGGAATGGTAGGAATGGGCAGAATTATAGGAAAATTCAATGTGATGGTTCCCTATGGGCTACAGTAGAATCTTTTGACAAAATGGGACAATTAACCACCCGTTATTTTACCCAAGCTAAGATAAAACGACAGAATCGCAGAACAACTGTTTGGCACTCCACTATTGACAGTGTTTATAGCGAATATGACCAAGGCTATATTCACAAAATATTTGAATATGTCAATGGAAATTTTGATGGTAAATATTGCGAGTTTTTTCCAATATCCAATGATACCCATTTCATTTATTTATTTAAAAATAATCGTTTGATCGGTTTGGAAAAAGAGTATTATAAAAACGGGAAAATTAAACAAGAATATAGTTATAGAAATGATTCCATCGTTTTTGCAAGAACATATGATACTTCTGGAAATGTATTGCCTGGAACAGTCCTTGAAAAGGGGAATGGATATGTAACATTTTGCAGTGAAGACGGCACCCTTTGTTGTCGCTGTCAGATTATCGACAATAAAATTAAAAATTGCGGCCCATTAGATTCTTGGAAAATGAAAAAGCCGAAAAGACGACGGAAATGATCATCGGAGAAAGTGTGTTTGACTGAAGAGGGGTAGAAAAAATCTCAAGAGGCGCAAAGGCATAGTAGTGCATTATTATCACGCAGAGGCGCAGAGGTCGCAGAGGCATAGTGACTAGTTATTCGTATCACGCAGAGGCGCAGAGAAGAATGGATTGCTTTTAAAAATGATTTTTTCTTTAGCTTTTGAATACTTCTTTTTAATATTATTGCAATTTAAATTATGAGTTTATCCGAGAATGACATTTCAGGGATTGTATTAAATCTTTCTATTAAAATTCATCGTGAATTGGGGCCGGGATTATTGGAATCAGTATATCACAAAATACTTTATATGGAGCTCCAGAAAGCCGGGATTCATGTAACATATGAAGAGATGGTACCAGTGGTTTATGGCGGTGAAATTTACGAATTTGGCTACAGAGCAGATTTAATTCTTGAGGACAAAGTAATTGTAGAATTAAAGTCCGTTGAGGTTTTAGCACCAGTGCATTACAAACAATTGCTAACCTACTTGAGAATAAAAAAATTAAAATTGGGTCTGTTAATTAATTTTAATGAAGAGCTATTAAAAGAGGGATATCACCGGGTAGTAAATGATCTTTGAAGTCCGTAAAAAACACCCCACTCTGCTCACTCGGCGCCTCGGGGTGACACATTAAAAATACAAACACCCACCCTGTCTCTGCGTACTCCGCGCCTCTGCGTGAAGCATTAAAAATACAAACGCCCACTTTGTCTCTGCGCACTCTGCGCACTCCGCGCCTCTGCGTGAATCATTAAAAATACAGATGCCAACTTTGTCTCTGCGCACTCCGCGCCTCTGCGTGAAGCATTAAAAAACAGACACCCACTTTGGCTCCTCTCACTCTGCGCCTCTGCGTGAGACATTAAAAATACAGACACCCATCTTGTCTCTGCGCACTCCGCGTCTCTGCGTGAGGCCCTCATCACCTCAAAGCCGCCCAGCGCTTTTCTGTTACCATACCCAAAAAGAAAAAACCCAATTGCACATCACCCTCGGCCAAGCCTGTGGCCTCCTTCATCATCTCGCTTCCAGTGCCGTTTCCTGTTGTCCAGTAACCTGCTGCATGCTCCTCATCACTCAAGGTGAGCCACATATTTTGCACTGCCATTGCTGTAGCTGCTAATTCTTCCCACTCTGGTATTTGATGAGACAAGTGCATGCCAATTGAAATAATATGCGATATTTTATTGGAATAGGTCCGTATTTTTTCCAGCTTCTTTTGATCGAATTTTTCTGCAGCTGTTTTCTCTACATAATACTGTTCCATTTTCTTGCACAAATTGTCTTTTTCTATGCCCGAAAACACCTTCAGTCTCCATGGCAAAGTAAGTTTATGGCTGGGTGCCATTTGTCCATTGGCCAGCATTCTTTCCACTACTTCATTGGGCACTGTTTCTCCTGTAAATTCCTTTACATAATGGCTTCTCCTGGTATGAATAAATGCATCTATTTTTTTCATGTTATTCTCTAATTAACACTTCTACATTCTGCTCTGTATTGGTTTTCCTTTTGTAGTAATCAAAAAAAGTTTGTGCAAAAACTGAAATTAAAATAAGCAGTGCACCTGCATAAAAATAAAGGTTCAAATTTTCATGCTCTTTAAAAATTACAGCACCTAGAACTATACCATATACGGGCTCTAAATTCACTGTTAGGTTGGCTGTAAATGCACTGAGCTCTTTTAATGCATGTGAACCCAACCAAAAAGTAAGATTGGTACACAATACCACCAATATAAGCATCCATAACAAATCGTAATTTCCACTTTGTGGCGACCATTGAGGCCATATAGGACCTTGAGCAGGGGCGAACAACCAAACCACTACACTCAGCAATATTGCGCCACTCAACATTTCCAATGCAGATAGCGCAAGTGGATCGGTTTTATGGATGTTTTTTTTATTTAAAACAGTAAATAAAGCTGCCAAAAAAGCACTCACAATTCCCGATAAAATTGCAGCTGGATAATTGATACTCTTATCAGTTGATTGATGTGGCAATGCTTTGTATACCAATAGAATTCCTGCAACAACTAATATCCCAAGAAATATCTCAGATTTTTTAAACGGTTGCTTGGTAATTAATGGCTCTAATAATGATGAGAAAAAACTTACAGAACCCAAGCAGGCCAATGTAATGCTGGCGCTATTTCCCAATTTAATACTGCCATAAAAGGTGAGCCAATGCGCACATACAACGGTACCAATTCCCATAAAAATAGCAATATTTTTTGTGGGCATGTTGCGCAAATGCTTCCACAAAGAGGGTATGCAAAAATAAACCACAGCTGTTAACAGCATTCGGTGCCATACGAGTTGTAGGCTACCATAACTAATGAGTTTGCCCAGAATTGCAGTAAAGCCCCACAAAAACACTGCAATGTGCAAATAAATAAATGCATTTAGGCGTGGATTCATAGCAGTATTTAAGGTTTATTTATTTAATGAAAGGATCAATTCTTTTTTCGCCATTGTTTCATTATAGCCCATAGCAACAAGCTCTTTATTCTTGGATTTTGTAAATGCTTGAAAGTGCCCAATAGGTGGATCTATCAACACATTACACAATGCTTTTTTTGCATCCAAATTATTTGAAATAGCCAGTTGAAAACATCGTTGAATAATGGATGTTTTCGAATATGCTTCCATGGTTTCTGGCCATTCACTTACATTAGAACCAATAATTACATCACATTTTTCTTGCAAGGGTTCTGTGGGGAAATTATTCATTATTCCTCCATCCAAATAGCGAACATTTTCAATGAGAACAGGATCAAACATTAGCGGCACCGCGGCTGATGCAGCAATAGGAAACGCAAGTGGGCCTGTATTAAAATACACGCATTTTCCAGCTGCAATATCTGTGGCTGTAACAAATAAATTAATTTTTAAATCTTCAAAATTCTTACAGGTAACATTCTTCTCAATAAAATCAATTAATGTGCGGTTAGAAAACAAACCACTGCCTTTGAAATTAAAATTTCCTGCACCAATAAATTGTTGTTTGTCAATTCGATCTTCAATTTCGTTAGGAGATAGCCCACAAGCATACAAGCCTCCAACCAATGCTCCGGCTGAAGTTCCACTAATCATTTGAGGGCGCACATTCAACTCTTCTAAAGCCTTAAGTACCCCAACATGCGACAAACCACGGGCACCACCTCCTGAAAGCACTAAACCTATTTTCATTTCTGATGATTTCAAATTACACCATTAATTGGGTAAAAAAACAAGGCCGTACTTTGCAGCACGGCCAGGATGTTGGTATATAAAAGCGCGTAACAGTTGGTATTACCCTTTCGGATAACGCTACAAATATACACAATATTTGAATTTTCGCCATCCACATTTTTTCCCCCATTTGGAAGAATTACGTAATTTTGCCTTTGTATTCGTCACGCATTTGATTTACGATGCGCCTTAGGTCTTGTTCCTTGTCTTTGTGCATTATGAGCAATACATCATCAGATTCTACTACAACCAAATCATTGAGACCATTTGCAATGACCAGCCTCTCTGTACCATTAAAAACCATAGACCCTTTAGTATCCTGAATATGAATTTTTCTACCTACAGCAGCATTTCCTTTTTCATCTTTCTCCAGCACATCCCACAGGCTTTTCCATGTGCCCAAATCATTCCATCCAAAAGTTGCGGGGATTACATAAACCCCATCATCTTTTTCTAAAACACCATAATCAATAGATATGCTTGGGCAAAAACCATAAGCTTTTTCAATATCATTGGGCCAATTTGGGTTGTTAAAATCAATGTCAACAAAAACCTGAGCCACTTCTGGCAAATGGGTTTCCATTTTTTGGGCAATAGTATTTACATGCCAAACAAAAATGCCCGCATTCCACAAAAATTCGCCAGAATCTATAAAACTTTGAGCCAATTCCATGGTGGGTTTTTCTGTAAATGTTTTTACTTCATGAAAATTTCCCTGGGTAGGAATAACATTATATTGTATATAGCCATATCCCGTATCAGGGCGGGTAGGTTTTATGCCAATGGTAACCAAACTTTGGTATTGGGCAGCAAACTCAAAACTTTCATTAATAATTCGTTTAAATTCTGAGTCGTTGGTAATTAAATGATCACTTGGAGCCACCACACACAAAGCATTTGGATTTTTTGATTTTATATATGCATTTGCAAACGCAATACAAGGAGCTGTATTTCTGGCTTGTGGTTCGGCCAATATTTGAGCATCTGTAATTGTAGGGATATGTTTTTTAACCATATCCACATATTCAAAATTGGTAACTACAATAATATTCTCTTCAGGAACGATGTTCGAAAATCGGTTGTATGTTTGGGTAATTAACGATTCACCGGTACCTAAAATATCGATAAACTGTTTGGGAAGGCTTTTGCGGCTAACAGGCCAAAAGCGGCTTCCAATGCCACCAGCCATAATTAATACGTAGTGATTGCTTTCCTGAATCATAAAATCCCCTCCCTATTAAGGTCATGCAAATGCAGCATGCCAAAATAAATACCTTCTTTAACTATCAAAAGTTGTGTTATTTTTTTATCGGTCATTAATTTGGCGGCATCTGCTGCCAATGTTGTAGCTTCCAAAGTTACGGGTAGCTTTCCCATAATTTGCCCAGCTGTTATTGTATCAATATTTTGAGCATCGATTTTGCTCCATGCCCTGCGCAAATCGCCATCAGTAACAACACCCAAAACCCTTTGAGCATCATCTACAACGGCAGTTGCGCCCAAACGTTTTTCAGATATTTCATGAATCACTTCTTTTAAGGTAGAACCCAATTTCACACTTGGCTTTTCGTTACCCGAAGCAATTTCTTCGCACCTCAGATACAAACGTTTACCCAATGAACCACCGGGATGGTATTTGGAGAAATCTGCACCTGTAAAATCCCTCATTTTGAGCAAAGATACGGCCAGGGCGTCTCCCATTAACAATTGGGCCGTGGTACTGGTAGTTGGGGCCAAATTATTTGGGCAGGCTTCCTTATCTACAGTAGTGTTTAAAACAAAATCTGCCATCTTGGCCAGTTCGCTATCTACATTTCCTACCATGGCCACCAATTTTTGACCATATTGGCGCAACAATGGGGCGAGTACCTTTATTTCCGGAGTGTTACCACTTTTAGAAATAGCAATAACCAAATCACTTTGTTGAATTATACCCAAATCACCATGAATGGCATCTGCTGCATGCATAAATATAGCAGGTTGGCCAGTGCTATTGAGTGTTGCCACTATTTTTTGTGCAATAATGGCACTTTTGCCAATACCGGTAATTACCACCCTACCAGATGAGTTGAGAATGGTCTGCACCACTTCAGCAAACTCCTCATTGATATAAGAAGGCAACACCTGAAGACTATTTAACTCACTAGAAATAGCTTCAATGGCATAATTTTTGATTATATTCGCGTGCTCAGAGGTCACAGTAAATTTGAAGGCGCAAAATAACCGAAAAAATGCACATGCCCCGATTTGCTTTTGCCAATAACTTAAAATTTAAAAAAAAATAATAAAAAATTGATAAAATTGCTGCCTATGTATTAAATTTACTACCAAGAAAAGAACAGAATGGAAATGACAACAGGGGTGGCAGAATCCTTAAACCTAGACCCAAAAAAAACGCTTAAAGAATTTTTCGGGTTCGACGAATTTAAAGGCAACCAAGAAGCGGTAGTGCGCAGTGTGCTGGCAGGTGAGGACTGCTTTGTAATTATGCCTACGGGGGCTGGAAAATCTTTAACCTATCAATGGCCGGCAATGATGTTGCCTGGAACTGCAATTGTTATATCTCCGCTAATTGCACTGATGAAAAATCAGGTGGACAATATTCGCGGTTTTGCATCAAGCGAATCATTTGCCCACTTCTTAAACTCTTCTTTGAGCAAAACAGAACTTGCCCGGGTAATGGAAGATATGCTGGCGGAAAATACCAAGTTGCTATATGTTGCCCCTGAAACCCTAAAGAAGGACGAAACAATGGAGCTGCTAAGCAAAATCAAAATCAGCTTTGTTGCGGTAGATGAGGCACATTGTATTTCAGAATGGGGCCACGATTTCCGTCCGGAATACCGCAAAATCCGCCAAATGGTTAAAGAAATTGGCGATGTTCCCCTTATGGCACTTACAGCTACTGCTACACCCAAGGTACAAAATGACATTCAAAAAAACCTGGGTATGCTCGATGCCAAAGTATACAAATCATCTTTTAATAGAGACAATTTGTACTATGAGGTAAGGGCCAAAGGTGCCAAAGAGCAAGTACACAAAGAAATCATCAACTATATCAACAAGCGCGCTAATAAATCAGGCATTATTTACTGCTTAAGCCGCAAAAAAGTTGAAGAAATAGCAGAAATGCTTAAAAATAACGGCATTAAAGCCATGCCTTATCATGCAGGCTTGGATGCCAAAACCCGGGCCAAAACCCAGGATGCATTTTTGATGGAAGACTGTAATGTTATTGTTGCCACCATAGCATTTGGTATGGGTATTGACAAGCCAGATGTGCGGTTTGTTATCCATTACGATGTTCCCAAAAGCCTTGAAGGGTATTACCAAGAAACTGGGCGCGGTGGCCGTGATGGAATGCAAGGAGACTGCCTGTTGTTCTATAACCCCAACGATATTGAAAAGTTGGAGAAGTTTATGAAAGACAAACCAGTTGCTGAGCAAGAAATTGGAGGTTTGTTGATTGCTGAAACTGCTGCTTTTGCTGAAAGCAGCCAGTGTCGTAGAAAATTGCTATTGCACTATTTTGGAGAATCTTTTGATGAGAAAAATTGCAACAGCATGTGCGACAATTGTGCACATCCTAAGCCCAAAAGTGATGTAACCAAAGAAATGAAAACTGCCCTTGAAGCCCTAAAAAGCTTGAAAGGCGAGTTCAATTTAACCCATATTGTAAATTTTGTGGTAGGCAAAAAGGTGGATAGCATTAAAGACTACAACCATGATGCCCTGCCCTTATTTGGCGCTGGAAAAGACAAAGACAAAGTTTTTTGGAAATCCCTTTTTCGATTGGCTCTAGTAAGTGGTTATTTGAACAAAAATATTGAACGTTACGGCCTTTTAAGCATTGCTGATGAAGGTGAAGCGTATATCAAAAACCCTACTCCGCACATGATGGCTGTGGATGTAGAATTTGAAAGTGTATCAGAATCTGATTTTGAAAACTTTAGGGCAGAAAGCATTGCGGATGAGGAACTCTATGCACACTTAAGAGATTTGCGCAAAAAAGTGGCCAAAGAAATGGGATTGCCTCCATATGTAATTTTCCAAGATCCAAGCTTGGAAGATATGGCCACCAAATACCCCATTACATTAGAAGAACTTGCCAATATAAATGGAGTAGGTAAAAATAAAGCCCAAAAATTTGGTGCAGCTTTTATCGCTTATATTGAAAAATTTGTAAAGGAAAATGATATTGAACGCCCGCAGGACATTGTGCTGAAAGGGAATGCAGAAAAATCTGTAAAAAAGAAGAACATCATTTTAAACATCGACAAAAAAGTTGATCTCACGGACATTGCAAAACAACTTGGTATTGATTTTAATACCTTGGTTGATGAACTATAACAGATTGTAAATACAGGCACCAAGCTCAATATCCGCTATTTCCTAAATCAGTTTTTGGAAGATGAACTGCAAGAGGAAATCTTTGATTACCTCAAAACCGCACAAGAAGATGATTTGGAGGTAGCATTCACGCATTTTGAAGGTGAATTTACCCATGAAGAATTGCAATTGATGCGCATTCAGTTTCTAAGCGATTTGGGCAACTAAGGGCCTTGTGGGAAAAATATCCTGCATTTACAAAGTTACAGACGCTATTTTTGTACTATAACTGCTGTGAATCAGTCTTTGCAAGATTTTGAAAAATTGTACCGGCGCATGCGTTCTGGTTTGGTTTACTTTGCTTCCAACATTGTAAACAACCAAACTGATGCCGAAGAAATTGTGCAAGACATGTTTATGGCTGTTTGGGAAAAAAGAGACCAACTTACTTTTGATGATTCCCTAAAGAACTACCTGTTTACGGGTGTAAAAAACCGCTGTCTCAACCATATTAAGAAAGTGAAGCTTTCATTTTCCGACTTGCCCGATGAGTTTCCAATCGCCAGTATGGATGCCAATGTGGTTGACCATATTCAAGCGCGGGAAACAGAGGTTCGCATTCAATTGCTCATTGATATGTTGCCTACCAAGTGTAAGCAGGTGTTTTTAATGAGCAGAATGCATGAATTGAGCTATAAGGAAATTGCAAACATTCTAGAAATCACTCCTAACACAGTTGAAAATCAAATAGGGTTGGCCCTAAAGTTCCTGAAATCAGGAATGGAAAGAGGTCAAGAAAGCCGTTGATTAATTTAAACTGGCGCGTTTTCCAAAGCGGTTGTACACTGCCTCATACTGTTTTAATACAATGTTCAAATCGAACTTTTTGGCTTGTTTAAGTGCATTCTTCTTAAACTCAAGTAAAACAGCTTCATCACTTAGAATTTTCAAGGCATTTTCTGCCATTTCTTCTACATCGCCAACATTGCTTAGAAAACCAGTAACACCGTTAATATTCACTTCTGGTATACCTCCTGTGTTTGAACTGATTACAGGCACCTCACAGGCCATGGCCTCTAGAGCAGCCAAACCAAAACTTTCTGTTTCTGAAGGCAACAAAAACAAGTCTCCCACACTTAAAATTTCTTCTATGGCATCTTGCTTGCCCAAAAACAATATTCTATCGCTATAAACCGACTCTCTCGCCACTTTTTCAATATGGCTTCGTTCAGGCCCATCGCCAATTAACAACAATTTAGAAGGTATATCTGCCGCAACCCGAAAAAATACCTGCACCACATCTTCAATGCGCTTTACTTTTCTAAAATTAGAGGTATGAATCAGTATCTTCTCCCCATTTGGGGCAATTGCCTTTTTAAAATGGTCTTTGGCCTTTTTATTAAACCTGGTAAAATCTATAAAGTTCGGTATTACATCAATATTTCTGGTAGTGTGAAAGTAACCAATGGTATCCAAGCGTAAACTGTTAGAAACGGCCGTAACGGCATCAGAATTTTCAATACTCCAGCGCACCACATCCTCAAATGTAGATTCTTTGCCCACCAAAGTAATATCGGTGCCATGCAAGGTTGTTACCACAGGCAATTCAATACCTTCAGTTCTAAGTATGAGTTTGGCCAACAAGGCCGCCGATGCATGGGGAATGGCATAATGCACATGAACCAAGTCCAAAGAGGCCGTTTTCACCAAATCTACAATTTTTCCTGCCAAAGCAGTCTCGTACGGAGCATAATCAAACAGTGGGTATTGCAACACACTCACTTCATGATAAAAAATATTTTCACTAAAAATATCCAATCTGGCAGGTTGGGAATAACTCACAAAATGCACCTCATGCCCATTTGCTGCAAGCGCTTTACCCAATTCAGTTGCCACAACCCCACTTCCACCAAATGTGGGATAACACACAATTCCAATTTTCATTCTTTGAAGTAACAAGTTTATGCATTTTTTAGTTCACAGAAATATTAATTAATCTTGAATGTGCAAATAGAGGATTTATATACCGACGAGTATTTCATGCGCAAAGCGCTGGATGAGGCTTTTCAAGCCATGGAGGAAGAGGAAATTCCCATAGGAGCAGTTGTGGTGCATCAAAACAAAATAATAGGAAAAGGCCACAACCAAACAGAGAGGTTAACGGATGTTACTGCCCATGCTGAAATGATAGCCATAACTGCAGCTTCATCATTCTTGAACTCCAAATTTCTACAAGATTGCACCCTATATGTAACCATCGAACCTTGTGTAATGTGCGCAGGGGCTATTCGCTGGGCCCGATTTGAAAGGGTGGTATATGGAGCATCAGAACCCAAATTTGGCTATACACAAGCCAACATGGGCATTACAGGCAACAAAACCATTATTAACCATGGCGTTTTAGAAAAAGAATGCGCCAGCATTATGCAAGATTTTTTTAAGGGAAAACGAAAATAAATTTGTTTGAACGAATTAATTGAATAGGTTTGTATAACAACAAAACATAAAAACCTATGAGAAATTTCTTACCAAACAGCGTTGCACGCATCATTTTCGGCCTTACCATGGCCTTTTTTGGACTAGGTCACTTAACATCTGCTAAACAAATGTCAGGCATGTTACAAGGCTGGCCAATGGCGGAAATCTTAGTTTACATCACTGGAATTTGCCTCATTCTTGCCGCAATTTCTTTTGTCATCAACAAAATGGTAAAACTATCTGGTTACTTACTCGCATTGTTACTAACCATTATTGTAATTGCTGTGCATGCTCCTGGCTTAGGTGCAGCCGATGAAATGGCGAAACAGATGGCGACAATTGGAGTTGTTAAAGACTTGGGAATTGCCATGGGAGCCATTGCATTTGCCAACGCCTCAGAAAATTAAATTGATTTAAATCTTCATAAAAAAGGTCCGTTTAGGGCCTTTTTTATGGGATATATTCATAACAACCCAAATCCACATTTGCATCTCTTGTTTTGCCTAAAATATCCAAAGTTATGGCAGGTGAAAGTGCAGTACCGGCATCCTTCGCAGGTGAATTGCTGCCCAACCAAAATTCATGTTTTGTTGTGCTGTTAAACTCAGGTGTTTGGTTATAAACATTGCCAGCATAAGGCTGGTCAAATGAACGAATCAGGTTGTTGGTGATATTGGTAGTAAAAGCTGCAAAACCCTTGTTGTCGATATAAAACTCTTCCTTCTGAGAACCGTAAATAATGGAATTTAGCACCGTGCAGGTAAGCGGCTTAGATTGTAAAATAATTCCGTTTCCATCGCGAATGGTATTGGTTAAGGCAAAATGTCCATCCTGCCGGGTAGTGAAATTTGCATATCCCACAAATGTGCAATGCCTAAATTCATACTCACCACCCAAGAAACCCAAGAAACTGTAAGATCCACTTTCGCCTATCAGGCAATTTTGGGCTTTAATTTTAGCAGTAATACCTGCCAAGCCTGCTTGTCCGCAAAACAGCATGCTGCTGCTTTCTATTTCCAAATTCCAGTTGCCAGCTTCTGGCAGCGAATCTACCCGAATACCAATAGCGGCATTGTGTATTTTGGCATACGCAATTTTGTTGTTTGTACTGCCACGGGTGATATAAATTCCGCCCCATTGGTTGGGCAATTCTCGGGCCTCAAAAGTAGGTTTATCGCCTGTAAAATAAACAGGTTCTGCTGCAGTACCTTCAATTTTTAAAGTACCTTGCACCAACAACAAACTACGGGCACTGTTGTACACAGTTACTCCTTCCTTTATGGTAAAAGTGCATCCTTTAGCCACCAATACATTGTCTACAATTACATAAGGTTTGGTCTTATCACCCCAAACCTCGTTGCAGGCCAATTGCACCGACTGAAAATAATTTGCATCCCAACCAAATGCAGCCAAATATGTTTTTTGACTCTTGCCGTTTACTGTGGCAATTAAAGAATCCACCAACAAAGCTGGCATGGTTTGGTTGTTTGGTTCCAAAGTGCATTGAACAAACACAAAAATGGAATCCTTGGCAGGGATTTCTAACCCCCTAATTTCAGGTCCAGCAAATCCATCAGCATTGATTCTATATGCACTATTCACACCTCCTGCCAGAGTTAGATCTACTTTTACAGTGCCGTTTTCTGGATTGGTTATAGAAAATATTTTGGTTACAGAAATGGGGTATTTGGTTCCTGGGGCTTTTGTAAAAACTGTATCGAACCATACGGTATCAGTAGAGAATTTTAAATTGGTATTGCCTTCAAAAAACTTTTCTTTTTGGCACCCACTGAGCAGTACCAGAAAAATTCCCAAAGCCAAAGTCAATCGCAGCAATACTTTCATAAACGGCAAACGCAAAGATAAACATACTGATTGTGTGCAAAAGGTAAAATTCCCAATAAATGCCATTTACCTTTTTCGATGGTGTAGTATTTACTAAGGAAGGCGCACACCTCGGAGCAACTGGAAAGCGCCTTCACGGGGTACAGCTTATTTTCATAGTTTCTCCCAATTTTTTTTCTGATTGGGTTATTCTAAACCGGTTCAAGACCAACCCCCTTGATCCGGTTTTTTTTATAATTTACGGTATACTGCAAGTGCTTTCTGAAACTCAGACTCCCAAGTATACTGTGCCGATGCTTCAATCCCAGCCTTGGACATTTCAAAAGCCATTTCAGGATGGGTAAGAATGGATTCAATTGCATTGGCGATTTCTAAGGGTTCACGAGGGTTTACACAAATACCAGAATGGTGTGTTTCTACAATGGATTTATACAAGGGAAAATTGGAAATCACTTGCGGCAAACCAATGGCCATATATTCAAACATTTTTGTAGGGTATGAGCCCACAGAGTTGCTCATGGGGTGAATGATGCACATACCTACAGAGGCTTTTTTACTAATTTCATAACCCAGATCTAAAGGCAATCTTCCATAAAAATGAATTTGCCCTTGGATGTCGCTATAAAATGGGAGTGCATGCAATTTGGCTTCTAAGTCTGTATACAATTCACCCACAACATCAAAATCTACCCGCACTTGGCGGCTGTTCAAAATGTGAATGGCTTCTGCAATTTCTAATAAACCCCTACTTTCCAAAATAATACCAATATAAAATATCCGCATGGAACTGCGGTGTTGCATTTTAAATTTATGAAAAAACTGCGGGTCAAAATAATTCAAGACCACCTCGTATTTCGCACCCAACCTCTGGTAGCGCTTGGCGTAAGATTTCTCTGCCAAAAAAATAAATAAAAATTTAATTGCTATTTTTTCAAATACATTAAAGCACCAATACAATATTTTTTTATTCCTAATCCATGGTTTATCAAAAATATCTTCAGCAACATTTTCATGCAAATCTAAAATTACTTTTTTTCCGAATAAGCGCAGCAGCAATGCACAAGGAATCAATTCAGGATCGTGAATCTGGTATATTTTTGCCCTTACTTTTATTGCCTTAAAAAACATAATGAGCCAGGTGATGAGTACCCGCAACAATTTGTTTTTAAATCTTTTAAACGGCAATATTTTTACCCCGTGAATGGTTTCTTTTTTGGGGTGTACTGCAATTAATGTAACATCATAATATTCGCTTAGCGACAAACAAAACCTGTAAAAAATTCGGGTATCGAGTGCAAAATGCACGGAACTCAGATGGCATACCTTGGTTCTGTTCAAAACTGCTGCAATTTAATACTTCCAGAACTTAAAAGGCATTCGAAGTGTATAGAAGCACATGAAATTTCGCCCAAAAACTAGGTACTGAATGTGTAAAGTTTCGCAATTTTGGGGGTGAAACAACAGAAGCGCTGTATTTTTGCAATATGCAACTGCGTTCGGAAAATCTTTTAAAACAATACGGCTCTAAAAAAGTAGTGAACGATGTAAGCGTTCATGTCAATCAAGGAGAAATTGTGGGACTGCTGGGACCCAACGGCGCAGGCAAAACAACCACCTTTTACATGTGTGTGGGCCTGGTGCGGCCCGATGAGGGAAATATCTATTTAGATGAAAACAACATTACCCGTTTGCCCATGTACAAAAGGGCCCAGTTGGGCGTGGGTTACCTGCCACAAGAACCTTCTGTTTTCCGCGAATTGAGTGTAGAAGACAATATTTTGGCCATATTACAAACCACCAAACTCAGCAAATCTGCCCAAAAAGAGAAAATGGAAATGTTGCTTGAAGAATTCGGACTGAACAGGGTAAAGGGAAATATGGGCAAAGTATTAAGTGGTGGAGAACGCCGCAGAACGGAAATTGCCCGGGCCTTAGCCACCGATCCCAAATTTATTCTACTTGACGAGCCCTTTGCCGGTGTAGACCCCATAGCTGTAGAGGATATTCAAGGTATTGTTTCCAAATTGAAAGAAAAAAATATTGGAATCCTGATTACAGACCACAATGTTCAAGAAACATTGAGTATTACTGATAGAGCATACCTTTTATTTGAAGGAAAACTCCTAAAACAAGGCACTGCAGAAGAACTTGCCGAAGATGAAATGGTGCGCAAATTGTACCTGGGTAAAAATTTCATTCTCCGCAGAAAAGTTCCTAAATCTGAATCGCTTTAACCTTGCTGCTCATCGTTACAGAAAATACCGACGTTTATTTCAACCTTGCAGCTGAGGACTACTTGCTTCATCATTTTAAAGATGATGTTCTTATGCTTTGGCGTAGCAATAGCGCTGTGGTTTGTGGCAAACACCAGAATATTTGTGCCGAAGTGAATTATGGGTATTGCAAAACCAATGATATCCAAATTGCGCGGCGCCTTACAGGGGGTGGAACCGTTTATCATGATCTGGGAAACATCAACTTTACGTTTATTCAAAACATCAAAGAAGGACTTGAAAAAGCCATCAATTTCAAACAATTTTTAGACCCTGTAAAAGCAGCACTGCTCAGCATGGGAATTCATGCAGAGTATAGTGATAGAAATGACCTTTTGCTAGATGGCAAAAAAATCAGTGGCAATGCTGAACATGTGCTACAAAAACAAAAAAGGGTATTGCACCATGGCACCCTTCTTTTTGATGCTGATTTAACCCACCTGAAAGAAGCTTTGCACCCAAAAGGCTTATATACAGACAAAGCCGTAAAAAGTGTGCGCAGTGTGGTTACCAATATTAAAAATGAGCATTCCAACTTTTCAAGAACCGAATTTCTGGAAAACCTATATGATTATTGGCTAAAACAAAAACATACCAACAAGTATGTATTTAGCGAAAATGATCTTAAAAGCATAGAAACACTGCAAAAAGAAAAGTATAGCGCCTTGAGTTGGGTGGTGCATTATTCGCCAAAATATACCCTAGAGAAAGCACTCATTGGGCCGCTGGGCAACTGGCAAATAGAGACAGAAATTAAAGATGGAAAGGTTTTGGGCTTAAACGCAATTTCTGATGAAGCATTGGCGAAAGAGCACCTTCACACCACAGACCTTACAGCGTTTATTGACCAAACCTTAACACACGAATTGTCTCGGGCATGTTCAGAAATGCTTGCAGAACTTCAACACACAATGGATCCTTACATTCTATTCTAATTTTAAAAAGTCAGACAGCTTATCCATTAAATTCGTAATGTTTAAAACCCCATAGCTATTTGAAACAAAAAGATAAAATACAGTTCATTACCAACAAGCTGGAAGAATTGTTTCCTGAAACACCCATTCCATTGGAACATTACAGCCCTTATACCTTGCTGATAGCTGTATTATTGAGTGCGCAATGTACTGATGTTCGGGTAAACCAAATTACCCCATTGCTCTTTGCTAAGGCTGATACGCCGGAAGACATGATTTTACTGAGTATTGAAGAAATTCAGGAAATTATTAGACCATGTGGTTTATCACCCGCCAAGAGCAAAGCCATTTGGAACCTCAGCAATATTTTGTTGAATAAGTTTAATGGCCAAGTTCCTGCCAATTTTGAAGACCTTGAATCCTTGCCAGGTGTAGGGCACAAAACAGCCTCGGTAGTAATGAGCCAAGCATTTGGATTTCCTGCCTTTCCTGTAGATACACATATCCATAGGTTGGCCACACGGTGGGGGTTAACATCGGGCAAAAACGTAGAACAAACCGAGGCTGATTTAAAGCGGTTATTTCCCGAGCAAATTTGGAACAAACTGCACTTACAAATCATTTTTATGGGCCGAAGTTATTGCCCTGCAAGAGGCCACAATCCTGAGGCTTGCCCGATTTGCAGTGTGGTTGGGTGTATTTGACCTGGTTAATTTAACTTTATTCAAAGAAGTTGGGAGAATTTAGAATCCGAAAATAAATTGTAAATTTGCACTCTCAGCGACTATGTGTAACAATAGGTCTTCACTTCTTCGGGCAAAACAAAGAATAAATTTAGCAAGTAAGGCTGGAATTTTACAACCTACCATTAGCAGCACTTTACTGTTAACAAAAATGAAGCAAATATGCATTTCTGAGAAAATGCAGAATAAAAATAATTCATCTTCGACAGTGTTGAGTTACACTTTTTTACCTGATAACGGAGTTTAATTTATTCCTACTTTAGTTATAATAGCAGGACCTAACGGAGCTGGTAAGTCTTTTTACTTTAGCACAACAAACCAAACCATATTTGAAGAATATGGGATTGACTCTTTTGACTTTGAATCCGAACTGTTCTTATTAGAAAAGAAATTCAGCAGTATTTTAAGCACGCCTCAAATGCTGGAAAACATTTATTCTCGAGCCAAAGAAATCTATTCAGAAAAAAGGGAATTGGCTTTAAAAACCAATTCAAACTTTTCTTTTCAAACAAATTTTCACACACAAGAAACTATTCAAACAATTCTTCATTTTAAAAATAAGGGTTATAAAATCCGGCTCATTTATTTATATATACAAAGCATAGAAATCTGCCGTAAACGCGTTCAATTGAGAATCTCACAAGGTGGTCATTTTGTTCCTTTTGAAGAAATCAACAATAGATTTATACTTGGCTTGCAGAACTTAGATAGGTTTTATCATTTATTTAACGAGGTTCAGATTATTAACACATCAGAATCCACGAATCCAACATTGATGATTGAAATTAAAGATTCAAAAATAAAAATGGTAGACCCTCAAATATTTGTTACCTGCCAACAACACAATCTATCCAGATTGTATTCTGATATCATTCAAAAACTCAATTAAGCCCTATTTTATAGTATTCTTTTCACAATTTCATCGGCAGAAATACCTTCAGCTTCTGCCTTATAATTGCGCACAATTCTATGCCTCAACACATTGGCTGCTACTGCTTGCACATCTTGAATATCCGGAGAAAAACGGCCATGGCTAAGTGCATTAAATTTCGCACCTAAAATCAAAAATTGCCCTGCGCGGGGACCAGCACCATAGCTTACATAATCCGTTATGGCAGCATGTGTAGCGCCTGTTCCTGGCCTGGTTCTTTGAACTAGAGTAACAGCATATTCAAACACATTATCGGTTACAGGCACACTGCGCACAATTTGTTGAAACTGGCGTATTTCTGGTGCAGTAAGTACTTGGTTTGTTTTGGCCATAGCAGCACCCGTAGTAGATTTTAAAATATTTACCTCATCGGCAAATGCTGGATAATCAAGAGTAATATTAAACATAAACCTATCCAATTGTGCTTCTGGCAATGGATATGTACCTTCTTGTTCTATAGGATTTTGGGTTGCCAATACAAAAAATGGGTCTGGCAACTGATGGTTTACACCTGCAGCAGTTACACTTTTTTCTTGCATGGCTTCAAGCAATGCAGCTTGTGTTTTTGGCGGAGTACGGTTAATTTCATCAGCAAGCACAATGTTTGCAAAAACAGGGCCTTTTAGAAATTTAAACTTCCTATTCTCATCCAAAATTTCATTACCAGTAATATCCCCTGGCATCAAATCAGGGGTAAACTGAATGCGGTTAAATGACAAATCCAAGGATTCTGCAACCGTTCGAACTAGCAAGGTTTTTGCCAACCCTGGCACCCCAACAAGCAGGGCATGTCCATTGCAAAAAATGGCACCTAATACGGCTTCTACAACTTCATTTTGCCCTACGATAACCCTGCCAATTTCAGTTTTTAATTTCTGAACTGCCGGAGCAAAAGATTCGGCTATTTGTTTCTCATCCATTAATTGCGGTTCTCCCATTTTAACAACTCAGGGCAATTTACAAAATCCGAGTTAATTCTAATATATGTTTTGGATTTGGTTTTGCTTACCCAGTCTTCCACTGCTTTCTGTTTTTTTGCAGCTTCAGCCTCTACCTGAATGCGGCCGTAGTCTTGCACCAAATTGGCTTCATGCGGTGCCACAAAATTCTTGAGATAAATAATTCTATACACTTGTCTACCATCTTGGGTCATGGTTGGCCCTGGTCTGGAATATGTGCCAGGTTGTAATTTTTCAACCTGCATTTTTACCTCGGTAGGCAGTGTTTCAAATATTATTTTTTGGCTTCCTGTACTTTCATCTTTCAAAAAACCACAGTTACCGCGGTCGCCCAAATTTTCATTTTGATAGCGTTTTACAGCAGCACACCAATCCAATCTTCCTGCTGAGAGTTCTTTATAAATACTGTCTGCACGGGCAGATGCTCTTGCAAAATCAGCTGCCGTATTCTGTGGCCTAATTAAGATATGTTTTGCAATAATCCTTTCGCCTTTGCGCTGCACCAACAACATGATATGGTAGCCAAAACTACTTTCAAATACTTGACTAAGGCTATCTGCCTTGAGCTTTAAAGCCATACGTTCGAATTCTGGCACCATTTCGCCCCTTCCAAACTCTGGCAACAAGCCACCCATTTCCTTGCTACCTGGATCTTCAGAATACAATCTGGCCAGCTTTTCAAAGC
>JADYZD010000002.1 GCA_020853295.1 Bacteroidia bacterium | reverse complement strand
AATGGTGCCCACCTCTAACCACATGCTTTATCATGAATAAAAATAAATTGCAACTCTTCATTATTGTGGGATTGTTGATTTCAAATGTGCTTATGGCTGCTGCCCTTGTATTAGGCAGGCCTAGCCATCGCGATCCTCAAGGTCCGAAAAATGCCATCATCAACAAATTGCATTTCGACCAAAATCAGGTATTAAAGTACGAGCAATTCATTGATAAACACCGGAAAATGGTAAAAGAAAAAGAAGCTGAATTAAATGAGGGTAAAAAAATGTTGTATAGCCAGTTACTGGTAGAGAACAACAGTACAATTGTAGATTCATTAATTGCAAATATTGCAAGAACCCATGCGCAGTTAGAGAAAATTCATTACAATCACTTTCTGGAAATAAAGGGGCTGTGTAATTCTACTCAAAAACAGTATTATGAAGACCTAACCAAAGAGTTGGAACACTTATTTGCACCAAAACCACACCCCAAACGGTGAAGAAAATATTGCTTTTATTGGTTATTGCTGTTTCAGCGCAGTTGAGGGCGGATATGCGCCCTGTTCGTGTTGAGTTTCAATTAAAATTCAACAATGAAACTTTACAGTTGGGCAAAAAGTATTACTCCAATACCCTCAAAGACAGTATATCATTTGAGACATTAAAATTTTATATTTCTCGGGTAATAGTAAATGGTGAATTACACTCGGGTGCTCCATTTTCTCCTGAGGCATTTTTAATTGATGCGGAAAATCCCAAATCTCAAATCCTTCAGAATTCATTTTATTTGGACAGTGTTTTGGGCATTTCTTTTTTATTGGGCGTAGATAGTATGGCCAATGTTTCAGGAGCCATGGGCGGGGATTTGGATCCCATGTTTGGAATGTACTGGGCATGGCAAAGTGGTTATATTAATTTTAAATTGGAAGGGTATACCAACTCTTGTCCGTCCCCCAAACACCAGTTTCAGTACCATATTGGCGGGTATTTGCCGCCTTATGCAAGTTCAAGGGCTTTGAACTTTGAGGTTGAAAATACTGGCAATGTTGTGGTTGAGTTTGATGTCGAGAAATTGATTTCACAATTAAATATTCAAGAGCAGTATGAAGTGATGGGTCCAGGCAATGCCGCAATGGATATTTCAAAAAAAGTAGCCAGTGTTTTTAAAATTAAAGAATGAAAATCAGGGTTGTACTTTTGGTTTTTTTGTCATTTTTAATTTTTTCGTTTTATACAGGTGGAATTGGAGAAATATATTTTCCGAAACATTTTCCCAAACCGGAATATTCTTTTAGTAGCAATCCAATAAATAGTAAGGCGGTAGCATTGGGCCGCATGCTTTTTTATGATCCTATTTTATCTAAAAACAACAGCATTTCATGCGCTTCTTGTCATTCACCTTATAATTCATTTGCCCATTCTGACCATGCCTTAAGCCATGGAATTTTTGATTCAATGGGCGATAGAAACGCACCTGCATTGTTTAATTTGGCTTGGCAGAAAAGTTTTATGTGGGATGGTGCTATAAACCATTTGGATGTGCAAGCTTTGGCGCCAATCACCAATGCAAAGGAAATGGCGGAAAGTTTGGTTGGAGTAATTGAAAAGTTGAGAAAAAAAGAAATGTATAGAACAGCATTTTTTGCTGCATTTAATGATACGGTAATAACAGGGGAATATGTATTGAAGGCTTTATCTCAATTTCAGTTGACGTTGATATCTGCAAATGCCAAATTCGACCGAGTAGCTTTGGGAAAAGAGCAATTTACCCACCAAGAAAAGAAAGGGTATAAATTGTTTTTAAAACACTGCAATTCTTGCCATACACAACCCTTGTTTTCGAATTACCAATTTAAAAATAATGGTCTGCCACTGGATTCAGTTTTGATGGATTTTGGAAGGGGTGCGATTACCCAAAAAGGCTCAGATTCCATGCTGTTTAAGGTTCCTTCGCTTCGCAATTTGTCTTTTACAGCTCCTTATATGCATGATGGCAGATTTAAAAAATTGGGTGATGTTATGGCACATTACAACTCGGGAATATTAAGCAATAATATGGTGTCTAAAGAATTAAAAAAACCTTTAAAATTAAACGCAGATGATAGGGTAGATCTGATTGCATTTCTACTTACATTGAATGATAAGGAATTTGTATTCGACCCCAAACACCAATATCCGAAAGAAATTTTATCGGCATCGAAGGATTGATTTCTTGATGTCGTCTAAGTAAAAATAACTCAAAAAAATGATGAAGAAAATTCTTTTGTTACCAGTGGCTATAATGGCACACTTTTGTGTGGCTCAACTAAGTCCTGCAATTACCTCATTTTTACAAAATACCACCAAAACTGGTTCTTCTTATGTAAGCGGAAATTCAACTGCCCAATCCAATGGGATATTGGTGAATTGTCAAAAGGTAGAGTATTCAACAAATTTTGTTTACATCACGGCAACGGGCATTCCGGCTTATCCAACTGGGCCTTTTTTAGATGGAAATCCATCCAATGCACAGAATCAAAATGCGATTTTTAAACTGCCATTGAGCCCCGCGAAAAATACTGGGACTCCAACAGCCACTATTGGTGGAAATATTGGTGTTTTTATAAATGGGGTGGCGCTTTTTGACTACCGCGATGGTGTAGCATGGAACACCGCAACCCAATCTTTATGTGGCGGCCCTGGGAGATCGCCTTGTCCTGGTGGTCCAGGTGCATCTATGCCTTGGAACCGCGATGCAATCCCTGCTGAAATGAAAGGATTTGATTGCTCCAAAGCACATCCTGCAATGGGCAATTACCACCACCACCAAAATCCATCCGCATTTAAACTGGATAAAAATGTTGTTTCTACCATTTGCAATTTGTATGATGCCGACGGGTTATATGCAATAGATTCTACCAAACACTCACCCCTGTTGGGATTTACTTATGATGGATTTCCCATTTATGGCGCATACGGATTTAAAAATGCCGATGGCACAGGAGGAATTGTACGGATAAAATCGGGGTATAAACTGCGCAATATTACCACCCGAACTCACTGGGCAGATGGGACTGATGTAGACAATGGCCCAGACGTAAATAGTACCTATCCATTGGGATATTTTCGCGAGGACTATGAATTTGTTACCCATGCAGAAGAAGATTATCTGGATGTTCACAATGGCCGATTTTGTATTACTCCAGAATACCCCAAAGGTACATATGCTTATTTTGCTACTGTAGATGCGAATTGGAATTCTGCGTATCCCTATGTTGTTGGTCCTACTTTTTATGGGGTTTTTGCAAATAGGCTGGTATCTTCTATTTCTGAAACTACCACGGTGTATACATCTGGCTCTGCGAGTATTGAATCAAACAATCTCGAGAATATGGGGTTCAATATCTTTCCAAATCCAGCGGCAGATTTGGTTGCAGTTCAAGCCTTGGGATTGGTAAATTCGGATTTAAAAATTGAATTGATCGATATGTCGGGTAAAATGATTGCCCAAACCCAAATAATGTCTGGCAGCACCCTTGCTTATTTTAATGTTGAAACCATTTATAACGGTACATACATGATTCGGATTGGCACCGAAAAACAAAGTATTGTAAAGCAAATCGTGATTTTGAGATAAGCAATTCTGAAGTGTATACATCTTAGAAATAGATTTTCTGCGGTTTATTAGAGGAAATGATATAGTTTTGTTAAAACTAACAATCTACCCTATGTCTACTTTTACCTTCAATCCCCAGAATCCATTCAACCTGCGTGGTTTTATGGTTCAACCTGCACCTAACGATGCTTACCAAATCAATTATTATGTTGTGCTTCTAGATTTACCCTCTACGGTGCAATCCTCAAATTTTGATTCAGGAACAAGAGGTGCAGACAACGTAACACTTACATACACTTATTCGGGCCCACCGTTGCCCAATTATTCTGACCCAACTAAGCCCAATTATTTGGGTGTACCTGATGTTGCCAGCTGGAAAACCCATGCCTTAACGTTCACTTACCAAGGTGATCCAGGAAATGACAGTCATTTTAACACCTTTCCAGATCTCACCACCGTTCAAATAGTAGAGGCAACAACACCCACTGTGGTTTATGGAAGGGGAAATCCCAATTTGCGCCGTCCACCTATTGTGGATTTTGCATTGGCGTCAACGCAAAGTGTCAACGGTACAACCCCAATTGGAATTCCCAATGCATTGGTGATTCAAAGTGAATCCAACATCAGCGATTATTTTATTATGGTGATGGTAAATATTGGTAGTTTAGGAGGGTTTAACAATCTTATTACCAATTTTACCCCCGATCCCAACTTTAACAACCAGTTGAATTTTTCACTTACACCCAATCCAGCCCTTAGCGGAATGTTTGTGTCACTAGGAGTATATCGTTGTGATAGGGATGGTTTGGCCAATCCATTTTCAGATAGCAATTATGTTTTGTTTAATAGAATCAGTTGCTCCAATGATCTTTCAGGTCTAACCAATAGCTTTATCGACTGGCCGGTTACCATTTAATTGGAGCATGAATCGCAATTTGTATAGCAGAAATTGCCGTTATCTGCTACTATTAACAGTATTGCTTTTTTCGAAGAGCTTGTTTGCTGTTGGTGATACGAGTGCAATAAATGCATTGCTGGAAGAGTCAAAAGCATTGCAAAGAACAGATCAAGTTCGGTCCATGCAACTGGCAAATAAAGCCTTTATTTTATCGGAACAGAGCCGGTATGATAAAGGTAAGGCTGGCGCCCAGTTGAGAATTGGTTCTATTTTATATTCAAACGGGAATATAGATTCCGCTAAAAAAGTAATGGAATCGGCTTTGTTGGCATTCAAAAAACTAGAAAATCCCAAAGGGGCTTCGAGTGCTTGTGTTATTTTAAGCTATATTCATGAGTATTCTGGAAATTATGATTCTGCTTTTGCCATTCTGTATGAGGCTTTGCGTTTGATTGAAAAAGAACCGAATAAGGTTAGGGAATCACAAATTTATGTGAATTTGGGAAACCTCTTTTTGCGCTACGGCGATAAAAAGAAAGCCATTATTCAGTATAATTTGGCGGCTAAAAATTCAAGTGAAGTGAATGATATTGATGGTGTAATTTCTGCCTGGGATGGTATTGGCAGATTTTATATTGAAGAAAAGAATTTTAAGCAAGCATTGCGCTATTTTGAAAAAGTAGATTCCATTTCTCTTATATTAAATGATGAATATTCACGTTCACAAAATTTAACCAATATCGCGCTTTGTTACGAAAGTTTGTTGGATTATCAAACGGCCAAGAAGTATTACACAAGTGCTTTGCAGTTGTACAATCAATTGGGAATGCAATCCGATGCCGCGCTGGGGTATAATAATTTGGGCAATTT
>JADYZD010000001.1 GCA_020853295.1 Bacteroidia bacterium | reverse complement strand
CGCACTTTCACCGCTGCATTTTACATTTTTAACAGAATAATTCTTGCGCCGCCTCGTTTAGTGTTATGAAAAATGCATATTTGCATTATCCTAATATGAGAAAATTCATTTTGGCCTTGGCCACCTCTCTGTTTATTTTTTCTGCTTATTCCCAAATTGATGAACCTGCTATAGAGGTTGCACCAGAAATGGGCTATGAAGACGATACCACAATTTCCAATGAAACACCTAGGGTGCGAAAGTATCCTGCCCGTTTGTGGGAGATTACTGGCAATGGCTTAAAACAACCCAGTTACTTGTATGGAACCATGCATGTGAGCAAGAAACTGGCTTTTAACCTTGGCGATACCTTTTACCGCGCCCTCAACAATGTGGATGTGGTTGCGCTAGAATTGGCCATTGATTCTTGGTTGAGCAATATTGGACAAAACATGCAACAAGGCGGTGGCAATTTTGGTTTCAATTCCATGCGCTACGGAAATGGCTACAATTCATTTTATAAATCGGCACTCAATTTTGATGGCAACGAGCTTGAAGATTTGCTCAGGGAATTGCGCAGCGAAGACTATATGAGCAATTTTTTGCTGTACCGCCAAGGTTACCAATCGCCCGATTTTTCAGAAAAAACCTATGTGGATTTGTACATTCACCAAATTGGGAAAAAACTGGGCAAATATTGCACAGGTCTGGAGCAGTTTGAAGAGTCGCAGCGCATGGTAAATCGCGCAGATTGGCGCGACCGCAAATGGCCGAGAAAAGAAAATTACGGCAATTACTATTTCAATTATGGCGAAAATTCGGTAGAAAAAGCATACAGAGAAGGTGATTTGGACATGGTGGATTCCATGGAAAAAAAAGGTGCTGATGTGCATTTCCTAAAATGGATGTTGTATGAACGCAACAAAGTAATGGCCGACCAAATTGAGGAAATTACCAAAAATAAAAGGCTATTCGCAGCAGTGGGTTGCGCGCATTTACCTGGTGATAGTGGGGTTATCGAATTTTTAAGAAGAAAGGGATTTACACTGACGCCTGTTTACGACAATGTGGGTGACTATGCTTTTAAACAAAAGCAAAAAATGGAAGTGACCAATACACCGGTTTCTTTCAAAAAACATGTATCACACTCAGGTGAATTGAGTTTTTCTTTGCCCGGCACTCCCGTTGACCGCAGTTATGGCAATACCGAAGATATTTTCTTTGCCGATGTTGCAAATGGTGCCTATTATGTAATTAAAAAATTGCCTTATTATGGTGGAGTTAAAGGCATGTCTCAAGAGAAATTGTTAAAAAAACTGGATAGTGCCTTGTATGAAAATATCCCCGGCGATATTACTGCCAGAGGGAAAATTGAAGTAAACGGATTTCCCGCATTGGATGTGAGCAACCGCACCAAAACCGGAGAAACCCAAAGGCATATGTACATCATTTTGCCCAATCATGTGTGGTATATCAAATTAAATGCACCTGGAGATTATGCCCAAGGAAAAGAGGCCAAAGAATTTTTTAAATCTATTGGTGTTACAGTACAAAAAACCAACTGGAATAATTACCAGCCAGAGTGCGGTGGTTACGAAGTGTATTGGCCTACAAAAGTGGTACAAAACCCACTTTCGTTTGATACCAGTACCAATTTGAAAGCGCATAAAAATTTGGAATTTACTGATGAAAAAAACAATTATTATTTCTTAAAAACCATCAACCTTCCTTACTATGGTAAAGATGAAGATACTTTCCATATGCACCAAATAGCAGAAAATTATGCATTTTACAATAAAGGGAAAGTTGAAAAAATAGAATTTAAAAAAGGAAGCAATATTCCTGCAATGTATACCACCATTCGCTTTAAAGAACAAGACCAGTATTTGCATATGATGCTTACGGTGGATGGCGATAAATTTTACAGTTTGGGGGTATTTACCAAAGACAAAAAAGCACCACAGGATTACCTGGAAAAATTCAGTTTTAAACCTTATAAATACAAATATTTACCCGTTCAAAAATTTGATCCCCTGTTGGGAATGAGCTACAAAAGACCCGACTGGGATGGGATTGAACGTACTCATAAAATAATGGAAGAAGAAAAAGCCATTGCAGTAAAAGAAATTAAATATCCAGAACGCACAGAGTGGGGTTATAGCAATTTAACGGAATATTTTAAAGACAGTTTGGGGGGCGATTACAAACAAGCTTATCCTATTGGTTTTCCCTCTGGCGAGGATGTGAGTTTTACCTTTATTCACAATGGCAGAATAGCACAAGAATCCAATTTGCAGTACATGAAAAAAGCGGGATATTTAACCGACCAAGGTTTTAATATGAAACGTTATAGGCAGTTTAAAGACTCCCTAACACACGCTTATGACAGCATTTATAAAAAGAACAATAAGGTTACTTATTATAACAATGTTGAAGAAATTAAAATTTTAGATACCGCATATTATTCCAACAATTATGTGGTGTTTGAAAAAATGCTACAGTACTCAGGTACCTCTTATGTGGAGTACGATAAACAATATATGGGCGAACAAACCCAATACAGTATCAGTACCCGTTATTCCGCACACAGGGGCATGTCGGCCCACGTAAAAGATGTGATTGAATCTATTAAGCCCCTGCAAAAAACACCCACAATGGTGGATAGCAATGCCTTTGGTGAGTTGATGGTGAAATTGCTCTCATCTAAAGACAGCCTGGATTTATTTAGGGCGGCTGATTACCGCTATTACTATTCTGTAATTCCTGCCAAGTTTAACGATACCTTGTTTTCTATAATGAAGGCAATGGACAAGAATACCCTTTACGGCGAAACCTATGCAAACACCATTGAATCCAAATTGTCTCGCGACAATTATTTGCCCCTTATCGGATTTTATATGGACAAATACAGAAGGGGAGGCGATACCAGTGAAATACAAGCACTGATGTTGGCCAATTTGGGCAGGTTAAAAAATAAAGAAGCACTGGATAGTTTGTTGTATTGGTTGCTAGAAGAAACACCTCTTGCACCAGAAGGCAGCTACAGCAGCGCATTCTCATCCATTATTCCTACGGCTTACGACAGTTTAAAATTGTGGAAAGACCACTACAAAAAATTGTTGCCGCTTAACCGCTATGAGGAGTACGAAAACAGCATCATGTCGTTGGGCTTAACCCTACTAGATAGCAACATGATTGAGTCCACCGTTTTTGCATCCATGATACCCGATTTGGCCTTGAGTTTTAGAGACGATTTAAAACGCAAATTGTCAAAATCTGTGAATTATGGTTATGGCGGCTATGGAGGCTATGGCGGTTCTTATGGAAGGTATAACGATTATTCAAATGGATACAGCAATCCGGATAATTATGAGTACGGCAATTATGGCAATACCTTGTTTTCCGCTGGGGCATATAGAGGTGCATATGATTATGGCATGATGGGTTCTTCTATGCGCGCTTATGGCCGTTATTCCCTACATCCTAAATATCAAAGTGTATCGGATTATGAACCAGATTTTGCGCCTGCCTACTACGACGAAGAGGGTGGCTCTTACAACAGCAGTTCCAATTCATTGTACGATAAGGCCAAAATTTTGGTGCGCTTTTACAAGCAAAATCCTGATGTGCCAAAACGTTTAAATAAAATTTATGCTTTAAAGGATGATGTAGAAAAAATGCAGTTCATTAACCTGTATTTAAAACATGCCATTAAAATGCCCGATACCATGGTACGCCATTATTTCAATAGAAATGAAAGTCAGTATGGTTTTGTTCAAATGTTGAAAGACAGAAAACTCAATGACTCCATTCCAAAAATATTCTTTGAAGAAAAATACTTCATCAATTCATTTGTGAATTACAGGCATTTTACCAAAAAAGATACCGTGGTGTTTTTGGGCAAGAAACAGGCGAACATAGAAGGTGAAACCGGGTACATGTATTTTTGGAAACACAAGGATAAGGAAGACAAAACCTCTAAGAAGGATGAAAACTGGCGCTATTCTTTTGTATGGATGGGTGAAAAAGACACCATTAAAACCATGGAAATGCCCAGGTATTACCAATTTGACCAGTCCATCAACAAAAAATTATCGATTAAAGATATTATGAACAATGAGGCTGCTGGACTTATGTATTGGAAACACCCCTTGTGGCAGCCTTTGGTGCCTGTGGAAGAGAATAAATATGGGTATCCCATTGATTTTAATTAAGCGTATCTTTATTCTAAAAGGAAAAGCACAACGATAAAGTGATATTATGGCCGCGATAAACTAATTTCGCGGCCTTATTTATGACAAATCTATTCCAACAGATTCAATCAGGAGAAAAAAGCATTTGTGTAATAGGACTGGGTTATGTAGGCCTGCCTATTGCTTTGGAGTTTGCCCGTAAATTCAGGGTTGTTGGGTTTGACATCAACGCAGCACGCGTGGAATTAATGAACCAAGGCATAGATCCCAGCAAAGAATTGGATTCTAAAGCGTTTGAAGGTTGCAATATTAGATTTACATCTAATGCAGATGAAATAAAGGAGTGCAGCATATACATCGTTGCAGTGCCCACACCTATTAATGAAGCCAATGAGCCAGATTTGACCCCATTGGTGGGAGCAAGCAAGGCCGTCGGTCGCGCCATTTCTAAAGGAGATTATGTGATTTATGAGAGCACCACTTATCCCGGTTGTACAGAAGATGATTGTGTACCGGTGATTGAAGAAATCAGCGGTTTAAAAGCAGTTGCCGATTTTAAAGTGGGATATTCACCAGAGAGAATCAATCCAGGTGATAAGGAACGTCCGCTGACTAAAATTTTGAAAATTGTAAGTGCTTGCGATGAAGAATCACTGAATGTTGTGGCAGATTTGTATTCCAGCATTATTGAACCTGGCGTTTACAGAGCTGCGAGCATAAAAGTTGCAGAAGCTGCCAAAATAATTGAAAACACCCAAAGGGACATGAACATTTCGTTGATGAACGAATTGAGCATGATTTTCAATAAAATTGGAATCAATACTTATGATGTAATAGAAGCGGCTGGCACCAAATGGAATTTCCACAAATACACTCCCGGCTTGGTTGGCGGTCACTGCATAGGAGTAGATCCGTATTATTTGTTGCACAAAGCAGAGTCTATGGGCATTCACCCTAGGGTAATTGCCGCTGGAAGGTACACCAATGATTCTATGGCGGCGCACATTGCCCAAAAAGCCATCAAGAAGCTCAATAAGGTGGGCAAGGTGGTAAAAGACAGCCGCATCCTAATTATGGGCGCTACTTTTAAAGAAAATGTTGCCGATATCCGCAATTCTAAAATTGTAGATATTGTAAATGAACTCAAATCATATTCCGTAAATGTTGAGGTGGTAGATCCACACGCCGATTCAGCTGAACTACAGCATGAGTATGGTTTTGATTTGGCCTCAAGCATCAACGGTACTTATGATGGCATTATTTTGGCCGTTTCCCATACCGAATATTGCCAGTTAAATCCAGCCTGGTTTCAACAGCATATTGCCACTGATGGCTTTTTAATTGACTTAAAAGGATTGTACAGAAGCGTTTCCTCGGAAATCGGATTGGACTATTCTTCCTTATAAAGGTTTAGTGCAAAAGCACTAGAGTAGGGCTTCGGCCACTACAAATGTGCTGCCGCCGATATACAACACATCATTTTCTTTTGCTTGGGTCTGGGCTGCTTTTATGGCTTCAGTTACCGATGAATAGCAGTTGCCATGCAATCCGGCACTTTCCGATTTTTCCTGCAACAATTTGGCGTCAAGTCCGCGAATGATTTTGGGTTTGCAGAAATAATAGGTGGCAGAAGTAGGCAATAAAGGCAACACCTTGCTTAGGTCTTTATCGTTTACCACCCCAAATACAAAGTGTATATGGTTGGACTTTAATTCCTTTAACTGTTTCATTGCCCATTTCAAACCATGGTCATTATGGGCTGCATCGGCAATGGTCAATGGATGTTGGTTTAGGATTTCCCAGCGCCCGCGCAATCCACTCCATTGCACCACTTCTTTCAGCGCCCTTTCTAAGAGCTCTTTATTGGGCTTAAGCAAGCCTGTGGACTGCATTACTTCTACCGCTTTTGCAACAGTGGCCAAATTTTTAACTTGGTAGTTCCCTTTCATTGCAAATAGCTCAGTCCAGTTTTCAGGGGCTTCATCGGCATAGAACAATGCGGCTTTTTCTGAAACTGCTTTTCCCTCAAAAACTGGATCTGTTTCGGGGTGTTTTTCTCCCACAACCACTGGTATGTTGTGTTTGATAATTCCAGCTTTCTCCGAGGCAATTTTGGACAAGGTATCCCCCAAAAAATCCATATGGTCCATTCCAATATTGGTAATGATGCTCAATTCGGGTAGGATTACATTGGTGCTATCGAGCCTGCCGCCCATGCCGGTTTCAATAATGGCAATGTCTACTTGCTGCGAACGGAAATAATCGAAAGCCATGGCCACAGTAAGCTCAAAAAAACTGGGTTGAATGCGGTCTATTTCGGGTTTAATTCTCTGGGTAAAATCCACGACTTCAGATTCTGGAATCATTTCTCCATTGATGCGAATGCGTTCCCTGAAATCTTTGAGGTGGGGCGAGGTATACAGTCCGGTTTTGAAACCGTGAACTGCAAATATAGAGGCCAGCAAACTGCTTACCGATCCTTTGCCATTGGTACCTGCAATATGGATTGATTTAAAGGACAATTCGGGATTGTCCAACGCTTTCATCAAAGCGATGGTATTGTTCAAATCGGCCTTATAAGCTGCTTTGCCAATGTGTTGGTAAACAGGCAGCCTGTTAAACAGGTACTCTAGTGTTTCGGCGTAGGATGCCAATAAATTTGAATTAAATGGAAGTTTTAACGGTAAGGGTTACCAAACCACTTTCTGGGCATTTCTCTCCAATTTTAGAGAAGCTGGATCTACTTAAAAAGTAATCAAATACCTGTTTCATGTTGCTTTCAGAGCCGGTGTAAGTAGTTCCACGAGAACCGTATTCAATCACACTAGCGCGACCACCACAATCTACAGAAACCCTGCAAACAATGTTGCCCTCACCATCGGCATTTACCTTGGTAACTGTACTGCTCAGTTTAAAGTTGGTAAAGTTGTAAGAAAACACTCCATTGCCAACACCACCTGGGCGTTTGCCACCATTGCCAGTTACGCCGCCGTTATTGCCTCCAGTGCCACTTCCAGTTCTGCCAGAACCTCCAGGAAATCCATTGGGATCGCCCGGTTGGCCATTGCCAGTGCGGGTACCTATTTTTCTATTTTTTAACCTAGGGTCTACACTGGGTGATGTACTTGCAGGTGGGTTAATGGGAGGTAAAGAGGGTGCATTTTTAACAGCATCATTGTTTACAATGTCGCCAAAACCACCAGCTTGTGTTTGTCCACCACCATCATCGCCAGTTTCACCGCCTTGAGCAGGAGGTGTGGGAGAGGGTCCACCCTGATCGGGAGCACCAAAACCACCATCTACCATACCAAAATCGAGTAAAACCACTCCTTGTTTTACATCAAAAGGTGGATTAGAAACAGATATACGCAAAAACCACAGTATTAAAATCAAGCCTGCGGTGATTACCAAGGCCAATCCACCTGAGGTCAATTTCTCATTGGTTGAGGTGGACAGATTGTTTTCTATGATGTATGATGACATATTAATTGAATATTTTAATCTGGCGAACAGATACATTTCCCCCGCTGATGACAGCGATATTGCCTACAAACTCAGATGCCTCTTTTTCTGAGGTAAACCTTGCCAAAACCACTTTGTATAAGCTGCTGTTTTCTGGTTTAATCCATGCCGCATTTACATGACTTGCATTCCAGCGTTTGCATTCTGCAATCGCCAAATCAGCATTCATGTACATGCCCCCCAAAACAAAATAGTGTCCTTTGGTTTGTTTCAAATCGGCCAATTTATCTTCTATGCTTTGTAGGGCAAATTCTGGCAAATGGGGTACAACTGCAGTTTCAGTTTTATTGGTTTCGGTAGTATTTACAGCAGGTTCAGCTGGTGCAATCGCCGGCTCAGTCGTTTGTGTTTCGCTTTTTACAGCCGATTTGGTTTCTAAATTGGTATCAGTTTGGGCAATTGCCGCTTGCTGGGTGGTATTGGTTTTGGCGCTGAAAAACTGTTTGCCAAAATAGATACCAGTACCTGTTAGTGTAAGGATGGCAAAAACAGCAGCCGCTTTAAACAACCAGCCAAAGTTTCGCTTTTGTTCTGATTGTTCTTCCAAATGGAGCACTTCTGCCTCTTCAAACTCAAAAGTTTCAACAACAGGTGCAGCCTTTTTAGTTACAACAGGTTCAGATTCTTTTTCTGCAATCGGTTTTAAAACTGTGGGGATGTGTTTTGCATCCAATTCATCCAATTTTAAAATGGGCAATCCAAAGGAATTTGGAGACAAATTCAAAGAAGCTGTTGGCAAAAAGAAAATATGGCCATCGCTGTTTAGGAAAAAGTTGCCCAAATTTCCAAAACCCACGTTGCGTTTGCTTTGCAGGCCTTGTCTTATGTCGCCAGCAACCAAATTAACCGCATCCAAGGCTTGGTTATAACTCATGCCTTCTGATTCACGGATTTGGTTCACCAATATTCCATCATCTGCTGCAATGGCATTGTTAAAGAACACCGTTCTAACAGTGGGACGTATTTCAAAAGAAAAATGGTTGGCAGAAGCTGGCGCTTCGCGATAAATAAAAGAACCCAGCCCAGAAATGGTAACGCAATTGTGCAACCCGAGCAGTTCTTCTACATATTTGTCCAAACTTTTCTTCAATTCCATAACTTCAAATTTACTTCTTATCCTTCAATTCATCAAAAAGAGGCTGAAATTCCGCCAATTATATTTAGCCTGTAGCTTTGGTAGCCATACCAAACTTGGTATTTTTGGTTGACTAAATTGGAGCCTTGTACCCAAAATCTGATGATGTTTTTTAACCTATAATCTACGCGCAAATTCAAGTCAGCAAAGCCTTTCATGTTTAAGTCATTGGCGCCATTAATTTGTTTTGCATAGCGTTTCCCCTGTCCATCAACACCCAAGCTAAAAATCAATCTTTGGTTGATGTTGTAAGCCGCGGATACAGAAAAGGTTTCGGTAGGAAGGTGCCAGGCCCTGAGTTCTGTTTTGGTACTGTAATTGTTGATTTTTCCACTTGCCGATACCCTCAATTTCTCACCAATACTAAACCTAATATCCGCGGCAAAGTACAAATTGCTTACCTCGTCATAAACCAGTTGCAATGCACCTATTGAATCTGCAGCTACCACTACTAGTGGCATATCGCCAATTGTATTGCCGCCAAATTCTACATTGAATTGTGAGTTTTCTGTTATCCTGCCTTTCAAACCTGCATACCCTTTCAGTTGTTCATATGAGTTATATACCTTAACTGTATCAAAAGTAAATGGTACAGTTTCGCTAAACCTGCGAATGGAGTTTTTTCTCAAACCTCCATCGATACCGCCATACACTTTCATTTTTAGGCCTTCCAATTTTTTCTCACCATATACATATGGATTCAGATAAAAAACAGGCTTGAAAGTGTCTCTAAATGACCAGGTGAGATTTAAACCAGCAGTTCCTTCTACGCCATTCTCCTTATTGAAATACTTGATTCGTGGCAACACATCGATAAACCAATTGTTTACAGTAGTGAAGCTTTGACGGTATTTGATATTGGATATTTGTACTTCACCAAATGTTTTAATATGGGGGAAATTAAAATCCCATCCAGTATTGATTCCGAATTCAGTTTCGCTTTGAGAGAGGTTATTAAAAAAATTATTGAACATAAATCCGGTTTTAAATCCGGGTTTTTGCTCATTGCTTTTAAGGTCGTAAAGGAGGTTAAATCCAACATTGTGACCGATTTTTCGGGTTTCAGCTCTGTCGCCTTTATATATAGTGTCTTTGGCAAAAAAGCGGTTCATGTCGCGCATATAGCTCAATCTCATTTCCACACTGCTGCGGCCAAAGAAACGGGCACCCGTCAAAAAACCTTTGTTGGTGCTAAAATCGCGTATAGAATTTTGCTGATCTGCGCTGAGGTGCATTACGGCAAGGTTGTAAGCCCATTTTTTATTGGCGCGGTTGGCCAAATAGCCTTCGAGCAGCTTGTGGCTGTAATTTCCGGCACCTAGGCGCACGTAATTGGGATTGTAAGAGGTGTCGAGACCAGGTTCAAAATGACCTACAGGAGGCATCAGGTGGGCAATTTTGCGGGTATTCCACTGAAAAGTTGATGGATTATAAGAAATGGCCAAAGATTGGCTAAGGTTTTTGGGAATATTCGGGTCGAGCAGGAGTTTGTTGGCTTGAATCAACTTAGGTACAAAATCGGTTTGCACCACAGAACCATCGTCAAAGCCGGTGCGTGTGGTTTGGGCGACAAGCCAATTTGCTGTACAAAGAGAAACAATAAAAAGCAGGGGCTTTTGCATGAAGTTGCAAATATAATGTATACAGGGTGTAATGCAGGGTGGTCCGATTTCCACAATCTCTCCTCTTTTATATATAAGGAACGCTGTAAAGTGGTCCATTATTTTGAACAGTAGGCATAAAAAAACACATTCGTTTAAATCTTTGGTATTGCCTATTTGAATTATCAAAGGATTTTTCTATCTTTGCAGCCCAATTTTTAGAGAGATGTACGCCATCGTAGAAATCGCCGGAAGGCAATACAGAGTAGAAGAGAACAAATCTTTGATCGTTAACAGGCTTCAAGCAGGTGAAGGAGATAAGGTTGAATTTACCAATGTACTCTTGGTAAGCAATAATGGTAAAACCACTGTAGGAGAGCCCACTGTAAAGGGTGCGCTTGTTACTGCAACGGTAGAAAACCATGGTAAAGGTAAAAAAGTGTTGGTGTTTAAAAAGAAACGCCGCAAAGGTTATCAGAAAATGAATGGCCACCGCGATTACCTTACCCGTTTGAAAATAGAAAGTATTAAAGCTTAACAATTTAATAGAGAAAAACTGATATGGCACATAAAAAAGGTGCGGGAAGCTCCAAAAACGGTAGGGAATCACACAGCAAAAGACTGGGTGTGAAAATTTTCGGCGGTCAAATCGTGAAAGCCGGTGGCATTATCGTACGTCAACGTGGTACCAAACACCACCCTGATGTAAACGTGGGTATTGGTAAAGACCATACTTTGTTTGCATTGACTGAAGGTACTGTTGAATTTCGCAAATCTAGAGAAGGCCGCAGCCTGGTTTCTGTTAAGGGCAGCGCTTAATCTTAAAAAGAATTATATTTAAAAGGGGCTTATGCCCCTTTTTTGTTGCCTATTTTTGCATCCAATTACTCATGTCGCTTCCAAATAAAAAACCCCAAGATTCATTCACCATGATGAATGAAATTGTATTGCCAAACGATACCAATACCCTAGGCAACCTTATGGGTGGCCGCTTGCTCCATTGGATGGATATTTGTGCCGCAATTGCTGGACAAAAGCACTCCAACCAAATAGTGGTTACAGCCTCTGTAGATAGTGTTTCTTTCAGTGAGTCGATAAAGCTTGGCGATGTTGTTACACTTCAGGCTTATGTTACCCGTGCTTTTCGCACTTCTATGGAGGTGTTTATTGAAGTGTTTGCGGAAAACATTCCCAGGGGAGAAAAAATAAAGTGCAATGAAGCCTATTATACTTTTGTAGCGCTTGACAGCAGGCATAAACCCACGCCTGTTCCAGAAATCACCCCCGTGGATGAAAATGAAAAGTTGAAATGGGAAGGAGCCCTGCGCCGACGTCAGGTGCGTTTGGTTTTGGCAGGTAGAATGAAGCCCGATGAGGCTACCGAATTAAAAAACCTGTTTCTTTAATCTTTAATGAATTGGTTTGCCATTTTGGTAAACCCATAAATGTAGCTGCTCAATTGCTGGGGGTTGTTCGCAAATGTGAATAACCTTTTGGGCTATTTTCGTATCAAATCACCCCTCCAACTAAAGTGCAGTTCGCTGTGTTTTGGTTCTTTTGATACATGAAGCAAACTCTTATTGGTACTCGTTTTTGGCGTTTTAGGCATGTGTTATGTCTGTTGTCTTTTTGTGCTTTTGGTACCCTTCATGGCCAAATGAAATTCGAAGCTTTTGATGAAAAATATTCCTCTTTTGAATGGATGTCCGATTTATTGGAAAATTTGCCATTCGCAGCATCAGATTCCGCAGAGGTAAAAGTTCCTAAAACGGATATGCAAGAAACCGAAACATTCCAAATTGGCTTGCACAGTTTAAATACACCGGTAGGCATTCAATTGGGATGGAATGCAAACCTCACTGGGGCAACGGAGTTTGAGGTGCAAAAATGGGATGGTCAGAGTTTTGTTGCCATCTCCCGCATTGTTCCCACATCTGTAACTATTAACCAACAATTGGTTTTTGAAGACAACCGTCCTCAGCATGGACCAAATTTGTACCGCATTCAATTGATGTCGGAAACTGGTGTGTTGGGTTTTTCTACAATTGCGGTTACCAATTCATTTTCTATGGAAAGTGAAATGCCATTTGCATTTAAAGCACAACAATTGGAGTCAAAAAGCATTGTATTGAGCAGTGCATACCATGCAGGTGAGCAAGTGAAAGTTTTTGTAATACGTAAAGGAACAGTACAAAAGCAATTGATTGTGAATTTTGATGAAAAAGGAATTGGAATCATCAATTCTGAAGAAATAGTGCAAGAAAATTGTGAGTTTGCCATTGCCGACAATAAGCTCAGGCAAGTGGTTAAATGTAAATAAAATCAATTAGAATTTAAATTGATACTTGCTAAAAATACGGCAGAGAATATTCCAATAATTATTGATTGTTTTATACATTCAAAGTATTGAATAGCAAGGTAAAAGCAGGAGTTATTTCCAAATAAATGGTATAGAAGTCAATAAAAAAGGCCCGCCGAAGGCGGGCCTTTTTTTATTGAGTATTGATAAAATATTATATCACATCCAGCACTACCAATAGTGCATAAATAATTCCAGGTAGAACGAATAAAAACCACAATAAAAGTGAAATCCAAAACTGTGTGCCTACACCTTTATATAACAACACAGCCAACCAAGGCAACAATATTGCTAAGATTACAAGCAATATTTTATTGTCAACCTCATTTGGGTTCTGCTTTTTAGAAATTTTTGC
This sequence comes from Bacteroidia bacterium, assembly GCA_020853295.1. Taxonomy (GTDB): domain Bacteria; phylum Bacteroidota; class Bacteroidia; order NS11-12g; family UBA955; genus JAGXTF01. Next base: position 4,100 of record JADYZD010000001.1, on the reverse strand, counting down.
TACTTTTTTGGCCAGCATTTTTTGAGCAATTTTTTGACCAGTACTCACTTTGGTCGATGCTTTTACTGAATTATCAACCTTGCCGGTATTTTGCATTTTTGATACTTCAGCAATTGGAGTAACCTCAGGAGTAGCAGTTGTAGTCACCTCTTGAACAGGTTCACTTTGCACAACATTGTTTACTGGATCATTGGGGATTACTGTTTCCTGCTTCTCTGTAGTGGCTACAGTTTCATTCCAACCACCTCCGTAACTCTTTTTGCTGTACTTGTTGCCAGTAGCGCAAGAGAATAGGAAAATGCTGCAAGCAGCAAGACTAAAAATTTTAAATGCTTTGTTTTTCATAGGATTAAGTAATTTTACTTTTGCAATATATGAAAAACAAAAAACCCCGCCTAAGGCAGGGTTAAAGTTTTTTGCACATTTTTAACATTAAACAGCTTCAGTATGGCTATCGTGAGAATGCTCACTGATAATCGCTACGCTGGTCGGGTGTGGGTCTTCTAAAATGGAGTCTAAGGATTTTTTTACTTCTTTCATTTCCAGATAATAGTTTGCTATTTCAGGACTGGATTCAAGAATTCCTCGTACTTTTAATTCCATTTCAGCATTGGTTTCCCCGTAAATGTATTGAAGGATAAGTTGGTGGGTATGGCTTTCGTTCATAGGCTGTATGTATTTTATACAACCTTATTAACGAACAACTTTTACTTTTATTTTGTTACGACCACATTTTTTTTGATCATTCTTCTGAGGTTGAGCAAAGCATAATGCATTCTGCCTATACAGGTATTGATGTTGGTGCCTGTCATTTCTGCGATTTCTTTAAAACTCAAATCGGCATAATGACGCAAAATCAACACTTCTTTTTGCTCCTCGGGCAATTGATTAATGAGTGCATGAAGGCTTTTGCTTTCCTCTTTTTCTACCATAGAGGTTTCGCAACTGTCTTCCACAATATGCAAATAATCGAACACATTGTTTCCTTCACTGTCGGAAATCATTGGAATTCGATTCCTGTGCCGAATACTATCAATGCTTAAGTTGCGGGCGATACGCAAAGCCCATGGCAAAAACTTGCCTTCATGGGTGTACTTGCCTCCTTTTAAGCAATTGATAATCTTAATGAACGTTTCCTGAAAAATGTCCTCGGCCAGGTAGCGGTCGTTGACCAACAATAAAATGCTGGTGAAAATACGGCTCTTGTGGCGCTTAATAAGCGTCTCTAAAGCACTTTCGTTCCCTTCAAGATAAACTTTAAGTAGAACACCATCTGCAATGATCTCTCTTGGCATAATTACCCCCTTGTTGTTTTAGGTTTTAAATTGGGAAAACTAACAGGTTTTCTTAGGTAATTTTGAGTCGATAGGCGTTCGTTTTGTGAATGTTGTGAATTGCAATTACGACATTCCATCGATACAATGCAAGTTTTTGTCTGAAAAAAATAATATTTTTTTTATTTCTGGGTTATATGCTTTAACCCTTGTTGGCCAAACCATTAATAAAATCAATGGTTTTCATTCTTGGCTTGCCCGCTGCTTGCAACTCTAATATTTCCAAATCGAAATCTTTACAGGGCCAATACAATTTGTTGTTGTCCCTATAAGCCCCTTCAAAACCACTCTTTCTATCGGTAATTAGGGTTTTGTATATCTTTAATGTACCAAAAGCAGTTTCTCCCCATGCACCGGGGTATGGACTCAAGCCTCTGATTTTGTTGAAAGTGGTTTTGGCAGTGTCGTTGTGAAAAATTTCACAATATGCCCTTGACAATTTGGGTGCTATGGGATCTGTTTCACTGGCATTTTGGGGTTGGGTGTGCCATTTGCCTGTAGCTACTTCTTCTAATGTTGCCACCACCAATTTGCCACCTACTGCCATAAGTTTGTCGTGCAACTCGCCTGCGGTTTCTTGTTCTCCAATACTTACCGCTTCTTGTTTTACAATATCGCCGGTATCAATTTCATGTTTTAAGAAGAAGGTAGTAACACCCGTTTCCTGTTCTCCTTGTATAATGGCGTGGTTAATAGGGGCAGCGCCTCTGTATTTGGGCAGCAGAGAGGCATGCAAATTAAATGTGCCCATTTTAGGCATGCTCCACACCGCTTCAGGCAACATTCTAAACGCAATTACTATTCCCAAGTCGGCATTGAGTTCCCTTAATGTTTGCTGAAATTCTTCACTTTTAAGGTTGGTGGGCTGTAAAATAGGCAATCCCAGTTGCAACGCGGCTTTCTTTACATCGCTTTCTTGAATTTTCATACCCCTACCAGCAGGTTTATCTGCTGCAGTAACCACCGCTACTATATGGTGGCCGGTAGCTGCAATTAGCTTAAGGCTGTGCGCCGCAAACTCTGGGGTGCCAAAAAAAACGATTCTTAGGGAAGTGGTGCTCAAATCGCTGCGAAGTTCTGAAAAAAATACGGTTTGATAAGCCCTAAATACACAGCTCATAAAAACGATATGTAAAAATGACACAGCAAATGAAACATTTGTCCGATTTTTGCGTCTATATATAATAAGGTATACTTCCTTTTGAAATTGCATTTACACATATCCTTTAAAAAGCACTTGTTGTTTTTGGGAATTTGCATTGTAGCAAATGCGGTGATTTCGCAAGTTCAGTTTGTTCCAAATAAAGGCCAGTGGCCGAAAAAGGCCTATTATAAAGCAGATCTTGTAAATGGAAATTTGTGGTTAACCGATAGCGGACTCCTATTTAGCTTATGGGATGCGGACGCTGCGGAGAATATGCATGACCGCGCTTTGCACCGCTTTCCAATTAACCGACATGCTTTTTACTTGTACTTTAAAAATGGAAATTTTTCGAATATTGTAACAACAGGAACCCAAAGCGAAACTTATTACAATTATTTTTTGGGAAATAATCCGGCAAATTGGGCTGCTGGTGTTCATGCAAACTCAGAACTTTTAGTGAAATCCCTATATCCAGGAGTGGATTTGAGGATATTCAGCCAAAATGGCCAACTCAAGTACAATTTGGAGTGTAAAAACATCGAAGCCACCGCTGCAATTGAAATGCAGTATATAGGCGCAGAAGCTAAGGTGGATGGAAATAAGAAAATCAATGTAAGCACATCGGTACAGGATTTTGTAGATGCCATGCCGCTGGTGTATTCTGAAAACGAAAATGGACGGTTTATACTTGATGCCGCCTACAAACAGAAAGGCAAAAGCTTTTACTATCAAATTAACAGCAATGTGGCATCAGCTGATAGAATTGTTATAGATCCTGTTTTGGTGTTTAGCACCTACACGGGTTCCCGGGCAGATAATTTTGGATGCACAGGTACTTATGATGATTTGGGCAATGGATTTGCTGGCGGCACGGTATTTAATGTCGGACTCCCAGTAACTACAGGTGCTTTTCAAACCACTTTTGGCGGTGGAGTAGAAGAAGGAATAGGTTATGGCGACGATAGAGATGCTGCTATTCTTAAATTTAATTCTCTGGGCACCAAACTCATTTATGGAACATATTTGGGAGGGGCCAATAATGAACAACCGCATTCCATGGTAGCCACGGATACCGGAACTTTGTACGTTATGGGCAGCACGCGCAGCAAGAATTTCCCCATTTCAGCGGGTGCTTACGACAATTCGCACAATGGAGATTACGACTTTTTTGTAAGTGCTTTTTCTGCCGACGGAAAACAATTGCTGGGCTCTACTTATATAGGTGGCAATGGGCTGGATGGAGTTGGAGCCAATAGGGAAGTGGAAAGTATTGACAATTTTCCATTGTTGTACAACTATGCCGATGAGTTTAGGGGTGAGATTATTACCGATGGTTTAAATGTATACGTTGGTGGCAGCACTTATAGCACCAATTTCCCAAGGTCCAACAATTCTGGATGGTACGGCGGTAAGGAAGATGCTTGTGTATTCTCGCTTTCCATTGATTTGAAAAAACTGAACTGGGCCCAACTTTTGGGAATGGATGGGCATGATGCTTTTTATGGAATTGCTTTTGGAAAACACAATGATGTTTTTGCCAGTGGCGGCAGTACCAGCGTGAATTTGCCATCTTCTTTTCCCAAATTTGCAAATACCTATAAAGGCGGCATTGCAGATGGAAT